>NZ_JACJDX010000059.1:0-230 GCF_014163775.1 Shewanella sp. SR43-8 | reverse complement strand
AAGATTCAAAAAACTTTAATTGAAGAGTTTGATCATGGCTCAGATTGAACGCTGGCGGCAGGCCTAACACATGCAAGTCGAGCGGTAACACAAGGGAGCTTGCTTCTGAGGTGACGAGCGGCGGACGGGTGAGTAATGCCTAGGGATCTGCCCAGTCGAGGGGGATAACAGTTGGAAACGACTGCTAATACCGCATACGCCCTACGGGGGAAAGGAGGGGACCTTCGGGC
>NZ_JACJDX010000058.1:0-230 GCF_014163775.1 Shewanella sp. SR43-8 | reverse complement strand
GTTCTTCGGAATGTTGGCAATCAAAAAATTTAAACTCAATGCAACGATGAATGTTCATAGTAATATGTACAAAGACTTATTTCGCTTCGGTGAGATAAGCAATCAGAATTCATTGAGCCGAATCGCAAGATTCAAAAAACTTTAATTGAAGAGTTTGATCATGGCTCAGATTGAACGCTGGCGGCAGGCCTAACACATGCAAGTCGAGCGGTAACACAAGGGAGCTTGCT
>NZ_JACJDX010000057.1:0-230 GCF_014163775.1 Shewanella sp. SR43-8 | reverse complement strand
GTTCTTCGGAATGTTGGCAATCAAAAAATTTAAACTCAATGCAACGATGAATGTTCATAGTAATATGTACAAAGACTTATTTCGCTTCGGTGAGATAAGCAATCAGAATTCATTGAGCCGAATCGTAAGATTCAAAAAACTTTAATTGAAGAGTTTGATCATGGCTCAGATTGAACGCTGGCGGCAGGCCTAACACATGCAAGTCGAGCGGTAACACAAGGGAGCTTGCT
>NZ_JACJDX010000056.1:0-230 GCF_014163775.1 Shewanella sp. SR43-8 | reverse complement strand
AAGATTCAAAAAACTTTAATTGAAGAGTTTGATCATGGCTCAGATTGAACGCTGGCGGCAGGCCTAACACATGCAAGTCGAGCGGTAACACAAGGGAGCTTGCTCCTGAGGTGACGAGCGGCGGACGGGTGAGTAATGCCTAGGGATCTGCCCAGTCGAGGGGGATAACAGTTGGAAACGACTGCTAATACCGCATACGCCCTACGGGGGAAAGGAGGGGACCTTCGGGC
>NZ_JACJDX010000055.1:0-233 GCF_014163775.1 Shewanella sp. SR43-8 | reverse complement strand
CCTATAGGCGACAGCTACAGCTTTACGTATTTTGAAAACAGCAGCGACAGCACGGTGATCGGTACTGTGTCTGCAACCAACCCTGAAGGCACGCCAGTGACCTACAGTATCGTCAGCGGCAATGACGACGCTTGGTTTGAGATTGACCCCGTGACCGGTGTCATCAGCTTGACCCCAGCGGGCGTGGCCGCCGTCGCCAATGACTTTGAAGCCCTGGCGAACGTGCACAATTT
>NZ_JACJDX010000054.1:0-233 GCF_014163775.1 Shewanella sp. SR43-8 | reverse complement strand
GTGGGCGAAACCAGCTACAACTTTACGTATTTTGAAAACAGCAGCGACAGCACGGTGATTGGCACCGTCAATGCCATCGATCCGGAAGGCACGCCAGTGACCTACAGCATCGTCAGCGGCAATGATGACGCTTGGTTTGAGATTGATCCCGTGACCGGTGTCATCAGCTTGACCCCAGCGGGCGTGGCCGCCGTCGCCAATGACTTTGAAGCCCTGGCGAACGTGCACAATTT
>NZ_JACJDX010000053.1:0-236 GCF_014163775.1 Shewanella sp. SR43-8 | reverse complement strand
GCTTGGTTTGAGATTGATCCCGTGACCGGTGTCATCAGCTTGACCCCAGCGGGCGTGGCCGCCGTCGCCAATGACTTTGAAGCCCTGGCGAACGTGCACAATTTAGTCGTCGGCGCCTCAGATGGTGTCAACACCACCAACATTAACGTCACCCTCACTGAGCTTGATGTCAATGAAACGCCTGAGTTCACCCCACCCGTGGGCGAAACCAGCTACAACTTTACGTATTTTGAAAA
>NZ_JACJDX010000052.1:0-242 GCF_014163775.1 Shewanella sp. SR43-8 | reverse complement strand
TTGGCGACGGCGGCCACGCCCGCTGGGGTCAAGCTGATGACACCGGTCACGGGATCAATCTCAAACCAAGCGTCGTCATTGCCGCTGACGATGCTGTAGGTCACTGGCGTGCCTTCCGGATCGGTCGCAGACACAGTACCGATCACCGTGCTGTCGCTGCTGTTTTCATTGTAGCTAAAGTTGTAGCTGGTTTCGCCCACGGGTGGGGTGAACTCAGGCGCTTCATTGACATCAAGCTCAGT
>NZ_JACJDX010000051.1:0-251 GCF_014163775.1 Shewanella sp. SR43-8 | reverse complement strand
GGGTCATATCATGACCAGCTGGTTTTTACTTGTCTCACCTCCGGGTAGGAAGTGGACTCGCCTTAGTTTTTTAGAATATTCAAGACACTTAAACAGTGTGTTGAGAACTCAAGTGTTAATGCTTTTGCATTAACGTTTTTCGCACTAACGTAATCACACAAACGACAACGAATCATCATTCATGCGCCTTTAGTTAGTACTATCAGCTTTCCAAATTGTTAAAGAGCGGGCTTAAAAAAGCCAAAGATAAA
>NZ_JACJDX010000050.1:0-251 GCF_014163775.1 Shewanella sp. SR43-8 | reverse complement strand
ACTGAGCTTGATGTCAATGAAGCGCCTGAGTTCACCCCACCCGTGGGCGAAACCAGCTACAACTTTAGCTACAATGAAAACAGCAGCGACAGCACGGTGATCGGTACTGTGTCTGCGACCGATCCAGAAGGCACGCCAGTGACCTACAGTATCGTCAGCGGCAATGATGACGCTTGGTTTGAGATTGATCCCGTGACCGGTGTCATCAGCTTGACCCCAGCGGGCGTGGCCGCCGTCGCCAATGACTTTGA
>NZ_JACJDX010000004.1:0-350024 GCF_014163775.1 Shewanella sp. SR43-8 | reverse complement strand
GAAGCGACCCTAGCAGTGACGTAGTCACGCCCTAGTAGCGAAGCGACCCTAGCAGTGACGTAGTCACGACCTAGTAGCGAAGCGACCCTAGCAGTGACGTAGTCACGACCTAGTAGCGAAGCGACCCTAGCAGTGACGTAGTCACGCCCTAGTAGCGAAGCGACCCTAGAATCGAGGCATTAAGTTAGAACTGGTTTTCGAAATAACTTTCGATAATTAACACCGCTGACACGGCATCCACTTGGCCTTTAGTTAATGCTTTAAAACCACCCAATTCGAATAAGCGCGCTTTGGCATCTGCAGTGGTTAGGCGTTCATCTTGGGTGGCAATCTTGACACCAAATCGACCATTAATTCGATTAGCAAATTTTCGGGCTCGTTGAGTCATCTCTTGCTCAGTGCCGTCCATATTTAATGGCAAGCCAACAACCACAAGATCAGGTTGCCATTCTTTCAATAATTTGTCGATATCATCCCAATTAGGGATGCCATCAACCGCTTTAATCGATAATAAAGGCGTGGCACTGGCAGTGATGGCTTGACCGATAGCGACACCGATACTTTTGGTGCCATAGTCGAAGCCTAAAACGGTTTGTGGTTGCATGTATATCTCTTTGTTTGATCTTTAGAGGACGCTTTAAAAGTAACAGCCTAGAGCGCTACGCTGCTAGGACGCTTCGCGGCTAGATTCTATAAATCTTAGCAGCGCAGCGACCCTAGCAGGACGAAGTCCGTCCTAGAAGCGCAGCGAACTATTGTTAAGCATGGCCTATTTGACTCGACATTTGCCAAATATCGAAACCGAGTTGTTGGGTGGCCGACTGCCACATTTGTTCAGGTTCTACGTTAAATAATAACTCGGCCGAAGCTTTGATCGTTAACCAGGTATTGTCGGCAATCTCTTGTTCTAGTTGATTTTTACTCCAACCCGCGTAACCGAGCGCAACCACAAAATTTTCTGGGGATTTGTCTGAGCCAATCGAGGCCAATATATCTCGCGAAGATGTTAGCATTGTCTCCTCACTGATTTCAGTACTATTGAGCCAATGTTTTTGCGGCGTATGCAGTACAAAGCCTCGCTCCGGAGCAACAGGGCCACCAATGAGCACTTGGCTGTCGAGGGAGAATAAAAACTCAGGCGATAAATACAGCTCCATTTGCTCAAGCAGCTCTTCAATCTCCAAACCTATTGGACGGTTAACAATGATGCCCATCGCCCCCTTTTGATCATGCTCGCAAATGTAGATCACTGAGCGTTCGAAAAATGTATCATCTAACGATGGCATGGCAATTAAAAAGTGGTCTTTTAAGCTATCCATATTCTCTCCCCAATAGTGCGTTAACCTTGGGCTTGTTGGTCTTTCCAGATGATTTTTACCGCGATTTGTAGCCATGTCATACAAGGCAGAACTTGTTGATGTAGTTATACTAGATCAACAGGCGATAACGCAGTATAAAGCCGCTAAAAAGATTGCCCGAAGGGTTCGAATAAATATTGACCACCACAGACCAACAAGCCCTAGTATTATCCACCCGCCAATTTCACGGTGAAATTCAACTTCTCTAATATGGATTTTATTTGTTCGCGATTGTCGGTTTGTACCTCAATGCAGAAGTCTTTCACTGTACCACCGCAGCCACATTGTTTCTTCAGTTTTTGCGCTAACTCTTTTAAGGCTTTTTCATCTAACTCGAGCCCTTTAATCACACTAACGCCCTTACCTTTTCGGCCTTTACTGTCTTTGTGGATCCGCACGATACCATCACCGCTTGGTACTTCAACTTGCGGTTTAGGTTGTTCAATACGACCTTTATCAGTGCTATAAACTAATGCGATATTAGGATCTATTCTCATATGATTTCTTTAGCAATAAAACTTTATTTGAGTTTAACAAATCATAAAAGCAGAGGCGAGCAGTGAAAAGCAATTAAAAGAATGATAACGAGCGGTGGAAAGCGATGACGAGCAAAAGCCTAGAGCGCTACGCTGCTAGGACGCTTCGCGACTAGAGACTATAAAATCTTAGTAGCGAAGCAACCTAGCAGTGACGCAGTCACGACCTAGCAGGACGCAGTCCGCCCTAGTAGCGAAGCGACCCTAGAACCCTTAAAGAAAAGGTTTAACAAGATTTGCCATCATATTGATATGATCATCATTGTCATTTAAACATTCGATGTATCTAAAGTTTTTGCCACCAGCATCTTCAAATACGTGACGATTTTCACCCTTAATTTCTTCTAAGGTTTCTAAACAATCGGCACTAAATGCTGGGCAGATAACCGCGATATCGGTAACACCTTTTTCAGGCAGACTACCAATGGTTACGTCTGTGTATGGTTGTAACCATTTAGCTTTGCCAAAGCGAGACTGGAATGTTGCCACATACTCATCTTCAGTTAGGCCTAATTTTTCTACCACTAAGCGAGTTGTCTTCATACAAAAACAATAATAAGGATCGCCTAAATGCAGATTACGTTCAGGCATACCATGATACGACATCACCAGTTTTTGTGGTTTTCCGTGTTGTTCAAAATCTTTTTCAATCGATGCTGCAAGCGCATCGATAAGATCAGGGTTGTCATGGTAGGTGTTAATAAAGTGCAGTGCGGGGATATAACGCCATTTCATTAATTCTTTGGCTAAAGCATCAAATGCCGAACCCGTTGTTGGAGCCGCGTACTGTGGGTATAAAGGCAAAACCACTAAATTGTCTACACCTTGCTTGTGCATTGCTTGCAGGGTACTGGCCGTTGATGGAGAACCATAACGCATAGCCAAATGGACGCTCACATCATGCCCTTGCGCGTGTAAATGATTGGCTAGTTTGGCTTGCTGACGTTGGCTAATGTCGAGTAGAGGCGAACCGGCTTCGGTCCACACTTGTTTGTATAAGGCTGCTGATTTGGCTGGACGAATACGTAAAATAATCCCGTGAAGAATAATCATCCATATCAGTTTTGGAATTTCGACTACTCGAGGATCCGCCAAAAACTCAGCTAAATAGATGCGAACAGCTGATGCGGTTGGTGCATCTGGTGTACCTAGATTTAATAATAATACACCGGTTTTGCCACGCGCTTTGTGACCGGTTTCTTTATCTAGCCCTGAAAATCTAGCCAAAGTATCTTCTCCGTTATTAGTATGGATTTATAAATACATCACAGTATGAGTAACTTGTGAGATGAAATTATAATTATATCGCTTTCGATTAACACAAAAAGAGCGCTAGTTATCGATTTGATGATCAAATCTATCGGCGCTCTAAAACGTCTATTTAAATTAAACTATTATCTCGATTAAATAGCTATATTAGTTAACGCTATCCTAAGTTAACTAACATAGCTAACTCATTTGGATAAGCTAACCACTTATAAAACGGACTCAATCGCTTTTATCAATTCATCGCTATCGGGTTTAACACGAGAGCTAAATTCTTTTACCGTTTTGCCATCACCTGAAACAACATATTTGTAGAAGTTCCACTTTGGCTGGCCACTTTTATCACCTAAATATTTAAACACTGAGTTGGCTTCACTGCCTCTCACGGGTGATGTTGACACCATGGTAAACGTAACACCATAGTTGATGAAACATACATCTGCGGTTTTAGCTTCGTCTTTTTCTTCTTGGAAAAAATCATCTGATGGAAAACCAATGACCACTAAACCTTTGTCGGCATATTGCTTGTGCAAGGCTTCAAGTGCTTCAAATTGAGGTGTAAAGCCACAATGGGAGGCGGTATTAACAATTAATACTGCTTTACCTTGGGTGAGTTCACATAAATTGACGTTTTCTTCGGAGTGTAATTTGCGGGCTTCAACATTGAGATAATCAGGACAACTTGCAGCGAAAGCCCCTGCACTGAGGGTAAACAAGCCTGCTGCGGCAATAAATTTAATCATGTTAAGTGTCCTTTTCTCAAAGTGAATAGGCACCGCTAAATAAATTTATCGGTGCCTAATGAAGTATCAATACATTATACGCGATACTTTTTTATTGAGATCAAAACCTTTTAGAAATAGAAACCAATATTGATGTTTAAGCGAGAATGCCATGATGTATCACCATTATTGATTCCAACGCCTGGACCATCAACAAACCACATATTTTTACCGGCAATCCAATCTACATAAGAATAAAATTTACCTGCCGTGATGGCAACACCAGTCACATTCTGGATAGAATCATCAAGCCCTTGACCCGATGCCATTACCTGACTGTAATCGTTGTAAAAATTTACATTAGAGATTGGACCCCAATCAACGTCAATCGATTTAGCAATGTTAACGGTAGCGACATCGGCTTGTGCAGCAATTTCAAATGGATATTGAAATGCACTCAGCGCAATACGTTCACTGTTGTCGATATCATAGTCATAATGAATATACTGTAATTGTAATTGCCATTGTTTCCAGTCAAGTTGCCAATGCGCTGCAGCGGCAAGACCATTGGTGTCTTCTCCTACTACGGTAGCGGCATCAGCCATAAAATCTAATTGGCTGTATTGTAATGAACCACCTAACTTATGAGTCACTTCACCAGAGGTAAATTCTCGTTCAACTCGGGCGTTGATTTGTCCAGCCTCTTCATATGGTGAATCGGCTGTTGTGGCCGCATCAAATGAGTAACGATCATAATTAGAACCGTCGCCAATTTCGTCATTAGCAAAATACGCCAAGTCATAGCGCCAACCATCTTGTTCATTTTTGTAATGGATACCGGCATCATAATCATCTTCAAAACCAAGATAATAGGTTGCGCCGAACCAAAATGAATGGGCGGCATAAGGTAATAAGCCAAATGGCACTTGGGTTACACCCACTTGTACTGATTGGGCTTCATCAAATTGATAACCCATGTATGCATGATGCACTACGTCCATATTTTCATACCAACGATACTGAGCAGAGGCGAATAAGCCATCTTTACTCTTGTAGTTAACATCTGCACGGAACAGTTCAAACTCAAGTTTGGAGTTATTGTCGTAATCTTTCCAACCGTAGTTCACGCGCACTGCACCGCCGATATCGACTTCATCTGTGACTGGTACTGCTGAGGCCGCGAATGGAAACAAGATTAGCGAAGATAAGACGGTGACTTTTTGCCATAACTGCATGAAACATCCTTGAAAAACAATTTTATATAACGTGAAAAAATGTGTAACAGACAACGTAAAAATACGAATAAGGTTACTGAAAAAAAGATTTTTAATGTATTTTTGTTATCGCAACTTTCACAACAATAGTCATGATAACCACAGTAATGATAACAATAATGGTGACCATGGTAACAAAAAAGGCCGTAAGATGTGACTTACGGCCTTTAATAATAAACAGCTTGATGAATTATCAGCTTATTGACTGACTAAGATAATCACTAATCCATGTCTAGAGTAATGCCTTCCATTGTCCCTGACGACGCGGCTTCATTATTTTGTAATTTAATCATTAAGCGTAAATCATTCGGTGAATCGGCATGATGTAATGCGTCGGCATAACTGATTTCGCCTTCTACATACAAATCGAGCAAGGCTTGGTCAAATGTTTGCATGCCTTGTTCGCGTGACTTACCCATAGTTTCTTTAAGTAAATGTAACTCGTTTTTGGCGATCAAGCTGGCCACTCGAGGAGTATTGATTAACACTTCAATGGCTGCACGACGCCCGGTTCCATCTGATTTAGGGATAAGCTGCTGCGCGACAATACCGCGTAAATTTAATGACAAATCAAATAGTAGTTGGTTGTGCTTACTTTCTGGTACTAAATGCATAATACGATCAAGTGCTTGGTTAGCATTGTTGGCATGCAAAGTTGCCATACATAAGTGGCCAGTTTCAGCAAATGACAATGCAAACTCCATGGTTTCTTGAGTACGAATTTCACCAATTAAAATCACATCAGGTGCTTGGCGCAATGAGCTTTTAAGCGCGGCATCGAATGATTCGGTATCAATGCCCACTTCACGTTGCGTAATAATGCTTTTACGGTGGTTATGGACAAACTCAACAGGATCTTCAATGGTCAGAATATGTCCGCGAGCATGTGCATTGCGGTACCCCACCAATGCAGCTAACGATGTTGATTTACCAGTACCGGTGCCACCTACCATGATGATAAGACCACGCTTACTCATCACCAAATCTTTTAAAATCGCAGGCAGTTTTAAGTCGTCAACTTCAGGAATTTGGGTTTCGATACGGCGCATAACGCAACCGGCTGATTCGCGTTGCCAAAAGGCACTGACACGAAAACGGCCTAAATCTTTTGCCGCAAAAGCAAAGTTACACTCGCTAGTATCGTGAAACTCTTTCTTTTGTACATCACTCATTAAAGATTCAACAAACACCAGCGACTGTTCTGGGGTTAATTTATCTTCGGATAACTGACGTAACTCACCATCAATTTTGGCGCTGGGTGGAAAACCGGCAGTGATGAATAAATCAGACGCTTTTTTTTCCACCATCAAATTTAAAAATGGACGAACATCCATGATCCCAGCTCCTTAGAAATTAGCTTGTTTATTCGAGCTCTTCTGCATTGCATCTTCACGGGTAATTAAGCCTCTATTGACCAAGTTTTGCAGACATTGATCAAGGGTTTGCATGCCATGAGACATACCCGTTTGAATAGCGGAGTACATTTGCGCCACTTTGTCTTCACGAATCAGGTTTCGAATTGCTGGAGTACCCATCATAATTTCGTGAGCAGCAACTCGGCCACCGCCAATCTTCTTGATTAATGTTTGCGAAATAACCGCCTGAAGCGATTCAGACAACATGGTGCGCACCATACTTTTTTCACCTTCGGGAAACACGTCGACCACACGGTCAATGGTTTTGGCGGCTGAGGTGGTATGCAAAGTACCAAACACTAAGTGACCGGTTTCGGCTGCTGTCATAGCTAAGCGGATCGTTTCAAGGTCGCGCATCTCGCCCACAAGAATCACATCGGGATCTTCACGTAATGCACTTCTTAATGCGGCATTAAAGCTATGGGTATGTTTGTGAACTTCACGCTGATTGATTAAGCATTGCTTATTTTGATGGACGAATTCTATTGGGTCTTCGATGGTTAAGATATGGTCATGGCGATTTTCATTAACGTAATCGACCATCGCAGCAAGTGTCGTTGATTTACCCGAACCGGTAGGCCCTGTAACTAATACTAATCCACGTGGGTAACTGGCAATTTTTTTAAATATTTCTGGGGCGCCAAGTTGCTCAAGGGATAAAATTTCAGAGGGAATGGTACGAAATACTGCGCCAGCGCCACGGGACTGATTAAATGCGTTAACACGAAAACGCGCTAAATTAGGCACTTCAAATGAAAAATCGATTTCTAGATGTTCTTCATAGTCTTTACGTTGTTTATCATTCATGATGTCATAGACAAGACTATGGACGCCTTGATGATCTAACGCAGGTAAATTGATTTTCCTTACCTCACCGTCAACGCGGATCATAGGAGATACGCCTGCTGAAAGATGTAGATCTGATGCTTTGTGTTTTACACTAAAGGCGAGTAATTCAGTGATTTCCATTGTAGAGACATCCATTTAACCAACATTATGACAACAATAGCAGACAGAATATCAATCGCCCAGAGTAGAATTAATCAAGCGGCGCAAAATTGTTCACGATCATCAGCTGAAATAAGCCTGCTGGCGGTGAGTAAAACTAAACCTATCAGTGACATCATTGCCGCTTATCAAGCTGGACAGCGTCTATTTGGTGAAAATTATGTTCAAGAAGGCGAAACTAAAATTACCGCCTTACAGGCAGATTACCCAGATATCGAATGGCATTTTATCGGCCCATTGCAATCAAACAAAAGCAAAATTGTTGCCGAGCATTTTGATTGGATGCACACCTTAAGTCGCGATAAAATTGCCCAGCGTTTAGATGAGCAACGCCCGAGTAACAAACCGCCATTAAACGTGTGTATTCAAGTTAATATTAGCCAAGAAGAGTCTAAATCGGGCGTCAATGCTGAAGACGTTGCCACGTTAGCGCTTACTATCAACTCTTTATCTCAGCTGACATTACGTGGATTAATGGCGATTCCTACCGCCACTAATGACGAGCAGGTCCAACAACAAGAATTTGCGCAGTTAAAGCAGCTATTTGATCTGCTCAAGCAACAGTATCCTAGCGTTGATACCCTTTCCATGGGCATGAGCAACGACATGGACATCGCCATTGCCAACGGTTCGACCATGGTGCGTATCGGTAGTGCGATCTTTGGCGAAAGATAAAGCTAATAGCCTAGAGCGAAGCTGTCCCTAGAAGCGAAGTGCTCTTTCCGCGCAGCGGCCTAGCAGGAAGCAGTCCGCCCTAGAAGCGTAGCGCCCCTAGAATCCAGAAGCGTGGCGTCCTAGGACTGAATTAGGTAACATACACACGAACTGGACATAAATTCACTCATTTATTGGATACAGACTCAATGACTCAAGCAAAAGTATGTTTTATCGGTGCGGGCAATATGACTCGCAGCATTATTAGTGGCTTAGTTAAACATGGCTATCCTAGTGACCTTATTCATGCAACCAATCCAAGTAAAGGTAAATTGGATGCTTTGCAGCAAGATTTGTCGATTCATGTTTCTCATGATAATAATGCAACAGCACAAGCTGCTGATGTCATTGTACTCAGCGTAAAGCCGCAGTTAATGGCCACCGTTTGCGAAGGCCTCAGCTCACTGGATTTAACCAATAAGTTAATCATTACTATCGCGGCTGGTATTCCTGCATCGCGTTATGCTGTTTATTTTAAACAGCCAATAAAACTTATCCGCACCATGCCTAATACTCCGACACAAATTGGTTACGGCATGACGGGTATTTATGCCGATGACAGTATTTCTGCCGAGCACAAAGCGATTTGCGAAACCTTGATGCAAAGTGGCGGCAAAGTGACCTGGGTTGATAATGAAGCTGAATTAGATCAAGTTATCGCGCTCGCGGGCAGTTCTCCTGCGTATTTCTTCTTGTTTATTGAGTCAATGATCGCTTCTGGGGTCAACATGGGCATGGCAGAAGACAAAGCAAGATTATTGGCAGAACAAGCAGCCTTAGGCGCCGCGCAGATGGTGATTCAAAACCAGCAATTATCGGTGACAGAATTGCGTCAAAATGTGATGTCAAAAGGCGGCACTACAGCCAGAGCCGTTGAAACTTTTCAGCAAGGCGGTTTAGTGGAATTAGTCGATAAAGCAATGACAAACTGTGTTGCCCGCGCCCAAGAAATGGCTAAAACATTTTAACGCGATGAGATGAACTAATATTTAACTTAAAGTTAACCTCTTTGGTGTAAAATAGCTTAGGTAAAACTAAGCTTTAATAGCGCGGATCTGAGCGGTGAGTGATTATATTTGCAGCTTAGTACTGTATTGCTAAACATACATAAGCTCAGTTAATTGAAGCATTGATCCTAGCATGTGTTAAATACTAGATAGCATAAACATAAGCACTAAATTACATAAACGTAAGGCAATATCCATGAATGCAATGAGTTTTTTAGTCAACACCCTGTTTGACTTATACCTAATGATCGTCATTCTTCGTTTTTGGCTACAACTTGCAAGAGCGGATTTTTACAATCCATTTAGCCAATTTGTGGTTAAGGCGACACAACCGATTATCGCCCCAATGCGCCGACTATTGCCTTCGATAGGACGTATTGATACTTCATCGATGTTACTGGCCTTTATCGTCGTAATGGTAAAAATGTTAGTACTTACTTTCATGGCAGGCGCTGCGGTAGATATTCTTACCTTGGTATTGTTCTCAGTGATTTCTGTGGTAAAACAAGCCGGAGTATTACTTTTTTGGATGCTACTTGTTCGAGCGGTGTTGAGTTGGTTTAATCAAGGTTACAACCCAATTGTGATGGTAATGACTCAGTTAACAGAACCAATTTTAGCCCCAGTACGCAAAGTACTACCTGCAATTGGCGGCTTAGATTTATCTGTGTTGGTAGTATTTATTGCCATGAACTTCATTAATATGTTGTGTGCACAGTACATCCCTTTTTGGGCGATTATTTAGTTGTTGGACATCACTAAATAATGACGGCTATAAGCTATTCCAACGATGAGCAGCAAGGTGACTTGCTGCTTTTTGTTTATCTACAACCCAAAGCAAGCCGCGATCAAATTATCGGCTTACACGGTAACGAATTAAAAATAGCCATAACTGCACCTCCAATTGACGGTAAAGCCAATGCTCATTTATCTAAGTATCTTGCAAAAGCCTGTAAAGTGGCAAAAAGTCAGGTGCATATCCTCAAAGGTGAACATAGCCGTCATAAGCAAATACAAATATGCCAGCCGCAAGTTATTCCAGCAGAAATAGCCGCACTTTTAAAGCTCACTCATCTATAATAACCCTATTGCTCAGCTCGCTAAGGACAAGATCATGTTTCAATCATTGCGTTTATCTCGCTCACTTTTACCGATATTATTATTGTCATTGATGGCAATGACGAGTACAGCTCAGGCAGAACAAAAACAGCAAGTCGGTAATTTCGATATTCACTACATGGCGCTCAATAGCACCTTTATTACACCAGAAATAGCCAAAACCTATGGTATTGAACGCAGTAGTTATAATGGTCTAGTTAATATTACCGTTCTCAATACCAGCCAAGATGGACACCCAGCAGTGCCAGTTGAAATATCGGGTATCGCCAATAACCTACTTGATGCACGCATAACGCTTGATTTTAAAGAAATCCGTGAAGGAAACTCAATCTATTACATAGCAGAAGTGCCTTATCGTGACGACCAAGAAGTTAATTTTACGATTACCATTAAGTACGGCAAACAACTAAACACCTCATTGAAGTTTAAACAAAAGTTTTATGTCGATTAAGGCCTAAAATCTCGATAGCAAGCGATAAAAAGCATAGAGCACTTCGCTGCTATGACGCTTGGCGGCTAGAGGCTATAAAATCAACAGCCTAGTCGCCCAGCAACTCAATCTTAGCAGCGAAGCTGTGCCTAGCTGTGACCGAGTTACGACCTCGCAGGACGCAGTCGGCCCTCTGGCGAGCCCGAGAGTTCCTAGCGCCGTAGCGCATCGCGGCTTTGTTAGCGTATAATAACGACAAATTTTTCTTCATTTCAAAAGCAAACCTATGCAGACTCCAATCAAACAACAAATTGTTCTTGCCAGTGGCAACAAAGGCAAACTTGCCGAATTTGATCAAATGCTTGCGGCATTTAACATTGAAGTACTACCGCAGAACCAATTTAATGTTTCTGAGGTGGCTGAAACAGGCACAACGTTTGTTGAGAATGCCATTATTAAAGCGCGTCATGCGGCTGAAATTACCGGAAAAGCCGCTATTGCAGATGATTCAGGCATTGAAGTTGATGCACTACAAGGTCAACCAGGCATATATTCCGCGCGTTATTCGGGTGAAGGGGCTACTGAAACCAGCAATTACCTTAAATTACTTGATGCACTCCAGGGTGAAACGCTTCGCAGCGCTCGGTTTCAATGTGTGCTGGTATACATGCGCCATGCAAAAGATCCGACCCCCATTATTTGCCAAGCATCATGGGAAGGCACCATAAACCATGCCCCGCAAGGTGAACAAGGCCATGGATATGACCCCGTTTTTATTCCTCAAGGCTTTGACTGCTCTGCAGCTGAACTCACTGGCGATCAGAAAAATGCTCACAGTCATCGAGGTAAAGCACTGAAACTGTTAGTGAGCGCCATGCAAGCCCAAGGCATAATCTTATCGACTAACACATCGAACAGTTCGTCGAGCAATACAATAACAATGGATGAGCAATCATAAATGACATTGCAATTACCGCCACTGAGTTTATATATTCATATACCTTGGTGCGTTCAAAAGTGCCCTTATTGTGATTTTAACTCCCATGGCCAAAATGGTGAGTTGCCACAGCAGCAATATGTTGATGCGTTATTAAACGACTTAACACAAGACTTGGCTTATGTTCAAGGTCGAAAAATCCATACTATTTTTATCGGTGGTGGCACACCATCGTTATTTGATGCTAGCCAAATTCAACGCATACTTGATGGTGCACAAGCATTAATCCCTTTTGAAGATGATATAGAAATCACTATGGAAGCTAATCCTGGCACATTAGAGCATGATGACTTTAGTGCTTATCGTGCAGCGGGTGTGACGCGGCTTTCCATTGGGGTGCAAAGCTTCTCTAAAGAAAAACTTAACTTGCTTGGTCGGATCCATAATGAAGATGAAGCTAAAGTTGCGGCACAAAAAGCTAAGCAAGCAGATTATTTGAGTTTTAATCTCGACTTAATGCATGGTTTACCGAATCAAAGCTTTGATGAAGCCATGCATGATATCGATACCGCCACGGCATTAGCTCCGCCACATCTTTCGTGGTATCAACTTACCATTGAACCTAATACCTTATTTCATTCAAAGCCGCCTCAATTACCGGACGATGAGAACCTGTGGCAAATTTATGAACAAGGCCAACAGCGCTTAGCGGCATTAGGTTATGAGCAGTACGAAATATCGGCCTATGCAAAGCCTGGTTACCAATGCCGTCATAACCTTAACTATTGGCAATTTGGCGACTACCTTGGTATTGGCTGTGGAGCTCACGGCAAAATCACCTTGCCCGAATCAAATCAGATTGTGCGTACCGTTAAAATAAAGCATCCAAAAGGTTATCTTGCTGCGGATAAATATACCTTTGAAACCACAGATGTCGTAGAAGAGGACCGCCCATTAGAGTATTTAATGAATCGCCTTAGATTGATGATCCCAATTCCTAAAGCTGAGTTTGAACAGCGTACCGGGCAAGCGGCAGAAGTGGTACAGCAAGGCATGCAAAAATCCATTGAACGAGGCTTACTAACCGAAACCGCAACACACTGGCAGCTGACGCCTAAAGGGCATATGTTTGTAAATGATTTACTGTCTCAATTTATTTAACTGCACAATATAACTCGCGGTTTACTTTAATAAACAGTTAACTGCGAGTTAATCTTTATCCATTAATGTATAAATCTTCGACCGCAAATACACATCCTCTAACATTTCTATTCACACTTTTAGGCAAAGCTTTATTAGGATGTGCTCCTACATTTAGGTACTTTGGGAAGATATCCATGTCTATAAAAACAAAAACAACTCTGGTTGCTGTTGCTTTATCAAGCTTATTAAGTACATCGGCCCTTGCACAATTACAAAATGCGCCGCTGTCTAGCCCACAAGAAAGTACAGCTGTAGCCACACAACATAGTGAATCTGAAAAAGCCAATGCATTGTTTGAAGCCATTTTTATGGAAAACGTCATGGCAAATCCGATTAATCAAACTTACCTTGGTATCAAACAAGATTACGGTAAATGGAATGACCTATCAGATGCTGCTGCCGATGCCGACATCGCTCGCAACAAAGAGCAACTCACCAGACTAACCCAGCTTGATACAGCAAAACTGGATGAGCAAGCACTGCTAAGTTATGAACTATTAAAGGCCGATTTAGAAAACACCATAAGCGACGATCAGTGGCGTTATTACAACTATCCGATGAACCAAATGTACGGTGTTCATTCAATGGTGGCATCATTTCTTATCAATCAACACCAAATAACAGATGAAAGTGATGCTAAAGCCTATATCAGCCGATTAAACGCGGTACCGACCCTATTCTCGCAATTAGAAACATCATTAGAAACGCGAGCGCAAAAACACATCATAGCGCCAAAGTTTGTTTTCCCTTATGTGATTTCCGACAGCAAAAATATTATTAGTGGTGCTCCTTTTAGCGATACAGGTAAAGACAGTGCGTTATGGGCTGACGCTAAACGCAAAATCAATAAACTCGATATCACTGATGATAAAAAAGACCTCTTATTAAATGAAGTAAAACAAGCCCTGCTCACTAACGTCAAACCGGCTTATGAAAAGTTAATCACTTATACCAAGACGCTCGAAGCACGTGCCGATACTAAAGACGGAGTATGGAAGCTACCTAATGGAGAAGCGTTTTATAATAACGCCCTCGCCCGCACTACCACCACGAACATGAGTGCAGACACCATTCATGATCTCGGTCTAACTGAAGTTAAGCGTATTCATGACGAAATGCGTGTCATTATGAAAAAGGTTCAATTTGCGGGTAGCTTAAAAGAATTTTTTGCATTCATGCGTGATGACAAACAGTTTTATTATCCTGATTCTGATGCCGGTAAAGCAGAGTATCTAGCTCAAGCTAAGTCAATCATAGATAATATGAAGACTCGACTAGACGAAGTGTTTACCATTCAACCTAAAGCCGATTTAGTTGTTAAAAAAGTTGAAGCATTTAGAGAAAAATCCGCAGGTAAAGCATTTTACGATCAACCTGCACCAGATGGCTCTCGTCCAGGGACTTATTACGCTAACTTATACAAAATGGATGCGATGCCAAAGTACCAAATGGAAGCGCTGGCTTATCATGAAGGGATCCCTGGTCATCATATGCAAATTGCTATAGCACAAGAACTGCAAGGTATTCCAAAATTCCGCAAGTTTGGTGGTTATACTGCTTATATTGAAGGTTGGGGACTTTATTCAGAATATTTCCCTAAGGAAATGGGCTTATATGCTGACCCATACTCTGACTTTGGTCGTCTATCGATGGAGTTATGGCGTGCATGCCGTTTAGTGGTTGATACAGGGATCCACGCTAAAAAGTGGACTCGTGAACAAGGCATTGCCTATTATGTTGAAAATACGCCAAATGCTGAATCCGATGCGATTAAAATGGTCGAGCGCCATATTGTAATGCCATCACAAGCTACCGCATATAAAGTCGGTATGATTAAAATATTACAGCTACGTGAACAAGCCAAAAAAGAGTTAGGCTCAAAGTTTGATATTCGCGAGTTCCACACTTTAATTTTGAAAAATGGTCCATTGCCATTAGACATACTTGAAGAGCAAGTCAACAAATGGATTAAACAAGTGAACTCACTGTAACTGACAATGGGTCATCTGCACCAACGTAAAACGGCAACCTAAGGTTGCCGTTTTCATGTCACCATTACCACAAAAAAATAACCCCAGAACAAAGTCTGGGGTAAACCAAATAAACTAGGATGATGGTTTTAAGGCCGGCATTGTTTTAGTTCGAAAAGCATTGCCAACTCTGATCCAAAATTTGCTACCTTGCAGATTTGTACGCTTAATTGAAAAGGGGTCATTTCTCAACCAAACGCATGCTTCAAATCATTTCGAATCAACACACAACCATTGTATTGATATCAGAACAGACTTCAACCACTAAAGCAGCGTAAATCACTAACCCCTTGATTAGCAGGTTACGGATCAACTAATAAAGACATAGCTTAAATATTTGATATAAAAGGGATAAAAATAGAACAGAACCTACAAGCAAAGCTTTGTTTTAAAAATAAAACAATGTTTCCACTTTGCTTAACATTAACGCTAAATAAGAGAGGGAGTAAATATGAATAAAGCGATTTGTTTTAAGTTTGCAGCATCAAACTTGTCATATCTTTTTCACAATAGGCTTATTGAAAAATCAATACGCCTATTGTGAGTAGATATCATCCTGCTCGCGGAAAAATGGCTATTTGATAAGCCCTTATTATCCGGCGTTGATGTTATTTACGCAGTTTATACAGGTGATCGAACTTAGCGTCCCAATATGGCGGGCTGCTAATATGCGTTTTAATAAAATCAATAAATGCACTGACTTTAGGAGCCAAGTGTTTACGACGAGGATATACAGCTTGTAATGGAAGGTTATGTGTCAACTGCCAATCGGGTAATAAAGGTACTAAAGTCCCTTGAGCAATCTCATCTTCCATCAAATAACTGGCTAAATACACAATGCCTAAACCACTCACCGCTGCCGATTTTAATGCTGGAGCATTATCAACACGGAAATTGCCTGACACGCCAATTTCGCAATAATCTTCACCTTTTCTAAATTGCCACATGCTGTGTTCATGCCACTCGCCTTGGTACACCAAACAATTGTGTTCGACTAATTGCTCAGGGCGGCTAATGTTACCATGTTGGGCAATATACCCCGGTGATGCGACTAACAAAAATTGACACTTCATTAGCGGTCTTGCCACCATACCTAGCGGCAATTGCTCAGACATGGTTAACAATAAATCTAAGCCTTCGCTGACAACATCAACTTTATGATCAAGTAAACTGACTTGCAGCTCAAGATCAGGATGTCTTGCCATAAACTCTGGTAAAGCGGGGATAATATGCATAGTACCAAATGATTGCGAGATCCCGACCTTCAATACTCCACGAGTTGCATCATTCAAGTTGTGCACACTCGATACGGCCTGCTCTGCATCGCGAAGTAATTCTTCACCCTGAAGATACAATAAATTACCGGCTTCAGTAAGACTTAAACTACGTGTTGTACGCTGGATCAGCTGGACACCAAGTTTATGTTCAAGATCTGCAACTTGAGTGCTCACTTTAGATTTAGAAATGCCAAGACGTCTGGCTGCAGCACTAAAACTTCCTGCTCGTGCAACGTGAGTAAAAATTGCGATAGGTTCTAACAGTTCTAACATGAAAGTCGCCTTAAGCTGGTTACGACATTAATAATAATTTCAGATATCTGTTCTAGTAACTAAACCTTGCCAAGCATCAAAATCAATATTCACTTGTTATGTTTTTTTACTGCTAAATAAGCACCAAAACACATGAATACTGTCAATCAACATCAACAATTGAAGATTCTAAAATATAACCACATCTAAAGTAGAGTGTAACTTTGTTATAATTGGCACCAGTATAGCAAAAAAAGCCTATATGGTTCTATATTTATAATTGACAATCTCTTTATCAGAACAAAGCAACACCAGCTATAGCGGCATAATCGTTAAAATAGGCGCAAAAAAAAGCCCCTGTGTCTTAATAAGAGCACAGGGGAAGGTCAGGTGTCGGGGAGACATATTGACGGTAAATCGATATAGGTTACTTTGCTGCTTCACCTAACTTAGCTAAGGTATAAGGAGCTAATTCAGGAATAGCCTGACGGGTTTGATTTTCAAGCACTAATAAAGTGGCAAAGTTATCACATACCTTATCGGCACGATCTTCAAGACCTTGCGATTGCGACTCAAGTTGCTTTTCGATGTCGGCACCGACGTTGTCCATCTTTTGTGAAAAAGCATTCATTTTCTCTTCAAATGAACCCCCTTCTGAAGACATTATTTGGCTACCCAGTGTCATCATTAATGAACCCATTGAACTGGTAACCATTTGTTCCATTTCTTGCTCAAACTCTTTGTTAAAAGCTTGCTCAATTGATGCTTCTGTTGAGCCTAAATAAAATTTATCGCCTTGTTGATATGCCATGGTATCAACACGCTTTTGAATACCGACCATTAATTTATCGATATGAACATTAGCTGCATCACCAAAAATAGGTGTTAACGCCATATTAACCGCTTGAGTAGCCACAGAAACAACATCTCCAACAAGGTCTATCACATCTGGCACTTGGCGAGAAAGTTCTTCAGAGTACTGGGTGAGTAATTTTTGTTGTTTGTCATTAAGAGTCACTTTTTTACCCTCAACATAAAGCTGACCTAACTCAACACGATACTTTTCGATTCCATTATCGCTAATTTGTAGCGTAGTCGGCTCAACCGTTACGTCGTAGTTTAGGGTTACGTTACACTTCTCATCATTCAATGACATTTTTGCCATTGCAGGTGTTAACGCCCCAGCGGTGAATAACACACTCGTTAACGCTAAACCACAAATCAACTTTTGCTTAGTCATGATAAAAATCCTTTTGGTATACGAATATCAATAATTAGGTCGGATATGAAAGGTATATAGCATAAGTTATGCCAAAAACTATAAGATTATGATTTATATTGAATTAAAAGCTTAGAAACAAAAAAGATGGGCGAGTAGAGAAACAATAGCGGAAGTGTATTCGTAAAATAAACCAAAAAGTAGTCTATTTTACGAATCTCAATAATAATTAATTTATCTGCACCAAACTAAAAAATAGATCGACCGAGTTGCTGACTGAAGTGCTCAAGCATCGCAGTGCCGGCAAGTGAGTTGCCATTAACATCAAGCTCAGGTGACCAGACACAAATTGACATGTCACCAGGGATAACCGCAATAATCCCGCCGCCCACACCACTTTTACCCGGCATACCCACGCGGTAAGCAAACTCACCTGCACCATCGTATAGTCCCGATGTTGCCAGTAATGCATTAAGTTGCCGAGTTTGCACAGGCGATACTAAACTGTCGCCATCGAGCGTTTTACCACGATTAGCTAAATAGAACATAGCCCGAGACAAATCAGCGCAATTCATTCTTAATGCACAATAATGAAAATAACTTTTAAGCACGGTATTAACGTCGCCGTCAAAATTACCAAATGACTTCATCAAATAAGCAATAGATGCATTGCGGGCGCTGAACTGGAACTCAGAGTCCGCGACGACTTTATCGTAAGTGAGTATTGGGTTTTGGCTTAATTGGCGGACCACTTCCAACATACGATGCTTAGGTGCCCCAAGACGCGCTTGCAGCAAGTCGGCTATTACCAGTGCACCGGCATTAATAAAAGGGTTGCGAGGTTTACCGCGCTCTAATTCAACCTGCACGAGGGAATTGAACGAGTGTCCTGAGGGTTCTTTGCCTACCCGACTCCAGATTTCATCTTCGGTATATAAATTCAGTGCCAGAGTTAAGCTAAAAACTTTAGAAATACTTTGAATTGAAAAAGGTTCGAGGTAATCACCGGCACCAATTGTTTGACCATCAATGGTGGTGACTGCAATACCTATTTTATTAGGGTCAACACAGGCAAGAGCAGGAATATATCCTGCCACCTTGCCTTTACCCAAAAGCGATTTTACTTTATCGACAGCTTGCTGAAGTAATAATTGCTCTGGCAATTTAGCTTAACCCCACCAAATATCATATAAATCACTGACTTCAAGGTTAGAAACAGGCTTATCTTTCCAGAATGTTTTGACTGCTGCAGTATCTTCATCAGTACATTTACCAATAGCTTGGGTAGCAATAATACCTTCCCATTGCTTGTGTCCACCACCGTGGAAACCTAATTGACGAGGTTCAATAACTTCAATAAGAAACTGATCGACTAAGTTATCAATATCTTGCTCAGAAACTGACTCATCAAAGGTCCAGTTAATTTCAAAACCTAGCTCTTGAAACTCATCAACTCGTAATTTTTTACGTAAACGACGACTACGATTTTGCGCCATGGTATATTCTCCGATTGCTGAAAGTGTAGTTGTGATTAAGCGATACGCTCAAACATGATATCCCATACGCCGTGACCAAGTCTGTGGCCCCTTGCTTCAAACTTTGTTAGCGGACGATGGTCTGGACGTTCGACAACTGTACCAGTTGTTGATTGATTTTTATAACCTTCTGCTGCACTCATTATCTCTAACATATGCTCGCTGTAATTTTCCCAATCGGTTGCCATGTGAAACACGCCACCAATCTTAAGCTTACGGCGGATAAGCTGTACAAACTCAGCTTGCACAATGCGGCGCTTATGATGGCGCTTTTTATGCCAAGGATCTGGGAAAAATAATTGAACGCGCTCAAGTGAACCATCAACAATGCTGTGCTCTAACACTTCCATTGCATCGTGATGATATACACGTAAGTTAGTGACTTCAGCAGCACCAGCATCAGCAAGACACGTACCAATACCTGGCTTATGAACTTCTATGCCAATAAAGTTTTGCTCTGGGGCAGCTTTTGCCATTTGCACTAATGATGCGCCCATACCAAAACCGATTTCTAACACGGTATCAGCATCGCGACCGAACACTTGAGTTAACTCCAACGCTTGTGGAGTGTAATCAAGCCCCATTGTTGGCCAATATGCTTCAATTGCTTGAGATTGACCTTTAGTTAAACGGCCCTCGCGTAAAACAAAACTTCTGATTTTACGAATATACTTACCTTCTTCGTTAAATTCAGCTGTGGTAACGTCGCTCATTTTTGCCTCGTTGTCTGCGTATTCTGTTGTGCTGTGTAACTAGTGATAAAATCAGCTAGTGGCTATATGCCATTAAGCCACTTTTAACTAGCACGTTACGCAATTGCTATCTGTAATAGATCATTTATAAAGTCAGTTGCGCATTATACCTAAACTGATCGCACATGTTTATGCTAATTTATGTTTTTAAATAGCGCGGCTACTTGTGTAATAAAATGCCTATGGCTACACTGCGCCCATGAAAAATCTAAGCCCATTTTCTGAGCGTATTATCGCTTGGTACGACCTGCATGGTCGCAAATCACTGCCTTGGCAGCTCAATAAAACGCCTTACCGTGTTTGGGTGTCGGAGATCATGCTCCAGCAAACTCAAGTTGCGACGGTGATTCCCTATTATGAAAAATTTATGGCGCGCTTCCCAAGCGTTGTCGATCTTGCTAATGCGCATCAAGATGAAGTGCTGCATTTGTGGACCGGCTTAGGTTATTACGCCAGAGCCCGTAATCTACATAAAGCAGCACAGCATATACGTGATGCCTTTGATGGCAAGTTTCCCACTCAGTTTGAAGATGTTGTGGCTTTATCTGGAATAGGTAAATCTACCGCTGGGGCGATACTGTCATTATCACTTGGTCAACACCACCCTATTTTAGATGGAAATGTTAAACGAGTATTGGCCAGACATGGTGCTATTGCAGGTTGGCCAGGACAAAAAAACGTTGAGCAGCAATTATGGCAATTAACGGATGCGTTAACACCTGCCAAAAATGTTGAAAAGTTTAACCAAGCTATGATGGATATTGGTTCAAGTGTTTGTACTCGCAGCAAACCTAATTGCGCAGCCTGTCCTGTGGCAATTGATTGTGTAGCGCAACAAAGTGGCCATCAAAGCCTATATCCAGGTAAAAAGCCTAAAAAAGTGACGCCCGAAAAATCAGCCTTTATGGTGGTTTTAGTTGATAACAGCGAAGATTCTATAAAAGTTCAATTAATCCAGCGCCCACCAGCAGGTATATGGGGAGGGTTATGGTGTTTTCCACAATTTGAGCATCAAGCAGAATTAAATGACTATTTAACCCTGCATAATTTGACACAATCTGAACAAGGGCTTGCAGGGTTTAGGCATACCTTTAGTCATTTCCATCTTGATATTCAACCCGTATTAGTTGAACTATCTGTTGCTCAAGCTACTGGCATCATGGAACAAACCTCGGCTCTCTGGTATAACATAGAGCAACCTGCGAAAGTCGGCTTAGCAGCAGCCACAGAACGCATTTTGGCTAATTTAGCCGTACTTTTCGCGACACATTAGTGTTTACAGTAATTAATAAAGTTAGTAAGGAATCATCATGGCTCGCACAGTTCACTGTCAACATCTCAATAAATCAGCTGATGGCTTAGATTTTCAGCTTTACCCAGGCGAATTGGGTAAGCGCATTTTTGACAATATCAGTAAAGAAGCTTGGGGCTTATGGCAAAAGAAGCAAACCATGCTCATTAACGAGAAAAAACTCAATATGATGAATGTTGATGACCGCAAGTTTCTTGAAGAGCAAATGACTCACTTTTTATTTGAAGGTAAAGACGTTGAAATCGAAGGTTATGTTCCACCAGCGGAAGATGAATAACCTAGCAATATAATTGATAACAGTATTAAACAACAAAGCCGCTTAACTTAGCGGCTTTGTTTTATTCATCACTAATCCGACAGGTTATTGTTTAACGCCTTCCACTACCAAGGCTAATTCAACATTAGCGGAAGCTGGACCTAAATCCATTTTGACACCGAAATCTTTCATCGCAAAACTGGTTGTACCGGTAAAACCTGCACGGTAACCACCCCATGGATCTTTACCTTCACCGATAGCAACAGCATCAATAGTTAACGGTTTGGTTACACCATTTAAGGTAAAGTCACCATTAATCACAAACTGGTTATTACCTTTATCGACAATCGATGTTGATGTGAAAGAAGCCTCTGGGAATTTGCTGGTATTTAAAAAGTCTGCGCTGCGCAAATGCTTGTCACGTTCAGCATGATTAGAATCAACACTGTTTGTATTAATTTTAACATTCACTTTGCCGTCTGCTACTTTGGCAGCATCGAAACTGAAGTCACCAGAGAACTCATTAAAGCGTCCCACCACAAAGCTATAACCCAAATGGCTTACACTAAATTGAATTGATGCATGTGCACCTTGAGTGTCGATAACATAGTCGGCAGCGTTAACAGCAACAGGTAACATAAACGTTGCACCCATGAGTGCTGCTATAAGGTGTTTTTTCATGACTTTTATTCCTTTAAGTTAATAACAAGTAGATAAATAGGTAGTGATATACATCGAACATAACGGTTAATCGGTTCGACGGTTAAACCATTCGATTATTTGCTGATACGACTTGGCAGCAACATTCTTTTAAGCGTGTTGTCTTTATCAATAACATGATGCTTAATCGCACCTGCGGCATGCAACACAACCACCCCCATTAAGCTATAAGCAAGGTATTGATGTATCACTCCAGCGGTATCGGCTTGATCATCAATAAAAGCGTCAGGAAATAGCACGGCAAACCAATCAAAAATCCAAATATCTCGACCATCAGCTGTCGAAATCATAATTCCTGAACACATAATGAGTAACATTAACGTATAAAGAGCAGTATGCGCCCACTTAGCCGCACGTTTTTCCCATGGCTGATGGTTCGATAATGGACTAGGAGCATGTGATATGGTCCGCCAAACAAACCTCAATAGTGTTAATCCAAGTAAAAGCAGACCGACACTTTTATGAAGATGTGGTGCCGTTTGGTACCAACTACTATAGTAGGTAAGATCTACCATCCAATAGCCTACGCTAAATAGACCAATAACAGCGATGGCGGACAACCAATGAATCATAATGGTCACTAAACCATAGCCAGTCGGAGTGTTTTTTAACATGTCTTACTTTCCTCTAAACAAGTCACAACATTTTAACGTTAATTTTGGGAAAGAAAATCAGTAAAAATAGCCAAAATCGTTCTATAAAATAGAATTAATAGATTTTAAGATAAAGAATGACCGCATAATTAAGCAAACTCTAATTAAACATATATCAATTGTAGTCACTACTAATCAAATATCATCAAGCCCGGTTGTTCGTCCGTCGTTAACATTCTTCAAACTAACCGGTTTGATTTTTATGAAACAAAGCGACACAAGTGTTAAAGACTCTGTCTCTAGCTGCGCTAATGTCTGGTAAAAAATTTATAAGATTAAAAGAGCTTCGAGCAGCGTTTGTGGTGAGTTTAAACTGCGTTATCGCTTACTGATGTAGCTTAACGACATGTCATAAACTCTGCCTTGAATTAAACGGCTATACATAGCTGCACAATTAATGTTGTTAGATTAGCTGGCATAATTCAGACCTATCTGAATCACTTCTCTCCCGTTGAGTAAATGTCCTCGCATTTCAGTGAACCTAAATTAAGATAAAATGCCCTATAAAAAGTTCACTTCTTTACATGTAAAGAAGTGAACTATCAACGACTCGAGCTGGCCGTTAAAGCCAAAACTCTAACTATTAGTTAAAAATCGGTCTAATGCAGATCAAGAAACGACAAATTCAATTTTCTGATTACTTTTTATTTAATCGTCAGCAAGCATCTATGACTTTATTCTTGGTGATTAATGCTGATAAACCACTTTCTGGGGTTAAAATCGATAAAAAAGCATCATTTTGCACATTAACTAGCCGAACGAGTGAAAACATTTAAAAAACCACTTGCACGATAAAATCCATCACTATACTATGTGCGCACTCCAGACGAGACAGGCATTGATTACCAAGTTAATACCTAGTTTGCAGTAGATAACTAACACTTAGTTAGTTGCCCGAATAGCTCAGTTGGTAGAGCAGAGGATTGAAAATCCTCGTGTCCCTGGTTCGATTCCGGGTTCGGGCACCACAATTAGCCGGCATAGCTCAGTTGGTAGAGCAACTGACTTGTAATCAGTAGGTCCCGAGTTCGACTCTTGGTGCCGGCACCATAAAAAACAAAAAAGCCACTCAATGAGTGGCTTTTTTGTATCTAATTATCCCCACCTACTAAATAATACAAGCTCACATTAAGCCCAGTATTCGCCCATAAAGCACAACGAATTCAGCTATATCAATATTACTGGATAAATGATTAAAAGTTCGCCTTATCAGATTAACTTAACCTCAAATAAACAATCAAAGATATATCCAGCTTAGATTAACTCGCATCCACTACAGTGTTTCAGAGACATACTATAAGCAAAAAGAGAGCCTAGGCTCCCTTTTTCGGTTGATAAGATCGCTTTAAACGGTAAACGTTATTTCCAACGTCTCATCTTATGACCTTTAACGGCATAAAATAGAATGAATAAGTAGCATGGAAACATCACCATATACCCGCCCTGCATACCTAAGGATGTCGCTGAACTGGTTAGTCCCCAAAATAGTGGTCCAAAAGCGCCACCGGCAATCCCCATTATTAACAATGCAGAACCTGTGCTGGTCAGTTTACCCATACCTGAAAGCGCCAATGGCCACACAGCTGGCCACACTATGGCATTGGCTAAGCCTAAAAATGCAATCATCAATAATGTATCGGGAAGTTGGGCACCACCAAAAGGAACTAATAAAACGTTAGCTATGACATAAGACTGGCTATCACCAAACACGATACCGGCAGTTAATATCAATCCTAAAATAGCACTGAGCATTAATGCATTGGGTTGGGAAATAAAACGGGGAATACAAATAATGCCTAAGGTATACCCTAGTACCATGCACAGCATGGTATAGGATGTCATTACCCCGTAATTCTCAACACCTAGCGTCAATGCAAATGTTCCAATCGTGTCGCCAGCAATAACCTCAACAGCCACATAAACAAATAAAGCAATAACACCTAATGCCAAACTTGGATGAGACAAAGCCTGTTTGATCTGGCCTTTTTCTGAATCGATTTCTGCTTGCTCTTGTTCCAATTCAGGCAGAGGTGATTTTTTCACTGCAAAAGCAAGAACACCAATAAAGATAGCCATGCCAAGATAAGGATAAATTAAGCTATTGGCCATTTCATCAATTTGAATAGAGGTTAATTCAGTACCGACTCGCTCTTTAAAACTATCTAAAATAAGTGCTGTGAATACCATAGGTGCAATCACGCCGGCGCCTTTATTCAAAATACCCATTACGCTTACACGTGCTGCGGCTGACTCTTCAGGACCTAAGCGAACCACGTAAGGATTAACCGCTGTTTGTAATAGTGTCTGCCCTGTCCCCATGACAAGCTGAGCCACTAGAAATAATATAAATACTTGGGTTTGGGCTGCTGGGATAAATAATAAACCAGCCAACATCATTATTCCCATGCCTAATGCCATACCATTTTTATAACCCACTTTACGAATAACCCAGGCTGAGGGTAATGCGGTAAACGTTACCGCAATATAAAATGAAAAGAGGATTAACGAAGCTTGAAAAGGGCTTAGCTGTAATATTTGCTTTAAGTAAGGCATTAAGGAGCCATTTAACCAGGTAGCAAAGCCAAGAATAAAAAATAAAATTGCCACAATTGTCATTGGTACAACACTATTTTCTGCCGATGTTTTTGTTGTTGTCATTTCCATAAACCTGCTCATTATTATATTTATAGGGAGGACTTAGTGGTTTAGAAATATCAATATTAATTGAGGAATATTAATACACACTCACCACTAAGACAGCCTTGTCATCCATAACTAACAACTCACTTTAATAGCTGAGTTAACCTTATACTCTTATGAATATTTTTCGACGGTACATCCACCACAGTACGAGCCATTGCACTGTGACTAAACCTATGACACTGATCATTAACTGACTGGAAGCTGGTGCTGAACGAATCACTCCACCTAACAAGCTTTGAGTGATATAAGACCAATCAAGGATACTTGTTCCTAAATAAACAATAATGGAGTTAACACCAATAATAACAAATACATAAGACCATTTCTGCCATTTTAGTACATCGATAATGGCATAAAATATGTTAAAAAATAGTAAGCTCCACCCTAATGTCACGAGTACAAAGCTACTGCTCCACAGATCTTTATTTACAGGAATAATAAAGTCGAGTAACCACCCGCCGGACCACAGAAGTAGCGCACAGAGCATCATAATGCTCACTTTAGCCCAATCGCCTTTGGGGTGTGGCTTAACAATGTATTGGCCCACAAACACACCACATAATGCGTTAATGGTAGCGGGGAATGTCGATAGCACGCCTTCAGGATCAAGTGCGCGATGCTGATAAGCCATACCCGGTCGTAATATACTGTCTATATAAGTATTAAGACTTCCATCTGCAGTAAATACTCCTGCTTGGCCGCCAGGAAAACCAACAAAACACTGTAATAAAATATAAAAAATGAACATCGATATGGTGATTAATATTTGAACTCGCAGCGAGGTGTGCCACACCACCATTGCCGCAAAAAACCATGCAAAACCAATACGCGCTAGTACACTTGAAAATCTAATGTGTTCTGGGTCAATAGGGATCCCAGTCCCCCATCCATGGTTATATAACACTCCCAATGCAATCAGTAACAGTAAACGTGTTAATGCATAACGGTATAGCGGAATTCGCTCACGAAAAGCCAATAAGTCGATACGCTTAGGTGATAGACCGAGCGCCACACCCGATAAGAAAATAAACAAAGGAAAAATTAAGTCATAAAAGGTAAAGCCGTACCATTGACTATGTTGGGTCTGAGCTTCAGCAACACGCCATCCCGCCCACCCCGTTAAAGCAAATAACGCGGCAAAAATGCCTTCGCCACCGATAATCCAAAACATGTCAAAGCCACGTAATGCATCAAGTGACATAAGTCTGGGTTTGCTGGGCTTATCACGTTGAGTATTAGACTCAATTTTGCGATTAACTGACATCATAGTCTCTTTCATATTTACACAATTAGACAGCAAGCTTTACTGCGCAAAAACGACGTTGCCAGCAATATAGGTGCGACTGACTTTATTGGCCGGATTTAATAACACTAGATCAGCTCTATAACCTGGTTTAATTAAACCTAGTTGTTGCTCTAAACCGAGAAATGTTGCTGGATATAACGATGCCATTCGTAAAGCTTCTTCATGACATAACCCAAGCATAGCCACGCTATTATTCACCGCCCCAACCATGTCTAAAACACAACCGGCTAATTCTCCCGTGGCTGCATTAAGTCTGTCCCCCTGACGAGTAACCTGAGTACCAAATAATTTGAAACTGGCATCATCACTCATACCAACAGGCGGCATAGCATCGGTTACCAGCATGACTTTACCTTTAGGCTTAGCATTTATGGCTATTTTTGCTGCCGCAGGATGAACATGATGTCCATCGACAATTAAGCCACACCAGGCATCTTGACTTTCAAGCGCAGCACCGACCATGCCAGGTTCGCGTGAACCTAAAGCAGACATCGCATTATATAAGTGGGTAAATCCTGTAGCTCCAGCCTCTAATGCTGCATTCACTGTGTCATAGTCAGCATTTGAGTGCCCTAAACAGACTTTGACGCCTGCTGACACCAGTGCCTTAATAACCTGAGTTGACACATTTTCAGGCGCCAGCGTGACCACTTTAATGCCTAAGTCTTGACGACTAAAAATACTCAGTTCTTTTTCACTAATTTGCCGAATATAGCACTGTGGATGTACACCTTTTTTAGGCACACTTAAATGTGGACCTTCAAAATGAATACCTAAAACACCAGCTTGTTGATTTGCAATAGCCACCGCAACCGTATCGGCTGCTTTTGTCATAATACTTACATCATCAGTAATTAATGTGGGTAAGAAACCTGTGGTCCCAAATCGTGCATGAGCACGGCCAATAATTTCAATACACTCGGTACTAGGCTCAGCATTAAATAACGCCCCGCCACCACCGTTCACTTGCACATCGACAAACCCTGGTGTGAGCGTACCCGCTAATTTTGTGACGGTATGGTGTTCGACATCAATTACATCTTCAGCACGTATGACAGCAGTGATCTTGCCTGCATCTATGGTTACGGCCATATTTTTATGAAATGACTCACCATCAAATAATCGCTCAACAATCAGGATTTGTTTCATAATACTCTCTGCTCTATATCGATTTTAATGAAGCAACTATAGTGTTTGAGTGACCTTCTTTAAGCCCGCGGGTTGATCAGGATTAATGCCACGGGCAATTGCGACTGTGGCAACATCAATGTAAAAACGCTGCAGTAATGCTAAAGGCGCAACTCGTGGATGAATATCTGCAGACGTTTGATTTAGATGCACTAAATCAGCACCTCGCTGCCTAACATTAGCAATTTGTTCTACATGGCTGGCATACGACTCGTCGTTAATACATACATCAACAATCGCTAATTTATTTTCAACTAATGTCACTGGGCCATGTAAAAATTCTGCGCTACTAAATGCTTCAGCGTGTATTGAACAGACCTCTTTCATTTTTAATGCAATTTCTTTTGAAACTGCATAACCTAAGCCGCGACCAAGAACCACTAAGTTTTTAACGCCGTCCAATGACTCAGCAGTGAGTTGCGGTTCAGCATCAACTGCGGTTTGTAAAGCTTGGGGTAACGTATTTACCGCTTGCGCTAATGATTCACTTTGAGTCCACTTAGCGGCAACTTGTAAAATAGCAGATAAAGTGGCTAGGTAGCTTTTTGTTGCAGCAACGGCTTTTTCTTCACCTGCACGTAATGGCACAACAACATCAACAATGTCTTTAATAGGCGCTGACTCATCATTGACCAATGCCACACAAAATCCGCCCGCCGCTTTAGCCATTCTTGCTTGTGCAAGAATGTCAGGGCTTCGGCCAGACTGTGAAATCACGATGACTAACGCTCCCTCAAGTTGTAATGACTTACCGTATACGCTGGCAACAGAAGGAGCAGCAGCAAACGTGGGAACACCCGCTTCGATTTCAAATAAGTATTTAGCAAATACACCTGCATGATCAGAAGATCCACGACCTACAATCATGACAAATTTAGGCTTAAGTTCACGTAAGGTCTGACCCAATGTGTCAGTAATAGTCTGGTTGGCAATCAATTGCTCGGCAATTTTCTGAGGTGCGGTACGAGCTTCTTGTTCCATAACTGTAAGAATTGTCATAATAAACCTTGATAAAATAATGTTGAATTAACCAGTAACCTTGTAGGTATTGAGTTGACGTCAATTAACGTCAACAAACACTCTACTGATGATTTACATTAGCTATTGGTTGAGTTAAAAATTGCTTTTTGCCGAACAAATACGCCCCATATTCTGGTGGCGAAATAGAGGGTGAAATCTTGCTTGCTATCTCATTGTCTAACCAAGGTGTTAGTGGTTCTGCTAATCCACCAATAATAGAAAAACGACTTGGTTTAAGAACAAATAGTTTTCGAGCAAGCTCGCTTATGTAATTTGCTCCATCTTGTACAATAGCGATTGCAACAGCATCACCATCCTGTGCGCACATCAATACGATACGAGCTAGCTTTGCATAAGCGCTAGATGATTGACCGGCGAGCTGTTCAACAATATCGATGGCATTTTTAGCGTTAAAATAATTCAGTAAGCTCTCGGTCAGCTTGCTTGAACATGCAAAACCGTCCAGAGCAAGTAACACGTGCTCAACCGCTTTTAAACCAAGCCATGCACCACTGCCTTTGTCACCTAATGCAAATCCATGCCCGCCTAAAATAATACTTTGCTGACCAACATGCGCATAACCACATGAACCAGTACCAGTAATAATAACCGCACCATCTTCACCGTGATGAGCACCAATACAGGCTGTATGCAAGTCAGTCGTAAGATACATGGCTTTAAATGGATGTTGCCACTGAATAATTTGCTGATAAAACTGGCCAACATTAACTCCTGCTAAACCAATACCAGCGACTAACTGATGGCAAGTGTCAGGTGAAAAACCGGCATCGACTAAAGCCAACTGTGATGACTCAATCATTGATTGAAACGTTTGCTCTAAACCATGTAGTGGATTGGCACGACCAGCCACTGCGGTGCCAAGTTGTTGACCGTCATCGGAGTAAATCGTGGCACGACATTTACTGCCACCGCCATCAATACCGATATAAAGTTGCTGTTCGTTAGGCTGTTTGTTACCCATGACTGTCCTCTTGGTATTCTGTTTAACGCTACTATTTTTGATAGTCATCAAGCCTGTTAATAAGTTAACGCCATGTTACACCAAAAATGACAACGCTGTCATTTAATTTTTAACAAAAAACACTAATAATCAACAGAAATGATATTTACATCATATTTAACAGGAGGTTGTATAACTAAATTGTCTGCTGATATTAGGGGTAACACGTCGCCAGCGCATATGATACTGACGACGCGGGTGTCTACTGGTTTAACAATTAGTCTACACGCAGAGTTCGGCCTTTTCGCTTACCATTAGCGGCTACTGCTCTAACATCAACAGGGCGTTTCACCGCCACCGCCGAGGTATATACTTGCCAAGGCTTATCACCTTCCCGATATTCTATCTGTAAGCCAGGAAAAGCAATATTCGCACTTAATATGCCGTCGTTAATTACTGCACCAACGGTGGGAACACGATAATTAATACCTGCATGATCTAGCTTTGCCAGTTCTTTATTGCCTAGGTGGTTGGCGATTTTTTGCCATTGACGTGCTTGCTGTTGACGCATTGTAGTAGTGAAATGATCTGTTGTTTGGTTATACACAGCCCCTGCGTATTGGTATGGCACTTCCCATTCAGGTTTATACCATGCTCGCTCTGCTAACATTAATAGTCGCGGATAAATCATATACTCAACGGTTTGATCACTGCGTAACGTTTCACTCCATATTTGCCCTTGTATACCGTCAACAGTTTCACCAGCCTTCATTGGGCCAGCAGTTTGCTTGCCTGTATCGTCTAATTGAGGACGGTCATCGGCTTCAAAAGGTTGCCCTTCTATATCGAACCATTGTTCGGCATTAGCGGGTAAGTTACCTGGCATGAAGCTAAAAACATGATGGCTATTCAAGGCTCGAGTTCCCCAATAGTAACCATGTTCCTTTGGGTCAGCTTCATAGGGAAAATCAAAGTAAAGCACTTCAGGGTTGGACAATACCGTCGTCCAACCGTTATTAGCTTGTTGGTGAGCGCGTTGATAGCCTTTATGTGATACGAGATCCCAGACATTACTTTGAGAATGAGCAGGCATGCGGGCTGGATTAGTGTGGCTCATGCCATCACTCCAACCTGCTGGTTGAATACCTTTGTCGGCTAACATATTAGCGACACGTTCAATGAAATAAGCGCCAACATGATTGATATCAGTGACACCGTATTGGTTGCTCGCTATAAACGCTTGGCAAATAGGCGACTCAAGCCAAGCGCCTGCGGTTTCATCTGCACCTATATGATAGGTCTCTAACGGCTGCCCCGCTTGTTCATGTAATTTAGCGATTTCAGTAATCACTTTATCTATAAAACGGTAAGTTGACTCCATACAGACGTTTAATGTGTTGTCGTTGTAATACTGTACCGATGAATACTGTGTTGTATCGTTTGAGTCCGCTAATATGAACTCATTTGCCGCCTTTTTATCCGCTTTTGCCATCATATTTCGATAACGAACCTCCATCGATTTGATCGCTGCGCGTGAATGACCAGGCATGTCCATTGAAGGGATCACTTGAATTTGTCGAGCATTGGCGTACTTAATAATATCAATATAATCCTCTTTGCTATAGAAACCATTCACCTTAGTATCCGAAAAAGGCCCACTGCCTAGCTGTGGTAAAATACAACGAGTTTCAGACAAGTCGTGACAACGTTTACTACCAACATCGGTAAGTTCCGGTAAACCGTCAATTTCTAATCGCCATCCTTCATCATCGCCCATATGTAAATGCAGTTTGTTTAATTTATAAGCTGCCATTTGATCTAGCAAATCTAAAATAAACTGCTTACTGTGAAAATTACGAGACACATCAACGTGCATCCCTCGATAAACGTATCGAGGACTATCTTTTATCTGCATAGGGTTAACGGTTAACGAGTCAATATTAAGTAATGAACTTAACGATGAAATACCATAACTAAATCCACTAGCATTAGCGGCTTTAATGATCATGTTTTGTTGATTAATAATTAACTCATAGCGATCTGTGCTTTGGTTATTGTCCTGAGATAATCGCTCGAATACTAACGGGACGCCTGCACTCGATTGCCTGACACCAATGCGCTCCAGGCGAGCTAATGCGGCTTGAATATCGTGCAGTTCAAGCTGCACATCGACCAGGTTTTGGCGACTAACATTAATACCTTGATGCAAGGATATCGCCTTGCCATTAGCAATAATAACTTGCGATTTAGGAGTCGGTAGTAATGAATCAACGGTTAAACTGGCATCGGCAGATACCGTATTATTTTGGGTAAACAGTATTTCCGGCTTAGCCCAGACTAACTTGTCTGTTGGGCTGCGCTGATACTGTCTTTTAGCATCGGTAAATGCTTGATCATAAGGTCGAACTTCCATATTGGTTTCAGGGTCTTGCTGTACACGAGTACTATTAATCACTTGCGGGGTCAGCTCAACACCTTGAGCATCGTTAGCCACAATATAGTAATTGGGCATGGCATCAGTTTCAGAGAGTTGCCACAATTCGCCACGAAAACGCAGTGTGTTGGCTTGTCTTGCATGAAAACCAGTAAAAGCGGCGGTCGGAGTTATTCGATGAAGATCACCTTTAATTTGCTCAATCGTAAACTCATCACTTAATACTGCTTGTACAGGTCGCATTTGGCTAAAGTAAATAGCCCAATCAGCTAGCAACATATCGTATGAACTGGTGAAATCAATCTCAGCAATAAAACAACGCTCAGTCGCTTTGGCACCTTCAGCACAGGCTTCGTCGGTTAAATTAGACACTAAGCGATATGTCACGCTCACGTCATCTGCAAATTTGGCTAAATCATCTTGACTCCAAGACTGCAAAGCCATTTCCGACATAGGCGCTGATGATTGTGATGGTGTGCATGCGACTAAGTAGAAAGCCATAATTATGGCACTAAACGTCCAAGTTGTTTTCATTGCGTCCTCGTTATCATGAAGAAGTACAGCTAATTTACCATTATCGGTTTAGCTAACTGACATAATGTTTAGTGTCAATTAGCCTTTATTTAATATCAGGTTACTTGCTTATTACCAGTAAAAAAGCTGGAACATAAATCGCTTAAGATATGCACCAGCCCATACTTTTTTCTTGGGAGAAAGTAAAAAGTATCTTAAGGGATAGTGATGATTCAACCTGAAGTGCCACTATTAAACATGAATGGGAGAGCTACTCCTCATCACGTTAAACTGAAACAACGTTACAATCGCCAATGACAACGCTGTCATGCATAAGTTACCAATTTTAACCAATGAGATCCAGCTTTTTTACATTAGCCGACAAAAACAAACATAACTATATTAACAACCATATATATCAATGCTTTAACAAAAAACCTGAGCGCCTTGATATACAAAATTCAACTTCGATTTATGACAAACATACTTGTTACAAATAAGATAAGGCTCTGTACATCGTAAAATCCCCATAAACTCATAATCAAACTAAAGTTATCCCCCGCCGAATTTGTAGATTTGGCCTTTACTCCTGCTGAATATTATTTTTTACTAATGTTTTTGAATGTCGGTTAGTGTAGTTCGATAGGGGTTCATTATGCTCAGCGGCACAGATAAAACCAAAATGGCAAGTTTTATTGAGTTTTCTATTTTATGCAGCAGTTTTATTATTTATAACAGTACTCAAAAAATTATAATAAATGACTGTTACAACATTCAGTAAAGCCCATTATTGAGCAATACTATGTTAATGGTACTGAATTTTATCGCAGTCTAGTGACTGCTTTGTTATTTGTTGGCATTAATGAATAGTGGCTATTTATCTGTTATTGAGGCGGAATGTTGGACTAAGTTATCCATTGTAACTGCATGATCGTGAGTATGTGCACCGTATCGTCAGTGATTTTAGAACCCGCAACAATGGTTGATATTGAGGTGTTTTTTTAATCCGTTAAGCTGAAGTAACTATTTCGTTTAGAATGATATTAACAGGCATTATCATGCTAACTTAACTAAGTATGTTATCTAAAAATGGCGCCATTTAGGCGCCATTTTTATAATCAGTTGACTAGCGGCCTAATACTTCCATGCGCGCAAGTCGATTAACTTGATTTAACGAGCCTAGATGGCCATAAATAGGCCCTAAAATGCCACGTTTTTTTAGTTCTAAAAATGCCTCATCGGATAGCTGATTTAATTTTTGCTCGTCAATGAGATATAAGCCGTTAATATTACGTTTCTCGCCTGCAACATCTACGGTTAATGTTTGACTTACGAGTAATCCCTGCTCCGCTAAAAAGCCTAAAATGCCTCTTGTCGCTTGGTCTTGCTCATAATGGCTAATTAACTCTTGCTTACGAGCCTCTAAGAATGGGGTCTCTTTTTCCGCTTCAAATAGCGCTTGGCCTTCAGTAGTGCTGACATCTTTAGACTGCTCACGAATACCAATCCACACTTTGTCTTTTACGTCTGGATTCAACACTAAGCCAAGCGGATAGTCACGGATTACGGCAGGAATATATAACCCTAACCACTTACCGTCTTTTACACTTAGGTTTTGGCCGGGTTTAAGACCGAGCATTGCCACCGATTGAAACTCACCGGTGTCACTATTTTTAACAAATACAATGGGGTACTCTGTCGCAGCACGGCCAATTTCATGTAAGGTCACAGGCACAATATGTTGTTCTGCTATATGTGTGTAATCACTAGAAACTATTTTGAGATCACTGTGTTTAGCTGGGTCGAGTAGAGTAATTTGGTTGGACATCTTGGCTCCTTTGGGTGCGGCTCTGTGCAGGTAATCGCGACGATAGATAAAACGATCACAGGTTGGTTATAACCTGTTTACAATAAATTAGTATTGAAACTACCAAGTTAACCAATTTTTACAAGCACGAATATAACGATTTTGCGCTTTAACTTACCACTTGCTTAAATATCCACCAGCAAATAGATTTGTCATCATATTTTCTGCAGACCATATTGATGTATTTTACTGAGTAACTCTCGGTGAGCAGGTAAATGTTGGCATAACTGTTCGCTGTGCCGTCGAATCCTTGCGGCATGCTGTTTAGCGAGCACTAATGAGGACTCAGACATTATTTTCTTGTATGTCAAAAATTTCATGCCATACAATACATACAGGTAATTTTCTACATTGAACACTTCAAACTTAGAAAATAGGTCTTCACTCAAGGGCACATACTCTTGCCATAACGCCAGTTTGTTACTTAATCCTGCCGGGATAGTCTGTGGGTCGCGATTATCTATCCAAAAATCTGAATCATTACGATCAGAAAGACAATAATGCATTTTGGCAAACTCAACGACCCGTTCCCATGCATACGACATAGTCTGATTAAATCGCTCGGATAAACTTTCACATTGGCTACTATCACTAGGAAAACGACTTGCCAAGTAACCTGCTGAAAAATCCGTTAGCATGATTGATGTTGCCTCTATGGGCTCTAAAAATCCTTGAGCCAATCCTAAAGCGACACAGTTCTTAGCCCAAAACTGTTTACGGTAACCCACTTTCATTGGAATAGTGCGATACGAGTATTGATCTAATTGGCCACTGAGATACCGATTGAGCTTTTGTTCGGCTTGCTCATCATCGAGATGAGCACTTGAATACACTAACCCAACCCCACGGCGATTTGATAAAGCGATATCCCATATCCAACCAGCTTGATGAGCCGTTGCCTTAGTATAAGGGGGAATAATGGCATCAGGTTCAGTTGGCACTTGCACAACAACGGCTTTGTTAACAAACAGCTCCTGAGATTTATCCACAAACGGAACCTTCAGTGCTTTTGCTAATAAGATTGAATCAAAACCACTGCAGTCGATATAAAAATCAAATTCCTGCTCTCCACATTTATCTAAAACCAATGATGCAATACTACCATCGGGGTGCAAACGGGTATCGATCACATTGGCTTTAACATGATTAACCGCAAATTTCTGTTTAGCATTTTCAGCTAACAACAAAGCAAACTTTGCTGCATTTAGATGATAAGCATAACCTTGTACGGCCTGATATTCAGGAGTTGTAATTAACTTAGGGGCAAGGTTTGCTTCGCAAACGTCAAATTGACTGGAGACTAACTGGCTGTAAGCATCACTGGGATTTTGTAGCCATAACGAAGATAGATCATCTCCCATTGGACTCGGAGGGTCAAAAAGGTGATGATAAAAATTATCTCTGCCATGACGATGACGATCAAGCCAATTTTGAAACTTAATCGACTGCTTAAATGTCACATCACAACGGGTAATAAACTCGGTTTCACTGATGCCAAAACTTTGTAATGTTTTACGGATCGTCGGTACGGTTCCTTCACCAACACCAATAGTTGGAATATCAGGGGACTCGATCAAAGTAATAGTAATATTTTGATTAAATAGCGCTTTTGCAAGATGATTGGCCGCCAACCATCCCGCAGTTCCGCCACCAACAATCGCAACTGATTGAATTTTCATATCACCTCTTAATCCAATAAAAAGCCCGGCAAATGCAGGGCTTTTAGTATATGACTCAATTAATCTATTAGATTAGATTAGAAACGGAATGCGACACCCACTTTATAGCGAGCTTCACCTTCAAAGCTCCACACTGGGTAGTCTGCTTTAAACTCAGCAATCACTTCAGAGTCTAGTGGTGCTACACCTGTCTGGATGCTGTCTTCTTCGGTTAAGTTAACTGCTTCAAACGTTATATCCATCCAATCTGTCACGCTATATGTTGTGCTTAAATCAAGTGTGCCATAGTCTTCATGTTGACGGTTACCATAGAAGCCAGGTAATTCACGCATCATGTATTCACTGCGCCAGTTATAGGCCAAGCGGGCTGAAAATGCATCCATCTCATAGTAACCGACTAAGTTAACTGTATGCTTAGACGAATCAGAGAATACACCCACTTGATCAGGATAGTTTTCTGCAGGAGAACCTGCATCTGCATAAGTATAGTTAATAGAGTAACCTAAACCGTTTTCATATGAATCTTGAAGTTGCAATTCAAGACCTTCAATACGACCACCGGTAGCATTGTATTTCTCACTTACCGTCCAGCAATCATATACACCGACTCCACAAGCGCTTTGGCCTTGAGCAGCAAGGTCATTATCGTTAATACCGATTTGTTGGTTTAACTTTTGACGAGTTGAAATGAATGAACTTACATCTTTAATAAAGTAAGTTGCTGCAGCTAAACCTGAATCGCTGAAATACCACTCTAAACTTAAGTCGGCTTGAGTTGCTTTAAATGGGTCTAATGAAACAGAACCACGGTTAAGCTTCTCGTTACCAGGAGTACCATCGTTTAAACCCGGTAATGTTGACGTAGCAAATAGCTCTGCATAGTTAGGGCGAGACATTACCTGTGATGCAGAAGTACGTAAAATCAGATCTGGAGCTAAATCAAACGCGACGTTTAAGCTTGGTAACACATCACTGTAACTAGCAGAATCTGTTGATGTTGCATCAGCAAACTGACCTGTAGAACTGAGTGCATAGTAGTCAGATTCTATGTCGGTAGAGATATAACGTAAACCAAAGTTACCACGAATGCCTTCAGACTCGAAGTTAGCCATTGCATACACTGATAGGTTTTTCTCGTTCAATGTACCGTAACCAGACTTGTCACGAGTAAAACCGTTAATTGCCGCTTTAGCATCGTTAATCATGTTATCAAAGTTTGGCTTAGGCAAAGTAAAACCAGCACCCGAGCTCATTGTGCCGTCAAAATAATAAGAGGCATCATGAACGGCGATATCACCAACGATTGCAGCATCAGTTTGTTGAGTCACATCGTGGTCAGCATAACGAATACCTGTTTTGATTGACGAAATGGCCCCTAAATCTGTTGGCACTGTCACATCAAACTGGGCATAGGTTTCTTCGTCGGTATTAGGCTGTTTCTTTAATGCCCAACCCGCGCCAGATAATTGGCCATTATAGTCTTCAGCACTAAAGTTTTTATTAGCAATATCGATGTCAATGATATTGCCCGTTGCATCATAGTGGCCAGCAAAATCTGAAGGCTTACCGATTGAGTTACCGTAGTTAGAGGTTAAACTGGTACCACCATCTGCCTTGGTATTACCGATACTACCTTCAATTTTGAAATTTTCATTATCATAAGCGAAATTGAAATCAAGGGTATCAGAAGTCATTTCAGCTTCTCGAGCCCAAGTTTGGTTCCAAGCGAAAGCATCCACACCAGTATGAGTAATATCTGTACACACACCCGCAGCGTTAGTTTGATTACAAGTGCTAACACCTTGCTGAGTTGGGAATAAGAAAATGGATGTGTTGGCATTATCAGCCTTTAGACTTAAACCTGTGTAGGTTAAGCCAAACTCTAATGCATCATTAGCACGGTATTGCGCGGCGACGTTTAACGCAGTGCGTTCACGGTCTTGTTGGAAGGTAGAAGGAACAATTTCACCCCAACCTAGCAAGGTTTCAATACCATTACGCTGATACTGGGTGTTCGCACCAGCACCAGAGATTAAGAAACCGAAGTTTTCGTTTTCATTTTTCCAGCTATATAGGCCAGATAATTCAGGATCAGTTTCTTCTGAAATCGTGCCATAGTCACCTTTGGCACTTAAAAATACTGTGTTTGACTCTAAGTCTAATGGCTTACGAGTCTTAACGATTACCGTGCCACCGATACCACCTTCAGGTAAATCAGCTTGCGAAGATTTATACACTTCGATACCACTGATCATTTGCGGTGGTAGTAACGAATAGTTAAAACTACGGTCAATGGCTTGCTGATCAAACCAACCAGTAGATGCAACTGAATGTCCGTTTAACAATGTGCTAGTCAATTGGCTCGAGGCACCACGAATAGACACCTGCTGACCTTGACCAAACTGGCGGTTTACTGCAACCCCAGGGATACGACCTAATGACTCACCGACATCGCCATCAGGAAACTTACCAATATCTTCTGCCGTTACTGAATCCACTACAGAATTAGCAAAACGTTTTTCGTTAATTGAAGCTTTCATGGAGGCACGCATCCCACGAACTTCAATTTTTTCAATGTTATCATCAACAGTAATTTCTTCTGCTGCAATAGCACCCACTGACACTATACTGCCAAACAGAATCGCAATTTGAGTAGCAAGTACATTTTTTTTAAAGATAGATGGTCGCATCTTTTTCCCCTTCCATAACTTTATTATCGTTTTTGAGTTCATAACCATTCCTTAGGAATGACAACGCTGTCATGTCTGGAGCAAACATTACACAAAAATTAACAATGACGCCACAAAAAAATAACCGATCCTGCTAATTCATTAATTTTTTTGCTTGATAAACAACCTAAAAAAAATAACAAATCATTAAAAAACATTTATATAGATAGGAAAATGATTTTAGACAGTATGTATTTTTAATTGTAATAAATGGCGTAATATGAGTAGAAATGAAATTGAGGATTGCCAATTTATACAAAAACTCGCACTATTAGCAGACAAATAACCCATTTAATGTTGCGGCAATTTGCCTTGTTGAGTGGTGTTTCGCCTGAATGAAGAGTCATTTCTGACATGAAAGTAACGATTAACGACGTCGCAAAATATGCCGGCGTATCGATAAAAACTGTTTCACGGGTGACAAATAAAGAACCCTCAGTAAAACAAGCCACCATTGATAAAGTAAACCAAGCGATAACAGCATTAAATTACCAACCTAATTTAGCAGCAAGAAATTTAGCGAGCACTAGCTCGTATGTTATTGGTTTTATTTACGATAACCCCAATGCGTATTATGTCATTGATATGCAAAACGGTATTTTATCTGCCTGTAAAGACAGAGGATTTGAATTACTTATTCATCCATGTAATGCAAAATCCGAGACCATTTGTGATGAGCTGACCACTATGGTTAAGCATGCTAGATTGGCAGGGTTGGTACTTACACCACCGATGTCCGAAGACCCTAATATTTTGGCAGCCTTAGACCAAATAGGTGCTAATTACGTTAAAATTATTGCTGGTGAAAAGATCATCAATAGTAACGGATTGACGGTATTGGTTAATGACCAAAGAGGTGCGGTTGAAATTACTCAACATCTTATTGATTTGGGCCATAAACACATTGCATTTCTTAGTGGTGATTTACAACATGAATCAACAAAAGAGCGATTACTTGGATTTAAGAAAGCGTTAAAAAACAACTCTCTAATTCTAAATACTGATTGGGTGCTTGAAGGGGAATACTCATTCGAGTCCGGTTTAGCTGGTGCAAATAAACTCATTGCTATGGCTAAACGGCCGACTGCCATTGTTGCCTGTAACGATGAGATCGCCGCTGGAGCATTATTTGCAGCGCGCTTAGCTGGACTCGATATTCCAACAGAACTATCTATTGTCGGTTTTGAAGATAGCCCATTCTCTCGTCAAACATGGCCTAAATTAACCACAGTCCATCAACCCAATATCGAAATTGCTCAAATTGCGACGCAACTGTTAATTGATAAACGCAAAAATCAAACAACTGAAACGTTCAGATGCTTTACTCCAACACCGGTTATTCGTAACTCAACAACCTCGCCTACATAACACCAGAAAGCCTCTATCAATAGAGGCTTTCTGATGTTTATCAACATAAACTCGTTTAATGCAACTTAAGTTTAGGACGTTGCCAGCGCAGTAGTTTTTGCGCAATACGATATACTGAGGCCGAGAACCAGCCATATAAACTGGCTAAATGACGCTGATAAAGCGAAATATACATCAAACGCGCGATATGACCTTCAACAAAAAAGTCTCCTGAACGTAGACTGCCCATTAAATTACCCACTGCTGAAAAACGACTAAGTGAAACCAATGAGCCATAGTCCTTATACACGAAAGGCTTTTCTGGTTGTTGTTTCATCTTCAAGCAAATATTGGCATAAAGGCAATCGGCCATTTGGGCTGCCGCCTGGGCTCTTGGTGGCACAGGTTTACCTGATGGTAAAATAAGTTGCGCACAGTCACCTAAGGCGTAAATATCATCAATGCCTTTAACATGCATACAATCATCTACATCAATTTGATTACGGGGAGTGATCGGAAGTTGAGTAAAGTGTTCAAAAACTTTCGGACCTTTTACGCCTGCTGCCCATACTTTAATGTTGGCTTTGATAGTCTCGCCAGTCGCTGTAACGAAACCTTCTTTAGTGACTTCTTTAACCTGCACACCTAAATGCAATTTAACGCCTAACTTTGACAGTACAGTTTGTGCTCTTGTACTGACTTGCTCTGGTAATTGCGGGAGGATTTTGCTTGATGCTTCAATTAAGTTTATGTCTAAATGATCTTTAGAAATATTTTGGTAGCCATACTCTCTTACTGATTCAATAACATGATGAAGTTCAGCTGCAAGCTCAACGCCTGTGGCGCCAGCTCCTACAATACCTATACCTAACTGGTCTTGGGTTTCATTAAGCTGTAATAGTGCATCCATGAGCTTATGATGAAACAGATTAGCACTATCTAAGCTGTCTAAGAAAATACAATGTTTTTCAGCGCCTGGTGTATTAAAGCTATTTGAAACGCCTCCCAATGCTAAAACAAGCGTATCATATTCAATATTGCGCGCAGCAATAATGATCTCACCTTCATCGTTGTACACTGGAGCCAGCTGGATTTGTTTGGTATTCGGATCACATTGATCAATAGCGCCACGAATATATCGGTAACCGTTCTTTAAACCGTGATCTCGATACTGTAGCCCTTCAATTGATTGATCAATGACACCAACTGCCACTTCGTGCAATTTGGGCTTCCAAATGTGAACGGTATTTTTATCTATTAAACTAATATCAACTAACGGGTTTTTACCAAATTTTCGTCCCAATTTTGAAGCCAACGCTAACCCTGCAGCCCCACCACCTACGATAACAATTCGCTGAACCATACATTACCTCAGAGATACCTTATTCCAACAACTTAACTACAAAAATATACACGTATAAAAAAAGGCCCTTATGGGCCTTAAACTGCTTCTTCATTTTCTTCGCCGGTACGAATACGAATAACACGCTCTACATCGGTTACAAAAATTTTACCATCACCAATCTTTCCGGTTCTAGCAGTATCAACGATGACATCGATTGCACGCTCTAAAAGCTCATCTTGAATAACGAGCTCGATTTTTACTTTAGGTAAAAAATCCACCATGTATTCTGCACCACGATAGAGCTCTGTATGACCTTTTTGACGGCCAAAACCTTTAACTTCAGATACTGTCATACCCGTAATGCCAATTTCAGCAAGTGACTCACGCACATCATCAAGTTTAAACGGTTTAATAATCGCTTCGACTTTTTTCATTAAATACTCCTGTCATCGCTAATTTGTTGATTAACCCTACTCGGTATAAGAGATGAGATAAATCGATATAAAGATCGCTTCACGTCTGCAATATAAAACTCACCATTTGTGTTACAACAGGTATTTGCACGCTAATACATGGCAAAGACTGTTTGAAAATTATTGTTATCCTTTGCAGAGGATGATTAAGCATATGTCCTAATTACAGTTTATATGCTTGCTAACGTCATTCAAATATCTTACTTGAAAGCGCTGCCAATTGTCGCGGCTATTTTACGTATTTATGAAAAGATATTTCGCAGCAAATCCACTGTTCATTTTCTATACTAACCTAATCTTGCTGCAGGACGCAGCTGACAACGTTTAAGGATGAACAACGATGAGATTTTCTATTCAAGAAAATGGCTTCAGTTTGATTGAAGTTATTATCACCACGCTAGTCGCTTCAATTATGTCATTGATAGCTATCCCCCCATTAAATGACGTGATTGAACAAATCAGAGCCAGAAGTAATATTCAAGTTATTCAACAAACTATTCAATTAGGCCGAAATATGGCCATAAGTTACGGTGCAAGGGTAACGGTTTGCCCTTTAGTTGAAAACGTGTGTTCTGAGGATTGGAGTCTTGGGCTAAGTGTTTTTATTGACCAAGGTGAAAAAAATCAACTTGATGCGAATGACCAACTACTCCAACAGACATCACCGTTTAATGAAAATGATTATATTAGATATAACCGCCCGGCGATCCGCTTTCAACCTGATGGACTTGCCTCTGGCACTAATGGCACATTAACTTATTGCCCTGGAAAGGTTGATAGTGAATATGCAAAAGCGGTTATTGTTAATCAAGCTGGGAGGGTAAGGATATCAAAGAAGAAAAATATAACATGCAAACTTTAGCGAATCGTAAAATGACAAATTTACACGTAAGAAATTGATTGCGACAGATGTCCGCAAATAGTCAATAAAACACTGTTATTCAGGTTGTGCTTGGTTATACTCTTGCTTATATGGCGGAGGACTCTTGCATGAAAAAAATACAATCTGGATTTACCCTAGTAGAATTGATGGTCACTGTTGCAGTTGCTGCAATACTGTTAGCAATTGGAGTGCCTTCGCTGACCAGCCTTTATGAAGGTATTCGAGCAAGAAGCGCTATCAGTACAATTGAATCATCATTTGTATTTGCGCGTAGCCAAGCAGTTAGTTATGGCAGTAGAGTCTCAGTCTGCCCAATGGCATCGACATCATGTGGCAGTGACTGGACCAAGGGTTTTAGCATATTCATTGATAATGGCACTATTGGCACTATGGATACAACCAATGGTATTGCTGATGTAGTATTACGCAAGGTAGATGCATTTAACAGTAACGATATTATTAAATCAGATTTATCACGATACAGTTTTAACCCTGATGGTATGGTGGCGAATGGCAACAGCGGCACTTTGCGTTATTGCCCAGGCAGCGCGGACAGTAGTTCATCTGAGGCCGTAAATATTAATTCGTCAGGCAGAATGTCTAAAGTTAGTACCACCATTGCTTGCAGTTAGTAAAAAGGCTTACCTAGGTAAGCCTTCTTTATGTTAGTGATGAAATGAATTAATAAGTTCTTTGTTCATCTAATTCTCGCAAGTGTGCATCTTTAAATTTTTTATCTTCTGCAATGCATTCAACAACTCGTTTAACCAATAAACGTTCGTTAGATATTGTTGGCACGTATTCCGCGAGTAGAGCACTTTGCTCTTGTACAACTGATTTTTTTTCCCATACAAAAACGGCAATATTTGGACCGTTGGGTGTTTCTATATGACATTTATACGGAATATAATCAGTTTTATCTTCAGCAAAAGCAGAGGAAGTACTCAAGAAATATAAAATTGCTGTGAATATTATGTTTGTTCTCATTTCCAACACTCCGAAGGTGACTTAGCGCCCGTTGAGGTTAAAGATATCGTTGCACAAGCCGTATCACGAGTCGCTTGTACTCCTACAGCAGTAGCTGTCACGGTATAATCATCACCACTCAGCGTTGTATCAACCTTATAATAGGTATTTTCAACAATCCAAGGATCTGCATTCAACCCAAGTTTAGTCATATCAGTTGCAAAGCTTCGATGATCTAAATAATACTGTTCTTGTAAATTGGCGACATGCATCACCCCAGCCAAACCGTCACCACGAGCACCTTTAGCAACAAACTGAGTATAATTAGGATATGCTATTGAAGCTAAAATGCCCACTATCACGACAGTGATCATCACTTCAATTAATGTAAATCCGAACTGTAGCTGCTTCATTTTTTTACTCATTCCTACTCATCAATATGATAATAAATTTTATTAATACCTAAACCACCACCGATACATTTATCATCACCAGCAGCACACCCATCCCCCTCATCATCCACTTTATCCATGTCATCACCAGCAGAACCAATACCAATTAAATACATATAACTATCTGATGTTCCATTAGGCGGTATAACTAACTGAGGAGTATCAGGAACTCGAGCGCCCATTTCTAAATACTCTTGAGTATATGAACGAGTACCTTTGTGTAAATCAAAACCGTATAATCGACCTTGACCAATGGCTAAACATTGGTTTGCAGATGTATTATCCCCAGGAACATAAGAGGTAAAGAACACTTTTCCTTGGATGATTGTAGAGGCCGATAAACTTTTTTCTCCTTTAGCGGCGAAGTTATAATACCAACCTCGTTTTGCACCAAACTCAATATTTTGCTGTTCAGTTTTCGGAGGCGTAGAAGATACATTATAAAGATTTGCTAACTCCAACGGAGCAGGTATCTCTTTACCTGCCGCACCAGTAAACGATTTAGTAACAACATTACGGTCTTGTAAAACAAAAAACTTATCTGAGCGCGTTGTATCTAAAGGATGCGGTCTGTGGCCACTGCCAACGGTCACAGCATCATAAGGGATATTTTGATACGTCAGGTTCGTGGTTGTATTATTAGACGAGTCAGTGACTGATACTTCAGAGATATTAGTAAATACCGTTTGCGCCACTGCAGGCTCTGCAAAAAATCGTCTATCAGTAGCTTGTGTGGAACCTCCTAAACTCGCAAACTTAAACGCAGTCCACGGACTGGTAGAGCTAGTCGGTGAAGCACTAGGTAAATCCATACGCCAAATATTAGCCCCTGTATCAGTTGCATATAATCTGTCAGTTAATTTATCACTGTTACTGTCTAATATTGCGATGCTATTTGGAATGCTGTCAACAATACCAGGTAATTGTGTTCCACTAGAACCTGTACCAAATCGATAAACTAGGGCTCCAGTTTCAGCGTTTAAAATATAAACACTGCGGCCGGTAGTGTCATCAGTACCAACTCCAGCACTATCTTTTGTTGAAGGGTTATATCCACCGCCAATAATAACCACTGGAGAGGCTGTATCCGCAGAGGTATTGCCTGCAGGTACGCCAGGGATGAACGTGACCACTGGTTCAGCCCAAGACTCGCCCATATCACTCATCCCAGTGGAGCTAGGGTCAACTTTCCACATAAATTGTGGTGAATCAGGATTTGTAATGTTAAGGGCATAATAAGATTTCCCCCCGCGACGCATACCCACAAATAACCAAGCTTTATCAATTGCACCTGATGCATTTCTTTTTACATATGCAACAGGCGGGCTATCCATACCGTAAACAGAATGAACGCCTGTTGGTACGTTTGCCCTTAACTCACGAAGGTTAGGTAATAATTCCTGGGGCATAAATGCCCATGACTCTTCAACACTCGAACCACTGTCTTTAAACATGTGTAAAAAGCCAGCATTGGTGCCAAGTAAAATACGTATATCTGGGGATCCGGCAGTACCATAGTTAATGGCTAACGGTTTAGAGTGCAGTGGGTCGCCCATAATATCTGAACGCTTATCAGTTGTTGAACCATCTTTGTCTTCATCATCAACGTCGACACCTTTAGCCCAATCAAATAATTTGGTAAGTTCAGTTTTATCGACCCCCATAAAGGAAGCTAAAGCCGCTTCGCTACTAATACCAGGACTGGTTGCAGCGTTTGATTTGGTAAAGGCCTTAATAGCGCCACCAGCACCAAAATTACCATATAACGTTCGAGTAGGGGTTGATTGAAGCTTGGTTAATGCACCACCAATTTCAACGTTATTACCATCACCGCCACCACTTGTGGCAGTACAGACGGAATTATCAGTCCAGTAAGAACATGCAGATGAGGCTAAGTTTCCATCATCACCAATGGCATCATCACCATTTTTATCAACTATGTCTCCCGATCCAGTAACCTTAAACTTTTTTAAGTTGCCGACCCACCGAGGACCTTCATTAGGTAAAAACATCGCGTAGTAAACTGAGTCTAATGTTTGGGTTCTATCAAAGTTATTACTCGCAATAGATGGAGAGGTAAAACTGGAATTAGTTTCTAAAATATTAGAGAAAATGGACTGTAATGCTTCTTGTAATTTTTGAGCATCAGCAGCTGTGTAGGTTGCACCACCACCACGAGTAGCAGTTTCTTTCAGAATAGCCGCTACTGAACTTGCATCAGAACCAAAACCGATAGTGTAAGTCGATACAGTCTGAGTACCATCAATAGTGGTATTGACGTCATTGCTATTTAACCAACCAGCAAGGGCGGGCAAAAAGTTCCCTGAATATTTGTTAGCGTTTGTAATACCAGAAAGTTTTCTAATCTCAGTATCAGCATTATTATCACGGGTTGGCTCACCATCTGTCACATAAATAACATAGGCTTTATCTTGACATTGCTTGCCAAAAAATGGAGAAATATAGCTATTATCCTTTTCTATCGTTTTATCTCGTTCTGGATCTTGGCTATCATCGTCATCACCGTAGAAAACCCCTAAACCAGCAAAGTAACGATAAGCTTCGTATAAATTTTCACATAATGGCGTGTAACCATCAGCTTTAAACTTGCCAATTGTGGTCAATAAGTTCGACTTATTCGATTCGTTATTTGTAGTGATACCATACACAATACGGCCACCACTTTTTGAGCCATCTGCATAATTTCGGTTAAAAACAGATAACCCAAAATCTACACCTGGTGTTGTGACAATAGTGTCTTCAATTACACGTTGTGCCACCTCTAATCTTGAATATTTTTTTTGATTTTTAGTGCTGTGATACCAGCTTACATATTTTTCAGTATATAACGTGACTGGTTGCCCTATACCAAAATTGGTCAACTTAGACTTTTCTATTGCGGCATCTATTTCAGCTGTGGATGATGAATTATTTGCTGCCACATAACGAATAGGATCCGCGCTGGTTCCTAAACCATCAACAGGAAAACCATAAAAGTTAGTACCATTATTATAATAGTTACGCTCAGCAACATCTTCATAGCAATCTACTTGCTTAATTGAGCGGCCATCCGTTAACGGTAATTCAGACCATACGCCGTTCTCACCAACATACTTATGCTCGCGAAGATATCCAGTGAACATACCATAATCCTCAAGGTATTTTTCACCCACATCGCAGCCATTAACACTATGTAAAAAAAACTGGTTGCTGCTTACCGCAGGAATACTAGAACTACTGCGAGTAAAATACAGTTTAGTATCGCCCTTTAATGAACCATTTGAGGTGTTTTCTTTACCTCGTTCATAAGGCTCATCTGTTTTAAAACTAGTACTCATACTGCCTGATGTATCAAAAATAATCAGTACTTGCGGCTTAGAACCAGTACGAGCGGTAGACTCAAGCACATACAACTCAGTATCATCGGCGAAACTGATGGATGAGAAAGCCAAGATAGCAAATAGCAATGTAGATAATAATTGTTTAAAAAACATGACTAACTCCCCGTTAACACTTCTTGTTCTATGCCTGCCACGACAGTAACTAGACCCATATCACTTCGGCCAAATGTTGCTGCACTGGAGATTTCAATACGACGACAACTAACTAAATTACCTGAACTAGCTTTTGTGCTTCTTTGGCAACCCACATCGCCAACAGTCATTGGTGTAAGTGTATTTGATACACCTAAAGCATTATCAACTGTTGTAGAGACAGCTGACATTGTGGCCATGGTACTACCCGAATTAGCCAAGATGGCCTTATCTTGTGCCCCTTTGGCTGATGCCATAGCTTCTACGCGTTCAGAGCCTGCCCCCGCCATTCTTAATGACTGAGTTGAATTGACCGCTAATGCAACACCAATCAAGGTCATTAACACTAATATGATTAATGAAAAAAACAACACAATACCTTGCTGCCTTTTTATAGATTTGATCATTGCCTTCACCTTGACACTAATTTGATAGTCGGCTTAACAACCAAGATTGTAAGTTGACTAATATAAAAACTATTACCTAAGTATTTATTAATATAGGATTTTCTAAAATAATCGTACTTGAAACAACCTTACGGCGGTAACTATCATTAAGTGGCCCAATCGTCTTGTCACCAAGCTTATATTTATTACTATTTTTATAGCTTCTGTCCTCTTCGCTTGAGCGAACCAGTAAAAATACCCTTAAAGAAACTAAACGTTGAAATAATTCGTTATCCCACATTAACGTTGTTACATTTTGTGCAGGCATATAGCTATCAGCAGTACCGTCACCATCACTATCAAAGCCATACAGTATCCGCATATTTTCTACGCCTTCAACGAGCTGCTCTTCGTTATTCATGCCATTATTGATAGATAAAGTACGGCGTCTTAATACTGGGATATTACCATCATCTCGAATAAAGTAGACATGGTGTTGGTATTCCCATAACCGACTATTCGCAAGTCCAGGAGCCGCTGCACTACCGTTAAAAAAAACAATTTCATTAGAAGTTGACGCAGCATAATAGCGAGTTGCAGTTAATACTGTAGCAGGCGGCCCGATTAGACGCTTAATTTGAATAACATCAGTGTTACTATTCGGCGTAATACAAGCTAAGGTTTCTGCACTCACTCCCTGCTCATAACCCCATAACCGACGGAAATGTGACGGTTGTGCATTAGGAAAGCTGGCATTATTAAGACCCGCACCCACGCAATCTGCTGCTACCGCGGTAGATGAGATAGTAGTATTACTGCCGATGATAAAGTCAGTGCCTGTAATATCGCCCATAAAACCTAGCTGACTGAGATCTCGCTCCATAATAGCTAAAGCAATTCGACCGTTTTCTTGTAGCTGATTAAATTGGCTTGTGGTTGTGACGTTACTAGAAGACATACTAAACATGGTAAAAAGACCAGCCGTTAAAAATAGACTAATCAGCATCGCAACCATTAATTCAACAAGCGACATGCCTTGTTGACATTTAAATACTCTTATCATGTTATTATCGCCGTATTGATAGCCAAGGTACGTCGTCGATCACTGCTGCTGCCACAGTCTTTAACCACATTGGCTTGGCCTTCAGCGCCATCAGATGAAGTACGTACCCCCTTCCATGTAATAACAACGGTAACATTAGGAGCATTGACACTAATGCATGCTGTTGGTGAATCTAAGCCACCGACATTTGTATTGTCTGACGACTTTTCACTTGTGCCTAAAAATGCACGCTCCCATTGAAATAAGTCCCAATTTCTAGTTTCAATATTAGTGCAAATAACGTTTGCTCCAACCGCAACATCACAAGATTTTGCCGATACTATCGTACTGCCAGTATAGGTACCATTGTAAGTGGCTAATTGACTGCTATTGATGCGCATTCGATTAATAATATCATTGGCATAATACGAAGCTTGAGTTTGCTGGAAAGACTCAAAACTGCCTTGTTTAGAAATAATATGAAGATTAAAAATGCCAATAAGGCCTATCACCAGAATAACCAGTGAGACCATAACTTCAATCAAGGAAAATCCATTCCTTTTAGGTGACATAAGCGTCAAACCTCCTGCAAAGATCAATATTAGAGAATACGACCTTAAATTTTGTTGCGCCAAGCTAGTATTACTTAATATATAGATGATAGCTGAGTTAAATGTAATCAGATAGTATCAATTTTGTATATTAAGCATGATTAATAGCTCGAAATATTTTATTGGTATTATACTCGGTTCATTTTTTAAGTACAAAAAACCCGCAACCTAAATTAAGTTGCGGGTTAATATTTTTATCGTATTGAAATTAAACAAATAACTAACGTTATTGTGAACGTAACAATTAACGCAATTCTGCAGGTACGGCGAAAACGGTATCTTCTTTACGGCCTTCAACTTCAGTTATCACACTCGGTGCTAATGTCGCTATCGCGTTAACAACTTGTTGAACTAACACTTCAGGCGCTGAAGCACCGGCTGTGACAGCGACTTTCTTTACGCCGTTAAACCATGCAGCTTCTACATCAGCAGCGGTATCAACTAAATAAGATTGAGTACCGTTTTTTTCAGCCAGTTCACGCAAACGATTTGAATTAGAACTGTTTTTAGAACCAACAACAATCAGTAAGTCCACTTCTGCAGACATACTACGTACTGCATCTTGACGATTTTGAGTTGCGTAGCATATGTCATCTTTACGGGGCCCTTCAATTGAAGGAAAACGTTGCTGTAATGCACTGATGATATCTAAAGTGTCATCAACAGACAGTGTGGTTTGAGTAACAAAACATAAGTTCTGAGGATTATTAACCTGAAGATTATTAACATCTTCAGGTGATTCAATAAGATAAACACCACCTTTAGGGTTATCGTATTGTCCCATTGTGCCTTCAACTTCTGGGTGCCCTTGATGGCCAATCAAAATGCACTCGATACCTTTACGACTTGCACGAGTGACTTGCAAATGCACCTTTGTCACTAAAGGACAGGTAGCATCAAATACTTTTAAACCGCGATCTTTGGCTTCTTTTCTTACTGCCTGAGATACACCATGGGCACTAAAAATAACAATGCTGTTATCTGGAACCTGATCAAGTTCATCGATAAAAAGCGCACCACGCTGTTTTAGATTTTCAACCACATAGCGATTATGTACCACTTCATGGCGAACATAAATTGGTGGTTCAAATAATTCTAAAGCACGCTCAACAATACTGATTGCACGATCAACCCCAGCACAAAAACCGCGAGGATTAGCCAACAAAATACTCAGTTCAGGAGACGTCGGATCAACTTTTAACATGTGATACCTTTTTAATCAGTTATAACACTGACCACTTCAAGCTCAAACGTAAGCGTGCGTCCAGCAAGTGGATGGTTTAAATCGACAGTAATTGAGTCACCAGCAGTATCACGAACGATACCCGGTATTTCACTACCACCTGGGCCTGCAAAACTGACGATGACACCGTCTTCAAGCTTCATATCAGCTGGAAAACGGCTTCTGTCCATATAATGGATTGCATCTGGATTTGACTCACCAAAAGCATCTTTTGCCGCTAAGGTAAACTTGTGCTTATCACCTTCACTCAAGTCTTTAAGTTCATCTTCAAAAGCCGGACTTAAGCTACCGTCACCAATATTAAAACGCGCCGGTTTGCCCGATGCTTTAGTACTGTCAGCGGTCGATCCGTCTTCTAATACAATATTCATATGGCACACCAATGAGCGACCATCTTGTTTAGTTAAATCTGTCACAGTTAATCTTGCTCCTTTGGTGACTTTGCATCTGGTCTAAATGATTCCCAGATGATCAGTACTGCACCCACAAATATACCTGAATCGGCAATGTTAAACGCTGGATAATGGCTGGTTTGCCAGTAGAAATCGATAAAATCAACGACAAAGCCATGCATTAAACGATCAACTAAATTGCCCAGTGCGCCACCAATAACTAAGGTAAAGGCTAAATTACTCCGCCATATCGTGTGTGACTGTTTACGAAGCCATACGGTGAGTAAAGTACTAAAGCCGAGAGCTATAATAGTAAAGAACCAACGTTGCCAGCCACCAGCATCACTTAAAAAACTGAACGCAGCGCCATAGTTTCGCACATAAGTGAAATTAAAAAATGGCAGCAGTTTGATAGACTCATACAATTCAAAATTGGCCAAAACCCATTGTTTAGATAGCTGATCGGCTAAAAACACCAATGCAGCTACCCAATACCAACGCAAGCCACTGTCTTTCCATGTTAATGGCACAGTACTCATTGTGTTACTTCCTTAAGCAAAATTGCGTTGTTCGCCTTCACCTTCAATATTGGTCACACAGCGTTGACACAATGTTGGGTGAGATTCAATGGTGCCAACTTCTTCACGATAGTGCCAGCAACGCTCGCACTTCTCTGCCGAACTTTTGGCTACCACTAGCTTAAGTGAGCTTAATTCTGTTTCGATGGCGTCATCACCGGCTTGTGACATATCCGCCACGGCCGCTTTTGAAGTAATAAGGATAAAACGCAACTCATCACCCACCTTGGCGAGTTCAGCCGCTAAATCAGCATCAGCAAACAATGTAACTTCAGCTTCTAATGAACCACCAATACGCTTGTCACGACGCGCTTGTTCAAGCACTTTGTTGACTTCGTTACGGACAGTTAATAGTTTTTCCCAGTAATCATCACTTAAATCACTGTCAAGCGTTACCGCTTCTAGGCCTTGATACCATTCTTGAGTAAACACATACTTTTCACGCTTACCTGGTAGCTGCTGCCAAACTTCGTCGGCGGTAAAGCTTAAGATTGGCGTAATCCAACGAACCATAGCTTCGGCAATATGATAAAGCGCAGATTGACAACTACGACGAGCATGACCTTCTTGCTTCGCGGTGTACTGGCGATCTTTAATAATATCAAGATAAAAACTGCCTAGCTCAACAGAGCAGAACTGCATCAATTTTTGGGTCACTTGGTGGAAGTTGTATTGATCATACGCTTCGATAATTTCTTGTTGCAGTACCGCTGCACGGCGAACAACCCAACGATCTAATGCGACCATATCTTCTGAGGCAATCATGTCTGTTTCTGGGTTAAAACCATTTAGATTCGCTAACAAGAAACGAGCAGTATTACGAATACGACGATATGCGTCAGCACTACGATTTAAAATTTCATCAGATACGGTCATTTCGCCACTGTAATCAGTCGCGGCAACCCATAAGCGTAAAATGTCAGCCCCAAGCTTATTGATCACTTGTAGTGGCGCTATCACGTTACCAACAGATTTTGACATCTTACGGCCTTTACCATCAACGGTAAAACCATGAGTCAACACTTGCTTATAAGGTGCAGTACCATTCATCGCCGTTGAAATCATCAATGATGACATAAACCAACCGCGATGCTGATCGCTCCCTTCTAAATACAAATCAACGCCATGACCATGAAACTCTGGGCGTGCAGCAACAACAGATGAGAATGATGAACCTGAGTCAAACCATACATCTAATGTGTCAGTTACTTTACGATACTGATCTGCTTCATCCCCGAGTAACTCACTGGCATCTAAATCCCACCAAGCTTGAATACCCTGTTGTTCAATGCGATGCGCGACACGTTCCATTAGTGAAACACTGTCTGGATGTAATTCATCGGTTTCACGGTGAACAAATAAGGTGATCGGTACGCCCCAAGTACGCTGACGAGAGATACACCAGTCGGGACGATTTTCAACCATTTTTTCGATACGGCTTTGACCCCAATCAGGGATCCACTTGGTTTGCTCAATTTCTTTTAATGCTTGCGAGCGTAAACCATGGTTATCCATAGAGATAAACCACTGTGGCGTAGCACGGAAAATAATCGGTGTTTTGTGGCGCCAGCAATGTGGATAACTATGACGATAAGCAACATGCAGCAATAACGCGTCTTTTTCTTCTAACAGCGCAACCACATTGGCGTTGGCTTTAAAGACATGCTGACCGGCAAAAAATTCAGTATCAGCTTTATAAACCCCATTATCGCCAACGGGGTTTGCCACTTCTAAACCGTATTTTTGACCAACAATAAAATCGTCCTGACCATGCCCTGGTGCGGTATGGACAATACCGGTACCCGCGTCAGTCGTAACGTGATCGCCTAAAATGGCTGGCACATCGAACGCATAAAATGGGTGGTTAAAACGCATTAATTCAAGCACTGCGCCCTTTACTTCACCTAAAATGATGTGTGACTCTGCAGCGTAACGCTCAAGGCAAGACTCGACTAAAACTTGGGCCAAAATCAATGTGGTGGTTTTGCCGTCTTTAACAAATTCCACCAAGCTATAATCTAGCTCAGGGCTTAATGCTAACGCACGGTTAGCAGGAATCGTCCAAGGAGTTGTAGTCCAAATAGCCATTGCCACTGGTTTAGCATACTTTTCAACGCCAAATTTAGCTGCAACTGCTTGGCTATCAACAGCCACAAAAGCCACGTCGATGGCTGGCGATGTTTTATCTTCGTATTCAACTTCTGCTTCAGCTAGCGCTGAACCACAATCGGTACACCAATGCACAGGTTTGACACCTTTGTGCAAATGACCGCTATCAATTACTTTTGCCAATGAACGAACGATATTTGCTTCAGTTGAAAAATCCATTGTGAGATATGGGTTTTGCCAATCACCTAATACACCTAAACGAATGAAGTCATCACGCTGACCTTCAACTTGAATAGCGGCATATTTACGACATTCTTCACGAAACTCTGCCGCAGAAATTTTGACGCCAGGCTTACCGACTTTTTGCTCAACTTTTAGCTCAATAGGTAGTCCATGACAATCCCACCCAGGAATATAAGGCGCGTCAAAACCAGACATGGTTTTTGACTTAATAATGATGTCTTTAAGAATTTTGTTTACAGAGTGACCAATATGAATGCTGCCATTGGCGTATGGAGGGCCATCGTGCAGAATGAAAGGTTTACGGCCGATACGGCTTTCACGGATCTGTTGATACAGTCCATCTTGCGTCCAGCTATTTAACATTTCTGGCTCGCGATTTGCCAAATTACCGCGCATCGGAAACTCTGTTTCCGGCAAATTCAAAGTAAATTTATAGTCGCTCATTGATCCCATACCATTATTTAAAGCTGATTCATTTCAGCTAGCATCGTTGCTAAATAAAGCGCGAGCTTCATTTGCATCATTTAAAATCTGTTTTTTTAGCGCGTCCAATGACTCAAAAGGTTGTTCATCACGGATCTTTGCTACTAATTCTACTTCCACTCGTTTACCGTATAAATCACCGGTAAAATCAAACAAGTGGACTTCTAATCTGCAGGTTTGACCATTGACAGTGGGTCTAAACCCCACATTAGCCACTCCATCATATATATCACTGCCATCCCAGTACAAACGAACGGCAAAGACGCCTCGAATCGGTACCACATGTCGCTTTAACGCGATGTTAGCGGTTGGAAAACCGATCGTACGGCCTAATTTTTGTCCGTGAGCAACCTTACCACTTAAAATGAAAGGATGGCCAAGTAAACGCCTTGCTTGCTCCAAGTTCCCTAATGCCAGTTGCTCTCTTACCGCAGTAGAGCTTACTCGCGACGAGCCAACAACAAAACTTTGGGTACTGACAACGGTAAAGCCAAACTTCTTACCCGCTGCAACAAGCATTTCGAAATTACCTAAGCGACCTTTACCAAAGCAAAAATCATCACCAACAACTAAATATTTAACGCCAAGCTTATTGACTAATAACTCTTCAATAAAGGCTTCAGCAGGTTGATTAGCAAAAGCTTCAGTAAAATTGATACAAAGTAGTCGATCAATCTTCAGCTCGTCTAGTAACCTCATTTTATCGCGAAGGAGGCTAAGTCGAGCAGGCGCATCAGCACCTCGGAAGCGTTCTTGCGGTTGAGGCTCAAACGTCATTAACGTTGCGGGTAATTGAAAGTGATGCGCTTTACTCACCAAGCTACTGATCACTTGCGCATGGCCACGATGGACACCATCAAAATTCCCAATGGTCAAAACACAACCATGATGAGAAGGTAAAATATTGTGTATACCGCGGATTAATTCCATTACGCTCAATACTGCCTATTGCAAATCGGCAGATTATATACCCAAACCAATGTCAGATGCGAGTTTCAACCTGAGATTATTACAGCCGATTTAGGATATTCTGCCGATACTCGCCCTGCCATTCGAATAGGATAATTTATCTCTGACGTTTAATTTTCCAAGGTCGAACACCCAACACAAGCAAACTCAACAGATAAATAACTGCGCCGCCAACAATAAGCTCAATTAACATAAACATCCGCTCAAAAGTGTGCCATTCAAGCCATATGCTTTGTTGTGGCATAAAATACACAAGTGCAATAGTCATCAATGCTGTAGAGATGATCACTTTAAATGAAAAAAACAAGGTTTGTCGGCTCATTTGATAAACGCCCGCCTTATGCAAACCTCTGTATAACAAGCCAGCATTCAATAACGCAGACATTGATGTCGCAATAGCTAACCCCACATAACCAAATGGAATCGCAAAAATAAGGTTAAAGGCCATATTACTCACCATGGCAATGATGCCATATTTAACCGGTGTTTTAGTATCTTGGCGCGAATAGTATCCCGGCGCTAACACTTTAATCATCATAAAACTTAATAAACCACAACCGTATGCAACCAAGCTGTACGATGCCATTTCAACGTCATTAACGCTAAATGCACCTCGCATAAACAGCACCATTAACATGGGTTTAGCCAGAACGATTAATCCTAACATAGCCGGAGTCCCCAGTAGCAAAATGGCTTTAACCCCCCAATCCATAGTGTGATTAAAGCCACTGCCTTCGGCATTCACATGTTTTTGTGACAGTGCAGGGAGAATAACAGTCGCGATCGCAATGCCAAATAAGCCTAAAGGAAACTCCAATAGTCGATCGGCGTAGTAGAGCCAACTTATCGACCCTGTCATCAAAAAACTGGCAATAAAAGTGTCAAACAATAAATTAATTTGTGATACCGACACCCCGAATAATGCAGGGATCATCAAAGTTCTGATTTTCACTACGCCAGGATGATTCCATCCCCATGAAGGTTTAACGAGCGCTTTCTCGCGGATCAAAAATGGGATTTGGAACAAAAATTGAATAAGGCCGCCAAAAAATACCCCCCAAGCTAAGCCAATCTCAGGATTTTCTAACGTATGTGCATACCATAAAGCCACGGTAATGATGGCCACATTTAAGAAAACCGGCGTAAACGCTGACACTGCAAAGCGCCCGCGAGTATTGAGAATTGAGCCGGCTAATGCAGTGAAGGTAATAAACCATAAATACGGAAAGGTAATTTTTAACATCACTGAAGCAAGTTCAAATTTTTCAGCATTGGGGCCATCATTTAGCCAATCGACAAACCAGCCACCGCCAAAAAGTGCTGCAAGCACTGGTGAACACACTACGCCAACTAAGGTTACAATCGTAACCAGTACCCCTAATGTACCTGCAACCTTACTTAACAACTCACGAGTATCTTCTGGAGTCATTTTTTCCTGATACTCAGTCAGTACCGGCACGAACGCCTGTGCAAAAGCACCTTCAGCAAATAAACGTCTTAAAAAATTAGGGATTTTATTAGCAAAAAAGAACACATCAGCACTACTACCGGCTCCCATAAGATTCGCAATAACCACATCACGGACCAAGCCTAATACTCGAGAAATCAATGTCATAACACTAACTATTAGACCTGATTTAAATAATTTTTTGCTCAAACAGCCCCCTGAAACGTGGTTACTTCTAAGAAATTAATGGGATTTATAACAAATATTCTATTCTAACCCTGTCACACAGACCAAAGAGCTGGTAGAATTGCGCCACATATTACACGAGTTGGGTTGAAGTTTGGCATGCTAGGTTGGATTAATTTATCTTTATGATGATTATTCAGCTGTAGTCGTTGACAAAGCGACAAAAAGCAGGCATATTCCTCGGCCTTAAAAGTATCAAATCCAGTTTTTAGGAGTTGCACCTTGGCTAATAGCAAGTCTGCAAAGAAGCGCGCGCTTCAGTCTGAAAAGCGTCGCCAGCATAACGCTAGCCGTCGCTCTATGTTACGTACATACGTTAAAAAAGTCATCGCTGCTATCAAAAGTGGTGACCATAAAGCGGCTACAGAAGCATTCGCTACTGCACAACCAATTGTTGACCGTATGGCGACTAAAGGTCTTATTCACAAGAATAAAGCCGCTCGTCAGAAGGCACGCTTAAACGCAAAGATCAAAGCTATTGCAGCTTAGTTTTTTGTAGTTTAAGTTTCCAAAAACCGGCTTAGGCCGGTTTTTTTATATCTACATTTTACCCGCTTGTTTTTCCTTATGATAATTTAACACTCCTCAATTAATACAATCGCTCACCATGAGTATCATGCAGCCTCTTTAACACTTATCTAAAAATAACCACTCATTGTTTAGCGGTAAATTGATTTACTCATTTCTAACAGTTCTAGACCTAAGCGCTCTCAAAAGAATGATATACAGGCTCATTGAACGGATAACAGATGGTAAATAGCAACGCTAAATACTGCAAAGATATTGAATTATTGGAGTACGAGATAATTGATTTGCTCTCATTGATAACGATAATCAATGGTAGTAATCATCATGCTATAGAATATAAGGCTTGTAAGAAAAGGCAGTATTCGATTGATGTTAAAGAGTAAAGCATCATATTAGTAGCAAAAACTAAACGTCTTAACTAAGACATCAATAAATAAGATGTGCCCGTTAAGACGTTTGCGGAGTCAGTTTAATAACAATACATATTATTTAATACTTGAATTAACTCTTTTACCTCGTCACTTTTTAACGAATAAAAAACGGTTTGCGCCTCTTTCCTAGTACAGACTAATTTGTCTTTACGAAGCCATGCCAAATGTTGAGATAAAGCTGATTGACTTAACCCCAACTTCTTATTCATTTCACCAACACACATTTCACCTTCATTAAGAAGATGACACAAAATAAACAGTCTACGTTCATTTGCTAATGCTTTTAGCAATACGACCGCATGATCTGCTTGCTGTTGCATTTTATCTATATCCATCACGCGCTCTTCTCCTTCATCTAACCCCGCACTAATATAGCGTTCCCTTACAAATAGAGTCGGGACATAAAGCACACTTTTTGGTAGATTGTTGTAAAAAATGAGACTTAGCTAAAATAATCAAAGGAAACTCATGAAAAACTATCAAAGAGCAACACTCGTTGGAGCCATATGTACCACTCTACTCGGGTGTCAAACCCCCGTACCCGCTAAAATGAGTGATGCCAGTTTAGTTATCAATAATTCAGATGATGCCAAAATCAGTCAACAATTGGCTAAGCAAGCTTTATCATCACGTTTAAGTTATGACATTGTTGAATCGCTTACCGTAGAAGTTGGTCCACGATTAGCGGGTACAGACAAAGACATCATGGCCGTTGATTGGGCGATGGAAAAACTGTGGTCGCTCGGATTTGATAAAGTATATAAAGAGTCGGTTCAAGTTCCTGCTTGGTCTAGAGGCAGCGCACACGCGAGTATCGTAGCGCCTTATGAGCAACCTTTGGTCGTGACAGCTTTAGGTGGCAGTGTTGCAACCCCAGTTAACGGAATTCAAGCACAGATTGTACGCTTTGACAGTTTAGAAGAGTTATCCAATGCATCACCGGGGCGCATTGAAGGCAAAATAGTGTTTATTGACCGTAAAACTGAACGCCACATTACTGGTAAAGGTTATGGAGACGCTGTTGGTGGCCGCTCTCGAGGAGCCATTGTTGCGGCTCAAAAAGGAGCCTTAGCAATTGTTATTCGTTCCATTGGCACAGATCATGACAGAATGGCACACACAGGAATGATGCGTTACGAAGAAGGAACCCCTAAAATTCCTGCCGCAGCGATGTCTAACCCTGATGCAGATTTGATTAATGCCATGTTAAAGCGTAATCCTAACATCACTCTATCATTGAATATGACCTCAGAAAATTTAGGTATTGCGACATCTTATAATGTTATAGCCGAAGTCACTGGAAGCAGTAAACCAGATGAAATCGTTCTTATCGGTGCTCATCTTGATTCGTGGGATGAAGGCACAGGTGCAATTGATGATGGTGCAGGTGTGGCGATTGTTACCACCGCAGCTAAACTCATTCAAGACTTACCGCAAAAACCTGCACGTACTATTCGAGTGGTATTATACGCAGCAGAAGAAGTGGGTTTAGTTGGTGGTAAAGCCTATGCAGCGCAACATGCTGATGAGTTAGGCAAGCATTATATTGCGGCGGAATCTGATTTTGGTGCAGGACCTATTTATAAAATTGATTTTAATGTTAACCCCGCTACATTCGAGCAAGTGAAACAACAACACTCTGCCATAACACTCAATGGGGTTGAGCTTGGCAATAATAACGCTTCAGGCGGGCCAGATGTGTCGATGCTACCCGCATTAGGTGTACCGGTTGCTTCATTGAACCAAGATGGCACAGACTACTTTGATTATCACCACACGCCGAATGATACATTAGATAAAATTGATCCTAAGAAACTGGCACAAAGTGCAGCAGCTTATGTCCAATTTGCCTACATGATGGCACAATCGGAAATTGATTTAAGACCTGTTACCGAGCAAAAAGACCAACACTAGCGAGTTGTAGCGCTATTAAGTTCAATTGAACTCAGAATTTGATGACTAAAAAGCCCTTGTTTAAGGGCTTTTTTATTGGCTAAGGCTATGGACTTAAAGTTTTACTTTTGTTCGGCGCGTAAAAATACAGGCTCTGTGGCAGTCGACTGCGCTTCACTGTAGTAATAGCCTTCAAGATCAAACTCAGTTAATTGCTTAACAGAAGTGGGATTAGTATCAATAATATAGCGCGCCATCAAACCACGAGCTTTTTTTGCATAAAAACTAATCACTTTAAATTGGCCCTTTTTGCAGTCTTTAAACACAGGGGTAATTAGCTGACCTTGAAGTTGTTTTACTTTAACAGACTTAAAGTACTCATTAGAGGCTAAGTTAACAATGATATCATCGCCCTGCTCTTTCAATGCTTGATTAACAGCTTCTGTAATCGTCTCTCCCCAGAAAGCATACAAGTTATTACCTTCAGGGTTTGCCAGCTTAGTGCCCATTTCTAAGCGATACGGTTGGATTAAATCTAGTGGTTTAAGTAAGCCATACAAACCAGATAAAATACGTAAATGTTTTTGACTAGAAGCCATTTGTGACTCAGATAAATTATCTGCATCAAAGCCTGTATACACATCACCTCTAAAGGCAAAAATGGCCTGCTTAGCATTATCTAAGGTAAACGGTGGCTGCCAATCAGCAAACCGAGCGGCATTCAGCCCTGCTATTTTATCACTCACCTTCATCAAGCTGGCAATATCCATGGGAGTTAATTCACGGCAAACATCAATCAACGCTTGGCTTTGTTTTAAAAAGCGCGGCTGAGTATGGGTATTAGAAATAGGTGAATGTTCAAAATCTAATGTTTTCGCAGGTGAAACTAAAACCAACATAAGTAAGCTCCGGATAAAATCATAACGTCATCATACTGAACTGATATAAAAAAACCATGCCGCATTAGCATGGTTTTTTCGATTGAGCTATTCGATTAAACACTCTATACCCGAGTTTATTTCTTTATAGGCTCTGAAGAATTAGGCCAAATTTTTTCTTCTAATTGATCGGCTAACTCTGGAAATTTACTGGTATCAAATACTGGATCGATACCCGCATCAATCTGTTCCCGATAGTCGTTAATAACTCGAATCGCTAGGCCAGACAACAACAATAAGGCCACAATGTTAACAATAGCCATTAATCCCATTGATACATCGGCTAAATCCCATACTAGACTGATTTTAGCCAGTGAACCGAACATCACCATACCTAAAACAACTACGCGAAATATAGGCAAAGCTTTTTTACTATTACCAGACAAGAACATGACATTAGTTTCTGCGTAAGAATAGTTCGCAATAATAGACGTAAAGCAGAAAAGTAAAATGGCAAAGGCAATAAATGCTCCCCCCCAATCACCCACATGGCTGGTAAGTGCACTAATCGTTTTCGCAATGCCATCTGAGCTAGATGCTGCATCACCAGACAATAAAATAATTGCAGCCGTTGCAGTACAAATAACAATAGTATCGACAAATACACCCATCATTTGCACAAAACCTTGCGATGCAGGGTGATTAGGATTTGGAGATGCGCTGGCAGCCACGTTTGCTGCACTTCCCATACCGGCTTCGTTTGAAAATAATCCTCGAGCAATACCGGCTTGCATTGCTTGAGCAACACTATAAGCAACACCACCAGCAGCGGCTTCTTGCCAACCAAATGCACTGTTAATAACTAACATGAATATGTCAGGTAACTTCTCAATATTCATCCCAACAACAACAAATGCTATAGCAATATAAGCAATCGCCATGACAGGTACAATGAGCTCAGATGCTTTAGCAACTTTTTTAAGGCCACCTACAATGACAAACGCACTGCAGATAACAATACCAATACCGATATATAGTGGTTCAAAACCAAAAACTTGAGTCATTGCACCTGTAATGGTATTGGCTTGAACAGCATTAAATACAAGACCAAATGCTAAAATTAGGAAGATAGAAAAAACCACGCCCATCCAACGCTGACCAAGGCCTTTCTCCATATAATAAGCTGGACCGCCACGGTATTGACCATCACCATCTTTGACTTTATAAACCTGAGCAAGAGTCGACTCTATCATCGCAGTAGCCATACCCAATACTGCTATAGCCCACATCCAAAACACGGCACCTGGCCCTGCTGTTCCAATTGCAACCGCGACACCAGCCATATTACCAGCTCCGACACGTGCAGCCATACTGGTACAAAAAACTTGAAATGATGATAAGCCATGCTTACCTGGACGGCGGCTAATCGCGAGTACTTTAATACCGTGCACAAAATGGGTAATTTGAATAAAACCAAGACGAATAGTAAAAAATAACCCTGCTCCCACCAACCCATAAACCAATAATTTGCCCCAAAGCAGGCTATTCATGAAATTAACAATCGTCTCTAACATTGCCATATTGTCTAATCTTCCCCGTTATAAGGTTATTTTTCTGTATCAGGCCATTGCACTGAATATAAAACACATAAGGCACAGACCAAGCACGTCATGTGCAAGCTGCTATGTGTAAAACGGTAATACTAATAAAAGTACCTATATAAAGTCGCCATTATAAAAGGTTATGGTCGTGGATTAATAGGTATTGATCACTCAGGACTACGAATGCTAAAGCTACGTTACCTAGCATACACATCGATTAAGTAAATGAAACGTTGCCATAACATCAACAAAACAAAAATTAACAAGTGATCTCAGTCACACTTTATCATTTCTACTATTAATGCTCTATGTTTAAAAAGCATTTGAATCGTTATTAAATTTCAAGTAATTAGCGACAAATCAACAATAAATGCGATCGAAACCAAACCTCATTACTCAGAAATTAGATAAAGGCCACATTATTGTAACTAAATTACAGATACAGTGTTCTCAAAGAAGGTTAAATAAGTTTTTCACTTTTAATAGAGGTCACTATGACTAACCCAAATGAAATCATCGCGCTAAAAAAATACGTAAGAGCAACGAACTTCCTTGCGACATCGCAGATTTATCTGAAGCAAAACGTACTTTTTAAGCGTCCGTTACAACATACAGATATCAAACCTCGTCTACTCGGTCACTGGGGAACATGTCCTGGTATTAACTTTGTCTACGCGAACGTTAACCGTCTTATTGTTAAGCATAAGCGTGAATTCATTTACCTTGTTGGTCCTGGCCACGGTTTCCCAGCTGTGCAAGCTAACTTATTTGTTGAAGGTTCACTTAGTCATTTCTATCCTGAGACCATTCCATTCACAGAAACCGGTATCGAAGATATCTGTAAAAAATTCTCAGCAGCCTACGGCTATCCATCACATGCAAACCCAGAAGCTCCTGGCCAAATATTAGAAGGTGGTGAGCTTGGTTATTCACTTTCTGTCGCTTGGGGCTCTGTATTAGATAACCCAAATCTTATTGCCGCTTGTTTGATCGGTGACGGTGAAGCGGAAACCGGCCCATTAGCGGCATCTTGGTATGCTAACCGCTTAGTCTCTCCTGAGCATAACGGTGCGGTTCTTCCAATCGTCCATATTAACGGTTATAAGATCTCAGGTCCAACCCGTATGGGCCGCATGAGCCATGAAGAACTGGATCTCGAATTCCGTGGCCTTGGTTATCACCCCATCATCGTTGATGATGAAATGGAAACGGACATCTTTGAACAAATGACAGCGGCAATGGACTTGTCTTATGAAATGATCACTGACATTCAACGTCGTGCTCGTTCCGGTGAAGACGTTGTCAAACCCCGCTGGCCAGTTATTTTAATGAGAACAGCTAAAGGTTGGACGGGTACAGCTGAATATGATGGCAAAAAATTAGCCGGTAACTGTGAATCTCATCAAGTGATTGTCAGCAACTGTGCTAAAGATAAAGGCCATTTAGAAGCTCTCAATACATGGTTAGCCAGTTATAAGTTTGATGAGCTAGTACAAACGACTGAAAGCGGCGAACTGATATTTGATAAAGACATCATGTCATTAATGCCACCAAAGGATTTATGCTGTGGTCGCCAACGTTTAAGTTATGGCGGTGAAGTCGTTCGCGCTTTAACCAATCCAGATTTAAGCAAACTGGGTTATGGTGCTGAAACACCTCGTGGCCATCGTGGTTTTTCAATGTTGAAAATGGGAGAATGGATGCGAGATGCATTCAAACTGAACCGCGATCAACGCAACCTGCGTATTTTCAGTCCAGATGAAACTTATTCAAATCAGTTACAAGCTGTATTTGAAGAAACAGATCGTTCATGGCAATGGCCTATAGAAAGCTGGGACCAAGATATGTCGCGCGATGGCCGCGTGATTGAGTTGTTATCTGAAAACTTGTTATTTGGTATGTTACATGGCTACACAGTAACCGGCCGTCACGGTATGTTCCCTACTTATGAATCTTTTTCTCAGGTAGTGTCATCAATGGCTGACCAATACTGTAAATATGTCCATGCCAGCCAAGGGATCCATTTCCGTAAGCCAATTCCAGCATGTAACGTAGTATTGTCATCGTTATTAGAACGTCAAGATCACAACGGTTACTCTCATCAGAACCCATCATTCCTAGGCGCGATGTTAGAGAAGCACCCAGAAATTATCTCTGCTTACTTGCCAGCAGATGCAAACAGCACCTTGGTATATACCGAAAAAGCTTATGCTGACAGAGACAAACTGAATATTATTGTTGCGGGTAAAAAATCTTTACCTCAATGGTTATCTTTAGCTGAAGCTCGTCAACAAGCTAAAGATGGCATGATGGTATGGGATTTCGCCTCAGATACCAACCCTGATGTGGTACTAGCTGGTTGTGGTGATTATGCAACTCAAGAATGTATGGCTTCTTTAGTTCTCATTCGTGAAATACTACCAAGAGTACGTATCCGTTTTGTCAGCGTGTCAGAACTTCACAGTAGCGGTTTAGGCAGCCTTGAATTTCAAAGCAAACCTTGGATGATGGATGAAGTATTTACCCAAGATAAAGGTGTGGTATTTAATTACCATGGTTATCCAAATACTATCAAGAAATTGGTCTTTGATTATAAAGGTAACCGTCGTTTCCGTATTAAAGGTTATGAAGAAGAAGGTTCAACGACGACACCATTTGATATGGGAGTGCGTAACGGTACATCTCGCTATCACTTAGTGATCGATATGGCTTACAAATTATTCCAGCAAGGTGTGATTGATGAAACACAACATGTGACCATCACCACAGATATGTTGCAACGATTAGTTGACCATAAGAACTACATCAAAGCCAATGGTGTGGATCCAGAAGAAATCGAAAACTGGGTATGGACTCGTTAAACTAACTTATTATTAGACCAAAAATACGCCTTCTGGGCGTATTTTTATTTTCACTTCCCAAATATGCTCATTAGGGGCATAAAAAGCAAAAACATTTAAAAACAGGAATATATTCACAATTACTCCCCAATCAATGCTAAAATAAAACAATCACACTTAGCTTATGATTTTACTTACTTTTTTTATGTCACTTCAATTTTATTGCACTGGCATTTTACAAACCATTACCAAAAATTAATCTTTTTTACTATGGAAAAACATCTAATTACCACCCATACTTGCGCCGCTGACTAAAATACAAAGGAACACCACATTAAGCGTCAGCAATGCATGAAGATAACAACTCCGTTACATGCATATTTGGTGGAGTAAAATAACAATGGACTATAAAAATATGATGAAGAACACATTAAAAGTAGTATTACTCACATCTATGTTGCCTTTCGCTGCATCTGCTGCTCAAGAATTAACACCTTGGTACGTTGGTGGTGGTTTAGGCGTCAATAACTATGAACCAAACTGTGACCAAAAAACCATGAAAGTGTGTGGTGAAGATGACCCATATGCTTGGGACGTATTTGGTGGCTATTTATTTAACGAATACATCGGAATTGAATTAGGTTATCGTGACCTTGGCCGCGCAGAATGGACTAATTACGATAATAAGAGCTACGATGTCGGTGCTACCGGTGTTAGTTTAGGTGTTGTTGGTTTTTATCCACTTGCAGACAAGTGGAGCCTATCATCAGAAATAGGTACTTATAGCTACCTATTAGAAAACCAACAAACAGTGAATGGCCAGAAATTAAGTGATTCTGGGGTTGGTTTATTTGCTGGTGCTGGTGTTGGTTATAACTTTACTGACAATCTTAAGTTAGAAGCGAAATATCGTCGTTACGAAAATTTAGACGCTGACGCATTAAACAACTTAAAAATGGAAAGTAACTATTGGGGGCTAGCTCTAAGTTATCGTTTCGGTACTAGCGCTCCTGCTCCAGTGGCTGCTCCAATAGTGGCTCCAATTGTTGCTGTAACACCTGGTGATGCAGACAAAGATGGTGTTAATGACGACATGGACAAATGTCCAAATACTCCTTCAACACACAAAGTTGATGCTACAGGTTGTACTGTTTATGAAAACATCACCACTAAGCATGACTTAGGTGGTATTTTGTTTGCTAATGACTCAGCAGAGATCCGTGCCGGCTCATTTGCTGATTTAGAAAAACTAGCAGATTTCATGAACAAATACCCACAACATACTGTATCTATCGGAGGCCATGCGTCTAACGTAGGTAAAGCAGAATACAACATGAAGCTTTCTGAGCGTCGTGCTGTAGCGGTTGCAAATGCACTGAACACAAAGTATGGCATTAGCAAAAGCAGAATCAATGCTGTTGGTTACGGTATCACTCAACCTGTTATGCAAGGTAGCTCAGCTGAAGCTAACCGTGTTAACCGTCGTATCGAAGCTATCGTGACGGGTACCGAAAAACGCGCAGTATTACGTTAATTGTAATATTGATACGCTATACTTTAAAAGTCGCTGCTTGCAGCGGCTTTTTTATTTTAAGAACAACCTAATAAGCCTTACAACAGTGGCTGACACTGACATTCAGGTAATAGAATTGGAACTCTGCACCGTATAAACTAACCAATTCTGTCTATTTAACGACAATAATGGCTTTAAATAAGCGAAAATAACGGAAAATTTGGTAATTTTTTTACAAATAAAGTTGGAATAATCCCTAAAATCGCTTCTAATAAAGGCATTGATCTATTTTCATTGCTTATCGAGAGGAAATTTCCATGGCCAATGCACTCGCGCAACTCAAATCATTCACTACCATCGTTGCTGATACTGGCGACATAGAGGCAATTAAGCGTTATCAGCCTGAAGATGCCACAACTAACCCGTCGCTAATCTTGAAAGCCTCACAAATCCCTGAATACGCTTTTCTTATCGAAAATGCGATTGAATGGGCAAAAACCCAAAGCCAAAATGTTGAACAACAGATCGAAGATGCTGGTGATAAACTGGCTGTCAATATTGGCGTTGAAATTTTAAAGCTAGTACCAGGCCGTATCTCAACGGAAGTCGATGCACGCTTATCATTTGACAAACAAGGCTCAATTGACAAAGCGCACAAGCTAATCAAATTATACCAAGACGCTGGTATAGACAAATCGCGTATTCTGATAAAACTAGCTTCAACTTGGGAAGGTATTTGCGCTGCAAAAGAACTTGAACAAGAAGGGATAAACTGCAATCTAACATTACTATTTAGCTTTGCTCAAGCAAGAGCTTGTGCCGAAGCTGGTGTATACTTGATTTCACCTTTTGTTGGTCGCATCTTAGATTGGTATAAAAAAGACACAGGTCAAGATTACACCGCACAAACCGATCCTGGAGTAGTCTCTGTTACTGAGATATATAACTACTACAAGCAGCACGGCTATAACACTGTTGTAATGGGTGCCAGTTTCAGAAATATCGGTGAAATTATTGAGCTTGCTGGTTGTGATCGTCTAACAATTGGCCCTGCGTTACTAGAAGAGCTAGCGAATACTGATATTGAAATCAGCGAAAAGTTAGTGGCAACTGCAGCAACACATTCGGCTCCGGCAGCACTCACTGAAGCACAGTTCCGCTGGGCATTTAATGAAGATCCAATGGCTGTGGATAAATTAGCTGAAGGGATTCGTAACTTTGCCATCGATCAAGGCAAACTAGAAGTTATGCTAAAGACAAAATTAAGCTAGTTGGAGGCTTTACTCGTGACTACACTGACTCAAAGCACGACTTGGAAAGCGCTACAAACGCATTCAAGTCAACTACCTCACATGCGCGAATTATTTGCCCAAAACCCACAACGTTTTGAACAAATGAGCGTTGCAGCTTGTGGTCTGTTTTTAGATTATTCTAAAAACCGTGTGAACGATGAAACACTTAAGCTGCTATTCTCTCTCGCTAAAGAAGCAAAACTGAGTGATAAAATTACCGCGATGTTTAATGGTGATGTGATTAACAACACTGAACAACGCTCGGTATTACATACTGCACTGCGCAGTAAATCAACTCAAACTATCATGGCTGAAGGGGCGAACATCGTTCCTGAAATACAACAAACATTAGCTAAAATGGCTAAATTTGTTGGCTCTGTTCAATCTGGGGAGTGGAAAGGTTATACAGGTAAAGCGATTACTGACATTGTGAGTATTGGTATTGGAGGTTCATTCCTTGGCCCCAAAATTGTATCACAAGCGCTAAGACCCTATTGGCAAGAAGGACTTAACTGTCATTTTGTTGCCAATGTTGATGCGACCTCTATTTGTGAAAAGCTAAAAAATCTCAACGCTGAAACAACCTTGTTTGTGATGTCATCGAAATCATTCAGTACCCAAGAGACACTCACTAATACTCTGAGCGCTAAAGACTGGTTTTTAGCCCAAGGTGCAGGCCAACAAGATGTCGCTAAGCACTTTGTTGCCGTGACATCAAATGTGACTAAAGCAACAGAGTTTGGCATGGACGCTAGCAACATATTCCCAATGTGGGACTGGGTCGGCGGCCGCTACTCTTTATGGTCAGCGATTGGTTTACCTATTGCGCTACTTATTGGCATGGATAACTTTAAAGCCTTGCTGGATGGCGCACATCAAATGGATGAGCATTTTTCCACTTCACCTGTCGAACAGAATATGCCAGTGATCATGGCAATGCTATCGGTGTTGTACGGCAACTTCCATGGTGCTCAAGCACACGTCATTTTGACTTATGATCATTATCTACGCGGTCTGCCTGCTTATTTCCAGCAATTAGATATGGAAAGTAATGGAAAATCTGTCACCTTAGACGGTAGTGATGTTGATTACAGCACGGGTCCTGTTATTTGGGGCGGTGAAGGTACTAATGGACAACATGCTTACCACCAGTTACTGCATCAAGGAACATCACTGATCCCTGCGGACTTTATCATGCCACTTCAGAGCCATAATCCGTTAGGTGAGCATCATGACCAACTTGCATCAAACTGCTTTGGACAAACTCAAGCGTTAATGCAAGGCCGAACTTATGATGAAGCACTAGCAGAACTGAGTAATAGTTCATTAGACGCGGCTCAAATACCGCTTATTGCTAAACATAAGGTCATGTCAGGTAACAAACCCAGTAATACTTTATTAATGAATAAACTGACGCCAACGACCTTAGGCGCGTTGATTGCGCTATATGAACATAAAACATTTGTTCAAGGTGCAATATGGCAAATCAACTCATTTGATCAATGGGGAGTGGAGCTCGGCAAGCAGCTAGGTAATGATGTGTTGGAGCGTATTGGTGCTAAAGAAGCGGCAACACAATTAGACTCATCAAGTAATGCGTTGATCAACCTTTATCGTCAGGGAAACCTTTAACGCCTGAGGCAAATTAACGCTCGCCCACAAAGCCTTTGTATCAAAACACCCTCAATAGTCTTGAGGGTGTTTTTTTATGTTCAGGATATGTATTTATTGATCATTTATTAACATCGTTAATCACTAGCTAAAAACATCAATATGAAGCATAAAAAAACAGCTGACATGTAACACTAATGAAACACAAGTGTTGCATCCTATAGCTGTTATATGATACTTATCTGCAGAGACATCATAATAAAAGGGAGGTTACCATGGATCGATTAGACTATGGTGGTGCGCTAGACGAAGTTGTTGAAAGACCAAGCCGCTCAAAAAGTTCGCCTAAAAAACGCAAATGGCGTGAGATTGAAGCCATTAAGGATAAACAGCGTTTGCTTAGGGAACTGCAAGATATTGATGATTCATTCGATTTTGATGTTAACACACTAGTGCTTTAATTGGGTTATATCACCATTAAAGCCTAACGATAAAATCAATTAAAAGAGCGCTTAATGCGCTCTTTTTGTTTAACAAAATCGTGTCAGATTAGGCATTGATAACTTTCAATATCTCTTCATCAAAGTAAAACATTTTATTTATTGTCTGCATGCTCAATATAGGCACGTAAATCTTCAAAAACCGTTTTATTGCTGTCATTGAATAATGGGTCTTCAATTAAGCGTTTTTCACATAATACGGTGACTTTTTGCCAATCCTTTTCATCAAACACGTTAACAAAATTCGGAAACACATCCCGCTCTTCGTACTGCATATGCTTCTCTTGAAGTTCGATATATTCTTGCAGATCTTTAACAAGTTGATCTCGTGAAATCACCACATCAGATAAGATCATGTTCAAGCTATAAACTAACGCGCTAGATGCTTCAGCTAAACGATGATGTTCATTATACAACTGGCCACTATTTGCCTGGCCGGTTTTATTACTATAGTAATCGAAAATAATGTCTTCCAAAGGATGATGGCTGTGTTCTGCATAACTCTGCATGTACTCAACAATATCTCTAACCAGATTAAAATTGACTCCTTGGCCATCTGCCAATCGAGTCAATTTATTGGAAAGAATATTCAACAAAATAGCAATATGCTTATGGTCGTGCATTAAACGTTGCAACATAGTCTTCTCCCGTAATCTATTTACCAAACGATAATGTTTAAATAATAGTCAAAAATGCACTATTTACTAATCTACACTGGTATAAAGCTTTTGGGGTATGATTAAGATCATATTATTGAAATATAAAAAACACCTTGTAGCGATTTGATCGATATAAGGTGCTAGATATTGCAAAAAACTATTTTAATACTGCAAACATATGTGACTTAAGCTGTTCAAAGTCTGCTGGTAACTGCGCTGACAAGATATCTTTTTGTGCAACTGCAGCCAATTCAGGAGGCAAGGACAAATTAATCGATAACTCACGGTCAACCACATCCTTAAACTTAGCAGGATGGGCAGTACCAAGAAATATACCGGTTTCGTTACTCTCCAGACCTATAGTTAATGCATGGGCTGCGATAGCGGCATGTGGCTCAGATTGATAGCCAGCCTGATATAACTGAAGCAATGCGGCACGAGTATCAAACTCTGAAAGTGCAACACCAGTAACCAATGATAGCGGCCACCCCATCTGCGCGCAAATAGCCTCAACACGAGGCCAGTTACTCGGTTCAGACACATCCATAGCATTTGACATGGTTGCCACTGTTTTATGCGGCTGCCATTCTCCGTCGACAAGGTAACGCGGTACAGTATCATTACTGTTAGTGGCGGCAATAAAGCGTTTAATGGGGAGGCCCATGGCTTTAGCAAATAAACCTGCGGTTAAATTACCAAAGTTACCACTGGGTACGGACAATACAATATCATCTTGTCCAGCTTGCTTGGCTTGCGCTACCGCTTCGAAGTAATAACAGATCTGGGCTAACAAACGGCTAATATTAATTGAGTTCGCCGAATTTAAGGCTAAATCTTCGCGAATATTGCTGTCATCAAATGCTTGTTTTACAAGATGCTGACACGCATCAAAGTCAGAGGTTACCGCCACCGTATGGATATTTTGACCTAAAGTAGTAAACATTTTTTCTTGCAGTTCACTGATTTTACCTTTGGGATACAACACCATCACGTTGACGTTATCTAAACCGTAAAATGCATCCGCTACTGCGGCACCAGTATCACCGGATGTCGCCGTTAAAATAGTCAGTTTTTTGTTTTCAGCAAGTAAGCCGATGCATTGCGCCATAAATCGAGCACCAAAATCTTTGAATGCTAAGGTTGGACCATGAAAAAGCTCTAAACAAGCACGCTTATCGTCAACCTTAACGAGTGGCACATCAAAGGTAAATGCTTTATCAACCAGTGTATCTACACTGTCCTGCCCCAGCTCATCGGCTAACCATGCACCCAACACTTTTTTACTGCGCTCAGCAAAAGGTAATGCCAATAATGCATCCATATCGGCTAGCACCGGAATCGATGTTGGGAAAAATAATCCTCTGTCTTTACCTAAGCCAAGCTGGACGGCTTGACTGAAGTTTACTACCTGCGATGGGTGTTTTAAGTTATATAATTCCATTGCGACTGCCTTTTAAATTTCAATATAAGTAATGCGAAAAATTAAACGTTACACGCAGCGCGTGCCGAGTTGATCTAATTTACAAATATGAGCAAAGCCACCTGGCTCAGAGATATAATGCTCCATTAACCAAACTTTGGCTTTTTCTGCAGTGGCTAAATCGTCAGTTACACTAAACAGTGTTGGACCACTGCCAGAGATACCTGTTGTGAGCATGCCTAAGTCAGTTAATGCTGCCCGAGCATCCGTATAACCTGGAATCGCTGCGGCACGATAAGGCTCAGCTAAAACATCTTTTAGCATTTCAATCGCTAATGCTGCATCTTGCCGATAACTTGCGTGAACAAAAGCACTCAAGTATCGACCAAAATCAATCGCAACCGATTTATCATATTGTTGAGGTAGTAATGCGCGCATTTTGGCAGTCGATAACGAGATACCAGGATACGCGACCACCCAATACCAATTGTCAAAGCTCGGGATGGTTGCACATGCTTGCTTATCAGAGTTAAGCATCAATTGCATGCCTCCTAAATAGCAAGGTGCCACATTGTCGTAATGCACACTACCCGATATTTTACCTTCAAATTCGCCCATCAAAGCTAACAAAGCTTGCTGGTCAAACGGCAGTCCAAAATGTTCATTTAGAGCATATAATGCGGCAACAACAGAGCTTGCACTTGAGCCTAAGCCACTGCTTACAGGAAGGTTTTTTTCTAGGCAGATAGTCACTCCATCATGTCTTTGTAATTTATCTAAAAAGAACTCCGCACATTGATAAACGATATTGTCTTTGCCGTCAGCGGGTAGCTTATGCGCCCATTCACCCACCTGACTATAACTGATGCCGCTAACCGCACTACTAATTATTACCCTATCACCCAGTAACGATCCATCGATTGGCGCTAAGGCAGCACCAAGCAAATCAAATCCCACCCCCACGTTGCCCATTGATGCAGGCGCATAAACCGTAAGCGTGTCTTGGCTTACCTTTAACGTTTGCTTCATAATCCAACCTCACGAGTCCAATTTAGGGTTCTTAGCACGTCTGCAAAGGCGCCAGCTGCTGTCACTTCAGTTCCTGCACCATAACCTCTTAACACGAACGGGATCGGCTGATAATAACGGCTATAAAATGCTAGGGCATTCTCGCCACCTTTAACACTATAAAGCGGATTAGTTGCATCCACTTCAATAATTCTGACATGGCATTGGCCTTCATCGATTTGGCCAACATAACGCAGTACTTTACCTTCGGCTTTTGCTGCTGCGACTCGGGCTGATATTTCTGCATCTAATGAAGGCAGATTAGCCATAAATTGATTTACATCACCAGAGTCATCAAAACCTACAGGCAATACCGACTCGACATGAATGTCCTCAAGCTCTAGAGGTAGACCGACTTCACGGGCTAAAATTAATACCTTACGCGCAACGTCCATACCGCTGAGATCATCGCGAGGATCGGGTTCAGTAAAACACTTATCACGAGCAATGGCTGTTGCTTGCGATAAGCTCATACCTTCATCTAACATGCCAAAGATATACGATAACGACCCAGATAATATACCGTTAAACTTATGTAGTTTATCTCCCGCGTACATGAGCTTTTTCAGGTTATCGATGACAGGCAAACCAGCACCAACCGTGGTTTCATATAAAAATTGACGGCGCTGAGTTAACGCGGTTTTACGCAGTTCTTGATAGTAAGCATAATCACGAGTATTAGACTTTTTATTGGGTGTCACAACATGGAAGCCGGCATTCATGACATCAAGATAACGATCTGACACTAACTCGCTCGAAGTGCAATCAACCAACACAGGGTTAAGCAATTGTTGTTCTTGACCCCACTGCAGCAACTTAGCTAAATCATATGGTTGACCTTTTTCGGCCAATAATGATTGCCATTCAGTAAGCTCAAAACCTTCACTGTTTAATATCATCTGACGAGAGTTAGCAATGCCACAAACACGAATGCTAATGTGCTGATCTTTTAGCATCGAGCCTTGTTGCTTAATTTGTTCTAATAAACCCGCCCCCACATTACCGCTGCCAACTAAAAATACATCGAGATACTGCTGTACATCAAAAAAGGCTTGATGACATGCGCCAATGGCATGTTTAGTTTTCTTCTGTTGGATAACCGTTGAAATAGAACGCTCTGATGAACCTTGCGCAATAGCAACAATATTGACGCTGGCTTTAGCTAACGCGGTAAAAAACTTAGCCGCGACTCCCTTGTGGGTTTTCATGCCATCGCCGATCAGAGACACAATCGACAGGTCATGACGTAACTCTATTGGTTCAAGTAATTCACTCTTAATTTCTAGTTCAAACTCTTGCTCTAATGCCCATTTCGCTTTATTGGCATCTGAAGTGGCTACACAGAAACTGATACTGTACTCAGATGAGCTTTGAGTAATTAGAGATACTGAAATACCACTGCGAGAAATAACCGCTAATGTTCGGCTTGCCATGCCAACCATGCCTTTCATACCAGGACCAGAAACGTTAAACATGGTTTGATTATCAAGGTTTGAAATAGCTTTAACTTGTAAACCAGTTTTATCATCGTCATTAGACACTAACGTGCCAGGGGCAGATGGATTAAAACTGTTTTTGATATAACAAGGGATATGATACTGAGCAATCGGTGCAATAGTTTTAGGGTGCAACACTTTGGCACCAAAATAAGATAATTCCATCGCCTCTTGATAGCTTAATTGTGATAATAATTTTGCATCAACAACTACTCGCGGGTCAGTATTATAAACCCCATCAACGTCAGTCCAAATCTCACAACTAGAGGCATCTAAACAGGCCGCCAGCACAGCAGCGGAATAATCAGAACCATTACGACCTAATGTCACCACTTTGCCATGAGCATCTGCAGCAGTAAAACCAGGCATAACCCATACGCGACATTGTTCAAGCTTAAGTAAAGCAAAACGTAGTTTACTGACTGTGATATCAACCACAGACTCCAACGGCTGTCCGTGAGCTAAAAATAGCGCAACAGGATCAAGTTGTGCTGAAGTTATGCCTTTTGCCAACATCACTTGCTCCATTAATGCCGCCGACAATCGTTCACCTGTGACTACGATTTCAGCGCGGACACTGTCAGGGCATTCACCTAGTAATTTAATCCCATACAGTTTGTCTTGCCAAACTTGCATTTGTACGGCTAGTTTTTCAACCAGCAACTGATGCTGAGAAGACGTGATCAGTGATGCTGCGGCATCTGAAAAGAGTCCACTATAGACTGAACTAATATGGTCTAATACTGGCTGGTAATCTTGCTGATTAACGGCAATATCGACCATTTCTAAAAGCGCATTGGTCACAGTGGCAGGAGCAGAAAGTACAGTCGCAACAGATTCCGTTAATGCAGTATCAGCAATAATGTCTGCCGCCATAGAAAAACGAGACCAATTCGCTAGTGATGTTCCACCAAATTTCATTACTTTCATGTCAATCTCCATGTCACTAATAGAGTGACAACATTAAATTAAAACCAAATGATTAGAATTAAAACAAAAAAGCCCGCTTCAAATGTTAGAAGCGGGCTTGTTGTACAAATCTTTTAGGGTGTAATCAGCCCGCCCCCACTATGGTAATAGTGGTGGTTGTAATGGTAGTAATTACAACGAGCATGAGGGTAAACATTTGATGATTCTCTTTTTATAATAAATGTTAACTGCTGATAATTATTGAATCAGATTCAACAATCTGATTTTCCTTGGCTAACAGAATCACTTTTTTTACCTAAGGTTGTCAACCCCTGCTTACAGTTTATTTACAAGTTATTTTTTAGGCTAAGTTGATTTTCTGAGTAAAGAGGTTTCATAACGTTACAAGTCACCACTGGTAACGATAATCAATAGCGATTTTCCACCTTAACGTAAACGTCAACAGAAAAGACAAAAACAATAAAATATAATATATACAGTACTATATAATTAACAAAATGATTAAATCCCTGATAGTCGACTGTCGATAGAGATACCAGAAAAGTAAACGAGAAGCCTTTGCAACGCTATGACAAACATACTGATTTATTTTCAGGATTCAGGTAATTAAACCTGCAGCATAAGACAAAATACAAAAAGCTGTGATTGAATAAGCAAAAACTGATGTTAGCCATCGCAGCTTGATAGCAAAATACGCTATCATGCACACATCACAATTGGAGGCGATATGAAAATTACAAAACATGCGGCGGTCACTATTCATTACCGCTTATCTGATGAGCAAGGTTTATTAGTTGAAAGTTCATTTGAAAGTGAGCCTATGGTTTACTTACATGGTACTGAAAATTTAATTCCTGGACTTGAATCAGTTTTAGAAGGTAAAACTGTCGGTGAAACTATCGAGGCGAAAATCCCTGCTGAACAGGCTTATGGCGAATATCATCCTGGCTTAAAGCAAGAAGTTCCTGTCAGTGCATTTGGTGATGTCGAAGACATTGTTCCGGGTATGCGTTTTATCGCTGAAACTGAAATGGGCCAACGCCCAGTTCAAGTGATTGAAGTCAAAGACGATGTTATTGTTGTTGATGGAAATCATCCATTAGCAGGTCAGTCACTGCATTTTAGTGTTGAAGTCATTGCAGTAAGAGAAGCGACAGCTGAAGAACTTTCTCATGGTCATATCCATGCTGAAGGCGGTTGTGGCAGCCATGAGCACGGACATGACCACAATCATGAATCATGTGGTTCAGAAAAACCTGGCTGTGATGGTAATGGCGGTTGCGGCTGTCGTTAATTCGTCACGCATAAATTATTTGACCAATAGACCTTATCTGGTGTTATGTTTAAAGTCTATTTGTCAGTAGAAAGATTGAAAAACCTCAAGGCATTGTCTATTAACTAGTCAGTGCCTTTTTATTTAGGTTACACTAACTAAATTAGTAGCATTAATTTACTCGCATCAATTAGTTAGATTTATTGCGACTCCCTTTATGGATTATTTGGAGTGCGATCCTCACTAGTTGACAACAAATATAATAATTAATACGTAGCGACGGAGTGCTTATGTTAATTAAACCGCTATACGAATTATTACCTTTCTCTTACATGGTTATAGGCTGTGTCAGTATTTTTTTGCTTGAACCTAACTATGCCCTGATTGCCTCTGTTGTTGTGTATTTGTATGGTGCACATATCTATAACCTGAGGTCCAAAAACCGTCGCACTGATGCTAAACGTAAGAGAAAATCAGGCTTAATCCCTGAAACACTCTATGGATTGATGCCATTTATCTATGTGTTAACCGCTGTGAGCCTTTATCGCTTTTACCCTAGAGACTCCAGCACACTGTTTGCGTTGTGTTTAATCACTTATGGTGTTTACCTAATCTTGAGACGCTCAAGCTATCGTCACCACAGACTCCCGAGAAGCATCAGTCAATAAGCTGTATTGGTAAATACTGGATAAAATAGAACAGCTCAATTGGGGCGATAAATTAGTTATCTCGTTACAATCTGAGCTAAGCACATCCAAGATAATGAAAGCCATTCGAATACCAATGAGCTGTACTCCTCCCCCAATCAGACACAGTAAGTTAATGAGACTATTTATTTGTGCTGGTCATTTTGGTAATTCTACAATTAATGATATGAACAACCATTGAACAGCAATGCTATCTGTTATCGATAACAAAAAAGCTCTGATAATATGATTAATAAAGAATATTTCTAACAAAAGAAACTAGTCTAAAATTAATTTTTTGACTGAATCTCTTTGTTTTACAGACATATTTTTTAAATAATTTGAACAACGTGTAATGGTTGCAATACTGACCTGATGCTCTGCTGCGATTTGTCTTTGACTTAATTCCCCCGCCAATAAGGTTTGAAATACCTGTAAACGCCCAGAAACAGCGCTGCGCTCTTCTTCCGTTAATAATAATTGAAACAACACAGATAAATCATCTTCGTTAGCATGAGTTAAAATTTTTTCTACCACTAAATTCCAATTGGCACGCATTGTATTTCTCTTTATAGTAATGCCTAGACATTACAAGTGTATCAAGGAACTACGCAAATTAGCAAAAACAGCCGTTGATAAACATGTAATAAAACATATCGCAAAATGATAATAAAATTGTGTAGAATAAAGACTAATACACTGAAACTTAGCGCTAAATATTTGGCTAAGTGGCAAACGTTAGAACACGCTAGCTTAATATTAAGCATGACTAATGAGTATTAGTGCTTATGGAACCGGTACCATCAACAAAAAGTGAAGGATAACGATGAAAAAGATATTACTAACAGTTGCGGTTACCGCAATGATGATTCCTGCTGTATTTGCGAATAATTTCAAAGAAACAGCTGATGCCATTGAATACCGTCAAGCTGCTTTCGGCTTAATTGCTTATAACTTTGGTGATATGGGCGCGATGCTAAAAGGTAAAAAACCTTTTGATGCAGCGGTGTTTAGTTCTCGTGCAGATAATGTTGCCGCACTATCAAAACTACCGCATGAAGGTTTTATTGACGGTTCTGATAAAGGCGATACTGAAGCTCTTGCAAAAATTTGGCAAGATAAGGCTGACTTTGATAGCAAAATGACTGCATTCCAAGATAATGCCGCAGCGTTAGCTATTGCAGCTAAAACAAGTAATGAGAACAGTATTAAACAAGCTTTTGCTAACACTGGTAAAAGTTGTAAAGGTTGTCACGACGTTTACAAAAAAGACTAAAGTTACTTGGAGCTGAACAAGATTTAAATCGATTAGTTTAAGCAAGCAATAAGTCGTTCAGACCTGTAACCCAAAAGAGTAAAGCCCATGCATATGGGCTTTTTCATTGCTGATTAACGAGTGATCGATGAGTTTTTGGTTGGATTTCGTTCGAGATAAACATGAGATAATGAAGCAAATGGAACACTACCTAGCAATCTAAGCAGCATTTCGCTCAACACAGAAAAACACGCTTTTAACCTACACCTTAGGGTAATGTTTGTTGGTCATTTCTACTAGGGCATTGGCTTTTCATGTCAAATGACGACACAACAAAGCACCCGGCTTAATCACTGACAACTTCAACTACATACCAACAATTCGCAGCAAAAACTAAAAAAATCAACAAACCCTAATATAAATTTATAAATAACTGACTACAGGTTCAAGCAACCACCACCATACACAGACAAATATGGCTAATACGATAATTAACGCTATCCAAGGCGAACGTAAGCTAGGTGGGGTTATCTGCTTGCTAGCCAGTTTATAACCACTTAACATTGCTTTAAGTATATTGTCACCTTTAGCGACATGGACAACTACCGCAATGATATGAATCGCGGCCATAGCTAAAATAATATTGAAATTGGTTTTATGTAACCAAGTTAACCATCCTGCTGTATCTGACGATACAAGATGCATCAATGGACCTTCGGTAAAAATATCATCGGTAGCAAATAATCCGCTAATTAATTGCAGCATAATGATGCTTAACAATAAAATGACCATATACCCACCTAGTGGATTATGGCCTATCGACTTGGGTTTGGGTTGTGCTTTTGCGTAAGCAATAACTTTTTTAGGTGCAACAAAAAAATGTGTAAACTTAGCGGTATCGCTTCCTATAAAGCCCCAAATTAATCTAAATATAATCAGTGTCATCAACAGGTACGCTAGTATCTGATGCCACTGCATTTCTCCTATTTCAGCTGTCCACCATAACCCGCCAACTAAAGACACCATGGCCCAATGAAAAAAACGGGTTGGAAAATCCCATACCTTTATTTTTTGTTGTTCTATACTCACTAATAACAGCCCTTATAAATTTGCTTATAAGTCGATTATAAGCCAATCAAAAATGAATTAAATCACATCATTAAGAGTATTGTGTTTAATGTTGGAAATATTTGCTCAGCAAAATAAGCATTTTGAGCGGATTACGGAGATTGAGGGCAGATGCTTGGCTGTTTTGTTTAAAATACCAGCAAAATAAATAATATATCATCAACTTATCTATTCAAATATGGCGCAATTTATACCGTACCACAAGTAGATTTTAATGCTTTTTATTGAAAAATGTCTAAGAGATCAAATAAGCTGTGTTCGATGTTTTTTGCCATCTAAAACGTGATCAAGATCACAATACTTATGGTTAATCTTGGTAATCTGGAGTTAAGCAAACAACAAGAAGGTTCTAAATATGCTGAAAATCACTAGCAAACAACTTGAAGTCACTGCTCTTATCCGTGAACGTATCGAAGGACGATTAGAAAAATTAAGTCGACATGATATTCAATTAATTAATCCGCACATTATTATCAATCAAGAAAAGCAGTTGTTTAAAATAGAGGCATCAGTTGGATTACCTAGTGGAGATTTATTCGCCCAGGCAAAAAGTGAAAACCTATACGCAGCGATAACTGCAATGGGACAAAAGCTGGAAAAACAGCTAAATCGCCTGACCCATAAACCCCAGGCTCAACGCCATGTATCATTACCAAATGACACAGAAAGCGAATTTGAGTATGTCTATAAGGAGGAAAACGCAGCTTGATGTTATTTATCTCTCACCAGCGCACCCTCGGGTGCGCTTTCTTTTGTCTGTAATTAACGCAAGTCTGTATTAATGAATAAAATTACATTGACAGCAGTCTGCTAGGGCTTTAGTTTTAACCCATGAACAAAAATATATTCAGCCTTTTTATTTTCTTTTTTATTCAGCCCACCCTTGGAGGCGGATTTTCTGTGTAAAAACGAAAATGAAAATTCTAAAGCCTCCCAAATGGGAGGCTTTTTTGTCTTATAAGCACTGCTGTATGAATCAATACACCAGTATGTAGCGTTATATTGAGGTCTATATGCAAAAACCACCCGCGTTAAGTCAAACTCGCGAACAGATCACTGCTCTTGATAAAGCGCTATTAGAGTTATTATCTAAACGCCGCCAATTAAGCTTAAATGTAGCTCGCAGCAAAGAAATTGATGTTAGGCCAATACGAGACACTCAAAGAGAAAAAGAACTGCTCGAAAGACTCGTGCTACAAGGTCGAGAACAAGGTCTTGATGCTCACTTTGTCATCTCCCTTTATCAAAGTATTATTGAAGACTCAGTGTTATTTCAACAAACCTATCTTCACGGCAGAGCAAATCCAGACACTCAAAAACAACAATATACTGTGGCTTATTTAGGAGCGAGAGGCTCTTATTCATACTTAGCAGCTAGCCGTTACTGCTCTCGTCGCCAAGTAGAAATGCTCGATTTTGGCTGTAAAAGTTTTGATGACATCGTTAATGCCGTCGAGTCTGGTCATGCTGATTACGGCTTTCTGCCGATTGAAAATACCTCTTCAGGATCTATCAATGAAGTGTATGACGTGCTGCAACATACAACGCTATCGATTGTCGGCGAAACAACCATTGAAGTCAGTCACTGTTTACTCACGAAACCTGACAGTAAGCTAGCTGATATAGAAACTATCTATGCGCATCCGCAGCCAATTAGCCAATGTAGTCGTTATTTAAGCCAGCATCCTAATATTAAACTTGAATATTGCTCCAGTAGTGCTGAGGCAATGACAAAAGTTATCGAAGCAAAGAGTAACACTGTCGCAGCAATAGGCAGTGCAGAAGGCGGAGCCTTATATCAACTGATTGCAATGGAACAAGGTTTAGCAAACCAAAAGATTAACCAAAGTCGGTTTATCGTTGTCGCCCGCAAAGCCTCTGCAGTACCGTCTCAATTACCCGCTAAAACCACCTTAATCATGGCAACAGGACAAAAGCCTGGTGCATTGGTAGAAGCATTACTGGTTCTTAAAGCGCATAATTTGAATATGAGTAAATTAGAATCTCGCCCTATTCCAGGAACGCCATGGGAAGAGATGTTTTATCTCGACATTGATGGCAACTTAGCCACAGCAGAAGTTCAACAAGCGATTAAAGAGCTAGAACGCCTTACCCGTTTTATTAAAGTATTAGGCTGCTACCCCTGTGAAACGGTTAAACCAACCCAGCTATCGCAAGCCCAGCTATTGATTGAACCAGGCAGTTCAAAACAACAACCAATCAAGTCTTTACCCAATAGCCAAGCAAAGCATTCACGCGACTATAAATCACAAGACACTCAGTTATTTTGCCAACATTTACAAATAGGTGCCGGACAGTTTAGTGCATTACAGCAAATTAATTTGCCGATAGATAATACCGAACTAGCCACCCAAGCTAAGATTATCAAAGAATCAGGTTTTCAAGCTATTTTGCTCAACGATTTAAAGCAACAACTGAATGAACAAGAGCTAAAACAGCATGCACAAGTGATTGAGCAAGCCGGTTTAGTATGCATAATGCAAGTAGATCATGAACAAGAGTTTAGTATCGCAAGCCAATTAGCAGACATGTTGATTTTGAGCGGTAAACAAATGTATAACACCGACATGTTAACCTTAATTGGTTCAGTCAATTTGCCGGTGATATTAGAGCGAAATACCATGGCTAGTGTTGACGATTGGCTACAAGCCGCCGATACGGTCCTTAGCCACGGTAATCAACAATTAGGCCTATGTGAGTCAGGTGTGCGAAGTTTTACTCATCCTGAGCAGTTAAGCCTCGATTTAGCGGGGCTAGTTGAAGTTAAACTACGCAGTCATTTACCCGTTATTGTTAATACTTGTTTTAGCTGTAATGCTGCACTGCTGAGCACTAATGCGATTGCCGTAAAACAGCTAAAAGCCGATGGCATCATTATTATCCATCAAACGCAGTTGTCATATGCTGAGTTGCTCCACGACTTATACCAGATAAAATAAAACATCTACTATGAGTTAAAGGTTATCAAACTATTTTATCGTGAGCCGACCTTCACTCAAGACAATAAAAATGCCGAGATATTATCTCGGCATTTTGCTTCACTAGTCGCTTCTTTTACTTAAACTGCAAGACCATCATTAAGACTGATCCAGCCTTTGAAAATACGATAACTAAACCAACTAACACCAAGGATGTACATTGGTAAACTTAACCATAATGGACTTAACCAATAACCGGCAATAAAAAATGGACACAGGCCGATAATACTCATGCGTTGCCAGCGTAAATGACTACCTAGCACAGAATCTGGATTAATATTTTTCTGGATCAAATTAAACCAAAGGCTCAATAATACGGGAACAAAAAACAATGGAAAGGCACTCATTAAACCATAAAGAAAATGCCCTAAGGAATTATCTTCAACCTGTTGAATAGGCAGTGTATTCGATGGCATCATCGACATAGGGTTATCCTCCAAATGCAACTACGTTTACTGAGCTAACACGGTTTTATTACACTACAGTGCTAGTTAAACATAAGCTTTGTGTCACTATTTCGCAATATTTAGATTAATTAATAATGCTTCATTTAACAGCAATTCACTTCGATTCGGAATACAAAAAGACAGTAAAGAAATAAAAGTAAGTGATTTTACCGAACCCTACACCACTGCATCTGTTTGTTTTCTACTGTTCAATACAACAATAATGATGGGGTAAAACAAATTTGAAAACGGTTTAGTACCCCAAATACAAGTTAACTGCTTTTCATATCGTTAACAGATTGCAACATGGCGCGACTTTCGTGTTGGAACTGAGGAGCAAAATCACCAAACCATTTTGCCACTCGCTGAAATTGCTCAACAAAGGCTTGTCTATTTCCAGTTTGCAACATGGTTAATGCATCACGATAATTATCAAGATAATCACTTATCGCATGTTGACTACCAGCTTGTGCAAATATGATATCGGCATAAAGCTCAGGATCTTGAGCAAATAAACGTCCAACCATGGCCAACTCTAAGCGATAAATAGGTGAGCTAAATTGCAGTAGATTTCCAATATCAGCTTCTTCTTTACACAGGTTGACACCATATACAAAGGTTGAAAAGTGACGCATAGCTTGCACTAGTTGCATGGCTTTATCATGACGTTCGGCTTCAGCTTCGACAATACGAGCCCCCCAAATCTCAATCTGCTGTAGCAACCACTGGTAGGCCTCTTGATGACGACCATGACACACTACCACCACTTGTTTAGCAAGACTGCCAACATCAGGACCAAACATCGGATGTAGACCGACCACTGGACCGCTATGGGCTGCTAACATTGCTGCTACGGGCTCTTCTTTAATTGAAGTAAGATCAGCTAAAATACAATTGTCAGGTAACTGAGTTAATTTTTCGCGAATAACCTCGCAAGTCACATTTATAGGCACGGTAACAATCACCAGTCCAGCCCCAGAGAAAATAGCTGCGGCCTCTTGCCAATCATTTTTATCGATACTTTTAACTTCATAACCAGAAAGAACTAACATCTGGCTAAATAGCTGTCCAAGTTTGCCCTGACCACCGACTATCACCACATGACCCAGATCTTGTTTAACCTGCTTGAAACCAACATCTTTCTCATTTAAATAAGATTCACGCATAAGCCGGCGTAATATATCTTCAATTAACTGTGGTGAAATGTTCATGCTTTGCGCTTCATTTCGCCGCTTTGCTAACATGGAGGCTTCACGTTGTGGAGCATAAATAGGCACACCAGCGGCATGTTTTACTGCGCCAACTTGTGCAACTAAATCAAGGCGTTTACGTAATAAATGCAGTAATTGTTGATCAACGCCATCAATTAAATCACGAAGATGCTCTAGGCCTGCTGTGGTTTTTTCATTCATCTGTTTATCCATTAACCGTTGACGACCTGCAGCGAATCAAAACGTGTTGGTAACACTACAGACAACTGGTTAGCGCCTTGTCTTAAAATAGTTTCAGTGGTTTCCCAGTCAATGCAGGCGTCAGTAACAGAAACACCATATTTTAGCTCTGCTAAGGGTTTATCTGAACTCTGATTACCTTGATTGAGGTTACTTTCAAGCATAACACCGATGATAGATTTATTACCTGCTTCAATTTGATTAAATACATCTTCACAAACGTTTTTTTGACGTAAATGATCTTTTGATGAATTACCGTGACTACAGTCAATAACTAACCGAGCACTGAGCTTGGCTTTATGAATTTGAGCCTCACTTTCAGCAACACTGTGCGCGTCATAATTTGGAGATAAGCCACCACGTAAAATAATATGACCATCAGGGTTACCAGCAGTTTGTAGTAATGACACTTGGCCCTCTTGGTTAATCCCCATAAAGCGATGACTACTAGCAGCAGATTTAAGTGCATTAATAGCCACCTCCAATTTGCCATCGGTACCATTTTTAAAACCAACAGGCATTGATAGACCTGAAGCCATTTCACGATGAGTCTGAGATTCAGTGGTTCTTGCGCCAATAGCTGACCAAGTAACTAACTCAGACATATACTGCGGGCTTATCGGATCAAGTGCCTCAGTAGCAATGGGTAGTTCAAGCTCAGCAAGCCAAATCATCAGCTCACGAGCCATTCTAAGACCTTTCTCTACATCAAATGACTCATCCATGTCAGGATCGTTAATCAAGCCCTTCCAGCCCACTGTTGTACGAGGCTTTTCGAAATAAACTCGCATTAAAATGTAAAAGTCATCGCTGAGCTCATCATGTAACTTTTTAAGTTTTAATGCATACTCTTTTGCTGCTGCAATATCATGAATAGAACAAGGTCCAGTGACCACAAGCACGCGATTATCCCGTTTATGAACAATATCTGATACTTGCTTGCGTGCATTAAGGATATATTGATAAGCATGAGTTGATAATGGTAGTTCTTGCTTTAACTCTGCAGGAGTGACTAGCACTTGCTCTGAACTAATGTGCACATTATTAATGGTATCTTGTTGCATACTTATCACTCTCTTTTGACGACAGACCTAAGGTCACTAATAGATTAATATTCTAGATATCTGATGGCTAAACTCAGTAACACTGTAACGCTACACCATTACAAGTTAAAAGCAACTATGCCTGTGCCATGGCATTAGGGCAAGGGTTATTTATACAAAAAGTTAAAAATCATTTAATCGATGATTTTTTATACAAAACGATACATCTAAACGACATTAATTACGGGATCCGCTTATATCTTATTATGGTTAGGTCACTCTTATCGCTAACCCGGAACTGTTTTTGATCTTTACTTTTTTAAAGCGCTACAAACAAAAAACCGCCTTTCGGCGGTTTTTTGTGCGAACACTGCATCTTTATTCTGTATCGGTAACTATTACTTAGTTGCCAATTTTTCACGGATACGTGCAGACTTACCTGAACGCTCACGTAAATAGTACAGTTTAGCACGACGTACACGACCGCGACGCTTAACTTCGATGCTAGCAATTAACGGGCTATGCGTCTGGAAAGCACGCTCAACACCTTCACCATTAGAGATTTTACGTACTGTGAATGCTGAATGCAGACCACGGTTACGCTTAGCGATGACCAAACCTTCAAAAGCCTGAAGACGCTCTTTTTCACCTTCTTTAACACGTACTTGAACTACTACTGTATCACCAGCACCAAAATCAGGTACATCTGTTTTCATTTGCTCATCGTTGAGCATTTTAATGATGTTGTTCATAATTACTCCATCCTAGTAATAACTGAGCGTTGACTATGCGGACTTGTCCGTTTCATTCACGAACTGCGCTAATAAAGTCGATTGTTCGTCAGTCAGAGCTAGATTTTCAAATAATTCTGGCCGTCTCAAAAAAGTTCTTCCGATACTTTGTTGTAAACGCCAGAGTCTAATTTTTTCGTGGTCACCGCTTAACAGCACTGCGGGTACGTCAAGACCATCCAATTGTTCAGGGCGAGTATAATGAGGACAATCCAGTAGGCCATCAGAGAAAGAATCTTGCTCTGCTGACGCTTGCTTGCCAAGTACACCAGGTACTAAACGAGCCACTGAATCGATTAATGTCATTGCCGGTAACTCGCCACCCGAAAGTACGTAATCACCGATAGACCATTCTTCATCTACTTCAGTTTGAATAATGCGCTCATCAACACCTTCGTATCGACCACACACTAAAATCAAACTCTCTGATTTAGCTAACTCAGTAACGCCTTGCTGATCCAGCTTGCGTCCCTGAGGAGACAGATAAATCACTTTTGCCCTATCACCTGCAGCAGCTTTTGCCGCATGGATAGCATCACGCAAAGGTTGCACCATCATCAACATACCTGGTCCACCACCATAAGGGCGATCGTCTACAGTATTGTGTTTATCATGGGTGAAATCACGAGGATTCCACGTTTGCAACTCAAGCAGGCCGTTTTTCACGGCTCGACCCGTAACCCCAAAGTCTGTAACAGCACGAAACATCTCTGGAAACAGGGTTATTACCCCTAACCACATATGTTGTACCTCGACTTAGAAGTCAGGATCCCAATCCACTAAAATCTGTTTCCCTTGCAAATCCACCTGTTTGATGAACTGCTCAGGGACAAAGGGGATCATACGTTCCGCTTTGCCGAAGGCATCTTTGGCATTAGCTTTAACTAGTAGTACATCGTTTGATCCTGTTTCCACGATCTGTTCAATAATACCCATGTTATAGCCGTTTATATTGGTCACTTCGCAGCCGATAAGATCACGATGATAGAATTCACTGTCATCCAATTCTTTCATTTGCTCAGACTTGATAGCAATCTCACAATTTGTGAGCATTTGCGCATCTTCTCTGGTAGCAACACCCTCAAGTTCAGCCACAACAGCTTTACCTTGAAAACGCCACTGAGCAACCTTAACTTCACGCCAAACGCCTTGTTCTTTTATAAGCCAAGGCGAATAATCGAAAATACCTTCAACAGAATCGGTATAGGAAGTGATTTTTAGCCAACCTTTAATACCATGACTGGAGCCTAACTTTCCCAGTACAACTAGCTCTTGGTTACTACTCATCTATCTATACCTTATACGCAATTAAGCAACAGCTTTACGCGCGTCTTTGATCAGTTTTGCAACACGGTCAGATGTTGCAGCGCCAGTAGCAACCCAGTGCTCAACACGATCAAGATCTAAACGTAATGTTTCTTCTTGGCCACGAGCCAATGGATTGAAAAAACCTACACGTTCGATGAAACGACCGTCACGAGCATTGCGGCTATCAGCAACAACGATATTGTAAAATGGACGCTTTTTTGCGCCGCCACGAGCTAAACGAATGGTAACCATGCGTTTTATTCCTCTAATGATTTGCTAGAAGCAAAAATAAAAACTGGAACTCCGTGTTCGCAAAGAGTCCCAGAAAGAAAGCCGGAAGATTTTACCTGACTTTTGAACTAATGCAACCAAAACTGATGATTTTTAGCTCACCCGTTTTGTTGTAATAAAGTCAAAAATATAACCTAACCAACTGATTGAATTTAAAATTAACTAATTTAGCACTCGAAAGATGCTTATATTATCGGCCCGGAAACTTCATTCCAGGCGGTAACATTCCACCCATTCCACGCATCATCTTCTTCATTCCACCTTTTGCAGACATCTTTTTCATCATTTTCTGCATTTGGGTAAATTGCTTTAATAAGCGGTTTACATCTTGAATTTGAGTCCCAGAACCGCCAGCGATTCTACGTTTACGCGACCCTTTAATCAAATCTGGGTTTTTACGCTCTTTGGCGGTCATCGAATTAATGATGGCTTCCATTTGTCCAGTCATCTTACCGTCTTGAACCTGAGCTAATGCTTCTGGTGGTAATTGACCCACACCAGGAAGCTTCTCAAGCATGTTCATCATTCCACCCATGTTTTTCATTTGCTGTAATTGCTCACGAAAATCTTCTAGGTCGAAACTGCCACCTGATTTTACTTTTGAAGCCAGTTTCATCGCTTTGTCTTTATCGACACCGCGTTCAACTTCTTCAATTAATGACAATACGTCACCCATACCGAGAATACGCGAAGCAATTCGGTCTGGGTGGAAAGGCTCTAATGCATCGGTTTTTTCACCAACACCTAAAAACTTAATCGGCTTACCGGTAATACTGCGGATAGATAAAGCAGCACCACCGCGAGCATCACCGTCAACTTTAGTTAAGATAACCCCCGTTAAAGGTAAAGCTTCATTAAATGCTTTAGCCGTGTTGGCCGCATCTTGCCCTGTCATGGCATCGACGACAAATAATGTCTCTATTGGGTTTACAGTAGCATGTAGCTGCTTGATTTCATCCATCATGGCTTCATCAACATGCAGACGACCTGCTGTATCGACAATAACCACATCAATGAATTTTAATTTTGCATAAGTGATTGCTGCTTTAGCAATATCAACTGGCTTTTGGCTCACATCAGACGGAAAGAATTCAACGTCGACTTCAGTTGCTAATGTTTCAAGTTGTTTGATTGCCGCAGGACGATAAACATCCGCACTGACCACAAGTACCGATTTTTTATGGCGTGTGCGTAAAAACTTACCTAATTTGGCAACCGAGGTCGTTTTACCTGCGCCTTGAAGACCCGCCATCATGATTACAGCTGGAGGAATGGCCGCGAGATCGAGGGCTTCATTCGCCTCGCCCATGGCTTTTTCAAGTTCGTTTTGAACAATTTTGATAAAAGCTTGCCCTGGGCTTAAGCTTTTTGACACTTCTTGACCCACAGCGCGTTCTTTTACGCTGTTAACGAAGTCTCTAACAACAGGTAAAGCGACATCCGCCTCAAGCAGCGCCATACGCACTTCACGCAGAGTTTCTTTAATGTTGTCTTCTGTTAAGCGACCACGGCCACTAATATTTTTTAGTGTGCGTGACAGTCTGTCAGATAAATTCTCAAACATTGAGCGGCTCTTTTAAGCATAACAATAATTGCGCCCATTATACCCAAGCCACTCTAAATTACGATACTTGCAACGTGAAGAACTCAAACACTAGCCAATTTTGTACAAAATAATTATCGAAAACGCGATGAAACTGTTAAATTTTGGGTCTTAGGTCACTGCCATGTTAGGCCGTGATCATGTTAATCTAATACAAATAATGAAAAGGTCATGCTTTAATAGTATTGTTCATTACTCAGGCGCAGTTTTTTCAGCATTAACGACTAAGATAGGTTGATTCTAAATGGTTATTTTTTCCGCGGCAGCCATGCTTTTTTATTGTTTAGCATTGGTTTTAGTAACGAGCCGACTTTTTCATGTTGAAGGGCCTAATCGTAAGGCCGTTATGGTGGCTTCTGGTATTGCCGTCATCATGCACGGGTTTGCGCTTTCGAATGCAGTGTTTACCGTCGATGGACAAAACTTTAGTTTAACTAATGTGATCTCCTTGGTTAACTGGATTATTGCATTAACGTTCACCATCACAATGCCTCGACTTAAAGTCATCATTGTTGTACCCGTTGTGTATGCCTGTTCAATTATCTCTGTAGCACTTCTATGGTTAGTGCCACCGCAGTTTATTACTCACTTTGAAATACACCCGGAGCTCCTAGCCCATGTAGTATTATCATTAATGGCCTACAGCGCATTGATGATAGCGGCTATGTACGCCATTCAACTGTTATTCATCCAGAATAAACTGAAGAAAAAACAGATGATGATGAGCCCTGCTATGCCGCCATTAATGACGGTAGAAAAACAGCTTTATCATCTAATCATTATTGGATTTATTTTACTGAGTTTATCGCTGGTAACTGGCTTTATCTTTTTAGAAGATATGTTCGGTGACGGTAAAGGGCACAAGGCCATATTATCAATAATCGCTTGGGTGGTTTACGCTGTTATGTTGTGGCAACAATATACTGTCGGCTGTAGGATCCGCACCGCAGTGATTTACAGCTTATCTGGCGCGAGTTTACTTTCACTTGCATATTTTGGTGCAAGGATTGTTAAGGAATTGATATTAAACTAATTTTAATTATTTTTAACGTGTATAGCCTAATCTATACAATTTAAAAATAACCGAGATAACTTGACTCTAACGGCCAATAATAAATAATGGCCGTTAAATTAATGACAATTTGGCCTTTAGGCCAATTTCACACTACTTCATGGGGCCCCTTTTTTGGACGCTATATCTACCAGCGCACTCCTTATTTTCCTTTTGGTTTTAATCGTGATTTCTGCTTATTTTTCAGGTTCAGAAACCGCAATGATGAGCCTCAACCGATACCGCTTACGACACCTTGCATCCAATGACCATAAAGGCGCTATACGAGCCTTAAAGTTACTCGATCGCCCTGATAGGCTTATTGGGCTTATCCTTATCGGTAATAACCTGGTCAACATCCTTGCCTCAGCCATTGCCACTATTATTGGTATGCGCTTGTTTGGTGATATGGGTGTTGCGATTGCTACAGGTGTACTCACCATTGTGGTGTTAGTGTTTGCTGAAGTTACTCCTAAAACATTTGCCGCCTTACATCCTGAGCGCATTGCCTTCCCATCTAGTATTTTATTAGGTTGGCTATTAATTTTATTGTCGCCTTTTGTTAAAGCAATCAATTTAATTACGTCGCTGTTTTTACGCTTGATGGGCATCAAAACCGTCAAAACAAGTGATGCATTAAGCCAAGAAGAGCTGCGCACTGTTGTTCATGAAGCCGGAGCCTTAATCCCACAGCGTCACCAAGAGATGTTACTGTCAATTTTAGATTTAGAAAAAGTCACAGTCGAAGACATCATGATTTCACGTTCAGATATTTACGCAATTAACGTTAATGATGATTTCAGATTAATTAATAAGCTCGTGGTTCAAAGTCCTCATACTAGAGTATTGGTGTATCGCGATAATATTGATGATGCCGTTGGCTTCATTCATTTGCGTGATGCATTACGCCTACAATCAAAACAGCAATTCAGTAAATCGTCATTATTACGCGCAGTAAAAGAGTTGTACTTCATTCCAGAAGGCACCCCACTAAACGTCCAGTTGACTAATTTCCAACAAAATAAAGAGCGTATTGGCTTAGTTGTTGATGAGTATGGTGATATTCAGGGATTAGTGACATTAGAAGATATTCTGGAAGAGATTGTTGGCGATTTCACCACCTCAATGATGACCACTGCCAGTGAAGACATTAATATTCAGCAAGATGGTAGTTTCTTAATTGATGCCACGATTAACATTCGAGACCTGAATAAAGAAATGAAATGGAACCTACCCATAGATGGTCCTAAAACATTAAACGGTTTAATCATTGAGTTTCTTGAAGATATCCCTGCTGTAAACACCAGTTTGCGTATCGTTGATTACCAAATAGAAGTCATCGATGTGGCGGATAACATGATTAAGACTGTCAGAGTGTTACCGACTAATTTAGAGTTAATTGAAGATACTGAGTAAACTCCAATCGATAAAAAAGGCGCTAATAGCGCCTTTTTTATGACCATTAATTCATCCACATTAGTTGGAAAGTTTAGCTTCTAATGCTCGGCGCTTTTCACGTGCAATGGGAGTGATTTGTGCCGCTAAGTCTTTTTCTAAACCCATCATAAAATATAGCTCTGCCATTAAAAAAAATGGCCCTATCAGAAGTTGATTAAGATCATCCATAAAAGCAGGCTTAGCTTTTTCATAATGATGACCAATAAACTGCATCACCCAGCCGATAACAAAAATACTGATGGCAATAATAAACGGGTGTGAAGTATGAACAACCTGCTCACTGGTGTATAGCACAGGCAGAATAAATAACACTAAACCAAGCGCCAGTCGCATGTGAAGCGCCATGTAATAGCCCAACACCAACACTGTTAATATCATCGCTACACTGATTTGATAATCTTGCCAGTCAAAACGAATGGTCCCCAGCATTAAAAATGCTGACCAAATAATCATCGGAACGCCAATAAAGTGGGTTTTAATATTTTGCGGATTTAAATGCACACTTTTGTAAGTTGAAAGTTGTTCTACTGCAGATTTCATTTTAAGTCTCTTTAATTGTTGTTATCTTGTTAATTTACTCCAATTAGGCCGATTTTAAAAGACCACAAAAAAAGGCGCTAATGCGCCTTTGATAAATCATTTAATTTTGTGACATCAACTTTCTAATACCACAGTGGCTACTGCATAATGTTGTTCATCGGCAATACTGATAAACCCACAGCGACCGCTTAACTGTTCTAGTCTTGCTAATGCACCATCAGTAAAGCGGATTAGAGGCGCACCGTTAGCATCATTATCGATATGAATATGTTGAAACGACACTCCTCTGCCTATTCCGGTACCTAACGCTTTGGCAGCGGCTTCTTTGGCTGCAAAACGTTTAGCTAGAAATCGCTCAGGCTGCTTTGATTGCAAGTAAGTCGCAAGCTCAGACTCTGTAAGCACTCTTTTGGCTAATCTATCACCAAGGCGCTGTCTTTGCTCACCGATGCGGGCAATCTCAACAATATCTGTGCCGATACCAACAATTGCCATTACTCGCCTCTGCGGCCTGCAAGCATGAGTTGCTTCATATCTCTAACGGCAGTATCTAAACCATCAATAGCGGCTCTGGCAATCACAGCATGACCTATATTAAGCTCATAAAGCTCAGGAATAGCCGCGATGGCCTTAACATTGTGATAATGCAAACCGTGTCCCGCATTAACCACTAAACCTTTACTGTGAGCATATTGTGCCATTTCAGTAATACGCGCTAACTCGTCAGCCTGCTCAGCATCAGTGATCGCATCAGCATAACAACCGGTATGGATCTCAATGTAAGGTGCGCCAGATAAAACTGCTGCATCAATTTGCGTTTTGTCGGCATCAATAAACAATGACACTTTAATACCTTCTGCAGCCAAACGAGTGACGGCTGAGCGGATCTTCTCTAACTGACCAGCAACATCAAGGCCACCTTCAGTTGTGAGCTCTTCGCGTTTCTCTGGGACTAAACAGGCATAGGCTGGTTTTATATCACAAGCGATGGCAATCATTTCTTCAGTGACGGCAAACTCGAAGTTCATTCTGGTCTTCAATGTTTTTGCCAATAAATACACATCGCGGTCTTGAATATGGCGACGATCTTCACGTAAATGTATGGTGATCCCATCGGCGCCAGCATGTTCTGCTACTGCCGCTGCGTGAACAGGATCGGGGTAATGAGTACCGCGAGCTTGGCGCAATGTCGCGATATGATCGATGTTAATGCCTAATAGTATTCCGCTCACATCGAGCTCCTTAACGTAATAAATAACACAATAATGACTTATGCTTACCAAGCTTTATATACGGTTTAGACCGTGCTTGGTTCACGTATTAAATCTAAAAAAACATTATACTAATCCGTTTTTTTAGTGAATAACTGTCTGCTTAATAACGGTTTATTACCCAATAATGGCGTAAGTAAATAACGCATTAACCCTTTGGCTTGATTAAACTGTTCAGGTTGTAACTCTTGCGATGCCAATGCTAGCAACATGGCCCCCGATAAACTGCCTTTGCCATGAGTAAAATGACTCTCTTGGCTTGTTAAAATAGGTATAAAGCCACTCTGGGCAATAAATCGATAGTGACAATTATTATCGAGTAAATCACCTTGTGTATCATAGGCAAGAGAAGGCAGCGCACCTAACTCTAATAACAGTGCCATTTCGAAATAACGCAGGTGACTTGAGCAAAACTGTTTAGCTAATGCGAGTAATGCGCGGTGGTAATCTAAAAATATCCCTTCAGCTTGGTGCTCCACGGACAATAGACGAACTAATAATTCATTTAAATAGAAACCTGAATAAAGACTATTACCGCTTAAGGGCATCGCGGGCGCTGCAGACTCAATTTGGGTAATGTTTTTTAACCCTAAATTTTTGGACTCAGATTTGGTGCTAAACTGGATTATGAGTGGTTGAAAAGGTTGTAATATGCTTTTAATCGACCGTTTACCCGAGCCAACTCGAGTGATGGCATCAACGCGCCCTTCGCCCTCAATTAGCAAATTAACAATCACGCTCGATTCGCGAAATTGTCGATGATGAAGCACATAGCCACGTTTCATAGTGGCCATGTCTATAAACTAACAATCAATAACGCTAAAGTCGATTTAGTGATCGCCATAGCCTAAACTTCTCAATGCACGTTCATCATCAGCCCAACCTGATTTGACTTTTACCCATACTTCAAGGAAAACTTTATTCTCAAATAGGGTTTCCATATCTAATCTGGCTTGAGTCGCAATCGTCCGAATACGTTCGCCTTTATTACCAATAACCATGCGTTTTTGGCCTTCACGTTCGACTAAAATTAACGCATTAATTTGGTAAACACCATTCTCCATCATTTTAAACTGTTCAATTTCTACAGTCGCATCATATGGAAGCTCGTCGCCTAAAAAGCGCATCAGCTTTTCGCGAACAATTTCAGATGCCATAAAACGTTGTGAGCGATCTGTCACATAATCTTCAGGGAAGTAAAATGGTGCTTCAGGTAACGACTCGCGCGCCATATCCAAAATGCGTTGTACGTTAGTACCTTTACTGGCTGATATTGGCAAAATCTCATCAAAATCAAATTTTTGTGCTAATTGATTGAGGTAAGGAAATAATGCTTCTTTATCTTTAATATTATCGACTTTATTGATAGCCAAGATGATTTTACGAGCATCATTACGATGTTGTAGCTTTTGTAATACCATCTCATCATCAGCAGTCCATGTCATGCCATCAACCACAAAAATAACCATAGCAACATCAGCTAAAGAACTGGCAGCTGCACGATTCATTAAGCGGTTAATCGCACGTTTTTCTTCAATGTGCAGACCAGGGGTATCAATAAATATAATTTGGCTTGGGCCATCGGTATGGATACCCATGATCCGGTGACGAGTCGTTTGCGGTTTCTTCGAGGTAATACTCACCTTTTGACCAAGTAGCTTGTTCAAAAGCGTTGATTTACCCACATTTGGGCGACCAACAATAGCCACCATGCCACAATAAGTTACATCGTATTTGGCAGTGGCGACAGGTGCTGCTTGGTTCATCCTTGCTAGCAGTTCATCTAAGCTAGGTTCTTGATTATCACCTGCTGGCAAGTCTGTTTTCTTGGTCATTTATTCAGTAACTCCAATACCTGAGCAGCGGCAAGCTGTTCAGCTTTTCTTCTTGAACTTGCCACACCGGTGACAACTTTATCTAATTCACTAATGCTACATTCTACAGTAAAGGTTTGATCATGCGCTTCGCCTTCTACCGCGACAACTTGGTAATCGGGCAATGGCTTTTTAAAACCTTGCAAATATTCTTGTAAAATAGTCTTGGGATCTTTTTGATTAATACCCGGCTTTATCTCAGCTAAACGCTCTCGATACCATGATAATAATAGCTTACGGCACACTTCAATGTCGGCATCGAGGTAGACAGCACCAATAATAGCTTCTACTGCATCAGCTAAAATCGATTCGCGTCTAAATCCACCGCTTTTAAGTTCTCCAGGGCCGAGATATAAATAATCCCCTAATTTGAATTCTTTGGCGATGATAGTCAGCGTATCGCCTTTAACTAAGGTCGCACGCATACGACTTAAATCGCCTTCAGTTGCCTTTGGAAACTGATGATATAAGGCATCTGAAATGACTATCGATAAAATCGAATCACCTAAAAACTCTAAACGCTCATTATGTTTATTTGCTGCGCTACGATGAGTTAATGCCTGGATAAGTAATTCAATATTATTAAATTCATAACCTAAAGTACGGCACAAACGCGGCAAATTTTTAATGGGTTCCATCAATGTATTCCACCTACTCTATCAAAACGTACACCGGTTGGTACCCATGTAGGTAACATATCACTCGGCTGACGATCAAATTCAAAACTAATCCAAATTGCTACGGCTTTACCTACAAGATTCTCTTCCGGTACAAAGCCCCAAAAACGGCTGTCGGTACTGTTATCACGATTATCGCCCATGGCAAAATACATTCCCTTAGGCACAACAAACTCACCGGCAGGAAGGCCTGCTTGAGGATAAAAGTGCTGTCTAAAATCAGGTCGTGACGGATCGATTAATATATCGTGTTTAACATCGCCAAGTTGTTCAGTCGAACGAATTAATGGCACGCCATTATGGCTAAACTCTCCACGATTAATTTCGACATGCTCAATCGTTTTAGCCGCAGGACAGTCAACTTGGCTATCACATGCCTCTTGGATCATAAGCTGCTTATTTCGATAGAAAATTTTGTCTCCTGGTAGGCCAACTACACGCTTTATGTAGTCAATCTTTGGATTTTCAGGATATTTGAATACAAATACGTCACCACGTTCAGGCTCACCAGTTTCAACCAACTTACTGCGCCATACCGGATCACGTAATCCGTAACTAAACTTTTCAACCAAAATAAAGTCACCGACCAAGAGTGTCGGCATCATAGAGCCAGAAGGAATTTGAAATGGCTCATAAATAAATGAGCGCAGAATCATGACAAAGGCGATGACAGGAAAAATAGAATGCGCCGTTTCAACTAGCACAGGCTCACGAATGATTTTATCGATAGCGTCTGCGCTTAACTGGGTTGAGTTAGCTTGTGCTGCTAATAAGTTTTCACGGCGTTTAGGCGCGAAAAAAACCACATCAATTAACCAAATAAGACCGCTGACCAAGGTTACGAGCACTAAAATAAGCGAAAAATAGGCTGCCATTACTGATTTATCTCCTGCTGGGTGTGTTGGATCCATATGGCTTGAGCAAAGCTCAGAATAACTCAATCCAGTATGGTGATTAACGAATAAACATTCACCCAGTTGAGTGTTACAAAATATATAGTAAAAATAACGATAACGCCGCAATATGCGGCGTTATTCTGCACATAAACTCGATTAATTATTATTAATCGTTTAGCTTCAGTACCGCTAAAAATGCCTCTTGTGGCACCTCAACGTTACCCACTTGCTTCATGCGTTTTTTACCTTCTTTCTGCTTGTTAAGCAGTTTCTTCTTACGTGAAACGTCACCACCATAACACTTGGCGGTCACATCTTTACGTAATGCTTTAATGCTTGAACGAGCAATAATCTGACTGCCAACAGCAGCCTGAATCGCAATATCGAACATCTGGCGAGGGATTAATTCTTTCATCTTCTCAACCAAAGCCAAGCCGCGATGACGAATATTACTGCGGTGAATAATCATCGCAAGTGCATCAACTCTGTCGCCATTGATTAATATGTCTAGGCGTACCATGTCCGCTGGATCGAAGCGAATAAAGTTATACTCTAATGAAGCATAACCCCGGCTCGTAGACTTAAGACGGTCGAAGAAGTCCATTACCACTTCAGCCATAGGCAAATGATAGGTCACGGCCACTTGATTACCGTGATACACCATGTTGGTTTGCGAACCACGCTTTTCAATACACAAGGTAATCACGTTACCTAGGTATTCTTTAGGCACTAAAATATTGGCTTCAACAATCGGTTCACGAATTTCCTGGATGTTATTCAGCGCAGGTAATCCTGATGGATTATCAACATAAATAGTATCACCGTTATTCATGATAACTTCGTAAACCACTGTCGGCGCTGTAGTGATCAAATCGAGATTATATTCACGCTCTAAGCGCTCCTGAACAATCTCCATGTGCAGTAAACCGAGGTAACCAATGCGGAAACCAAAGCCTAACGCTGAAGATGTTTCAGGTTCAAAAAACAGTGATGCATCATTTAAGCTAAGCTTGTTCAATGCATCGCGGAAGCTTTCATATTCATCAGTCGAAATCGGGAATACACCAGCATAAACCTGAGGCTTAACTCGCTTAAAACCGGGTAATGGTTTGTCTGCGCCATGCTTTGCATGAGTTAACGTATCGCCAACTGGTGCACCATGAATTTCTTTAATACCAGAAATAACATAACCCACTTCACCGGCTCGAAGCTCTGCTTTGTCTTTTTCTTTTGGAGTAAAAATACCAACACGATCAGCGTTATAGTTTTGTCCGGTGGACATCACTTTGAATTTTTCGCCTTTTTTAAGAATGCCATTCTTAATACGAACTAACGACACCACACCAAGGTAAGCGTCAAACCATGAGTCAATAATCAAGGCTTGTAAAGGCGCAGATTCATCACCTACTGGAGGAGGAATTTTTGCAATAATTTCTTCAAGGACTAAATCAACACCGATACCAGTCTTTGCAGAACAGCGCACCGCATCCATGGCATCAATACCAACGATGTCTTCAATCTCTGCAGCGACACGATCGGGCTCAGCCTGAGGCAAGTCAATTTTGTTGAGTACTGGGACAACGTCCAAATTCATTTCTAGTGCAGTATAACAGTTTGCTAATGTCTGAGCTTCTACGCCTTGACCAGCATCAACCACTAATAATGCACCTTCACATGCTGCCAAAGAACGTGAAACTTCATAAGAAAAGTCTACGTGTCCAGGGGTATCAATGAAGTTGAGTAAATAAGTGTTACCATCTTTTGCATGGTAATCTAAGGTGACACTTTGGGCTTTAATCGTAATGCCACGCTCACGTTCTAGATCCATTGAATCTAAAACCTGTGCAGCCATTTCACGGTCAGTTAAGCCGCCACATACCTGGATCAGGCGATCGGATAAAGTTGATTTACCATGGTCGATATGGGCAATAATCGAGAAGTTTCTAATGTGTTTCATTATGCTGCAATGACTACTACTAAATATGATGAAAATCGAGGTGGCAAATTGTACCTGATTAGGGGGTTAATACCAATCAGATTAAACAATAGTATCTATTTTGGTGTAATTGTTGGCCATAAGATGCTGTTTTCAAGCATTGGCTAATGAGTTTACGGACTCAATCAGTCAGTACAAGATGCACCACAGGCTAATAAGTTATCCTTAATAATAACTAGTGGCTCGCACTAATAATGCCCACTTCTTGCCCCAAATAGGCAATGATAACGGGTGTAGCTTGTGCTTCAAGTTGCGCGGCGAAGTGTTTACCAATAAACCAAGCAACCAATGCGCCTAATGCACCAAAAACCATAGCAAAACCATTAGTACTCAATCCTAGGCCAGCGGCTAACATTTGCCCCACTAATGCAGATAGAAACAATCCTAGTAACGGCAATAAATACACTAATGCAGCCGCTTTAATGATAACGCTTTCAGGTAAGCCTATTTTAAGTAAATCCCCCTTATGGCAAGGTTTATCACTTGGCAATGAAAAACGTTGCGTTTGAACAGAAAAAGCTTTTGCAATGGTTGATGTGCCACAATTCTCACTGCTAGCGCAATGATTACAGGCACTTTTCAACTCAACTTCAACTGTTGCCCAACCTTGTTGATAATCAACCACTCGGGCAATTTCTTCCATCATAGTCGGTGCCGTTGATTCGGATATTTTACTCGTCATTTTACACACTCAACCGATAAATAATGGAGTAATTTTAGCACAATGCGGCGCAATGACTAAGCAAGTTTACCACTAAGCTATATCATTGATAACGCTCTGCTGGCCCTGAAAACACATAAGCCGTGATACAAGAAGCTCTTGTCACGGCTTATGGTTCAATAAAGCATAAGGTTTACTTTAATACTAAACTATTAGCAATTTTATCTAAGGTTTCTGAAGGCACCTTACCAATAGCCACGACCTCAAGAGTACCTACTTTTACCACTACCATTGATAAGCCATTACGAATAAGTAATTCATTAGGCATAGGGTTTTCTCCTGCACGGGCAACATACACTGAAATATTAGCTAAACCATCAGTTAATGCAATATATTCAACAGGTTCATGAATACCAATTAAACGATGATGATCGCGAACAACCACGTCAAAACCTTCAGGTAACCAAGTAAATTGCCAATTTTTGCCATCAGTGCGTTCAGCTTGATTCATCACTGCTGGCCACTCTTGCTTGGCGGCTTCAATTAAAATATTTGCTGGTTCAGTTAACTCAATAAGTTCAATAACCATGGTTTGTTCAAGCAATTGTTTGTCTTTATTGAGAGTGTCAAAACGTAATGGCAGGTAGGTATCCATATCGATCCACACTTGCGCATCATAACGGTTATCGTCATTAGCCAATAAACGGATCATCTGGCCTGGACGTCCAGCTATACGAGCGCGACCGCCAATAACAAATTGATAGCCTTTTTCGAGTTGATTTAAATCTCCCGCCAACGCCGCAGGCCAAATACCCTGTATGCGAGGAGCCAAAACACTGTAAGCCGGCTGGTCATGTTCTATAAACGTAACTCGATTATCAACTCGTACAGCATTTTTAGGTGAGCCATTGAGGTACTCAAGTAAAGCAACTTCTTTGTTGTCGACAATGCCATGAATATAGACGAGCGGACGAATATGGTCAGCTTGTAGCTGAATAATTGAGGTTTTATATTGTTTATCGTGCATCGCTTGGCTCATGTTATTAAGCCAAGCTTTAGCAGATAAATCTTCTTCAGCGTGTATTGGAAAGGTTAACGCTAATAGTGCTAGCAGGATAAGGCGCAAGCTAACTCCTAACAAAGTAAGACGTAAGATAAGGTTTATTCCAATTTATTATGGATTTACCGTAGCATCTTGCACGCTATTGTTATCAACAGCAACACCTGGATTTAAGCGTTGTTGCAACATGTGATCTTGAATATAAGCATTAATCCGGCGACGCTGTTCAATCACTTGCTCGTTGGAATAGCTTTGCTGATTTTGTGCTGCACCAGTCTGATAACTTACCGGAGATACACTACCCACTAAAGGACGTGTCATTAACACTGGTAATGGCGATTCTGCATCATTGCTTTGGTTATAATTTTGCACACCAACAATCGCCACCATAGCGACAGTTGCAGCAATAGCATATTGGCCAAACTGCTTGAAAAATGGCACTACATTGGAAGCAGTAGTTCGCTGTTGGTCAACTTCAGTTGATTTGGCTTGAGGCGCGATAATTGTTGGCTCAAGCTCAATCGCTGCAGTGATGCTGGCAAAAAGGTCTAAGTCAATGGTCGCAGGCAGTTCGCCGCGCATTGCATCGCCTATCATATGATAGCGTTGCCATTCATCATGTGAATCAACATCAGCAGAAAGCTGTGCCAATGTTTTATCATCGACTTCACCATCAACTGCTGCAGATACCCATTCTTGACTTGATTTAAGCATTATTCACCTATCTAAGGTTAAGGCTGTTACTTTTCCAGCAAAGGCTGGAGCTGTTTGTCGATTGCTTCTCGAGCACGAAAGATACGCGATCTGACTGTGCCTACTGGGCAATCCATTATATTGGCAATATCTTCATAACTCATGCCGTCTAGCTCTCTGAGCGATATGGCCATTTTTAATTCTTCAGGCAGAGTGTCGAGCGTATTAAAGATCACTTTACTCATTTGATCTTTCATTAATAATTGCTCTGGTGATGCAAACTCTTTTAGTGCATCACTGCCTTCATAATATTCTGCATCTTCTATATCAACATCGTTTGCAGGTGCTCTGCGCCCTTGCGATGTAAGATGGTTTTTTGCGGTGTTTACCGCAATACGGTACAACCAAGTATAAAATGCACTTTCACCACGAAAGTTTGCTAAGGCTCTGTAAGCTTTAATAAAGGCTTCTTGTGTCACATCCGCCACGTCCGCTTGATTGCGAACATACCTGGAAATCAAACTCATCACTTTATTTTGATACTTTAGCACTAACAGGTTAAATGCGTTTTTATCGCCTTGCTGTACTCGTTCAACTAATTGTTGATCACTATATTGTCCACTCATCCGAGCCGACTACTCCTAATCTGTAATACTGATTTCTCAGTCGCTCGAATCCTGTTCATATAAGTAGACCTACCAATATGAAGAAAGTTCGATTTTGAATTAAAAAAAGTTAATTTATTTCACTTATCAATAAAATATCTAAGCAAAATCACAATAAAACCCGCTGTAAAAGTACCCTACTTAGGTTATTTGATTTACTATAATAAAACCACTAAGCCACACCATGATACCTGATGAAACAAGCAGTTGAACACCAATGTGACATTTTGATCATCGGCAGCGGAGCTGCTGGACTAACTTTAGCGCTACATCTTGCTGAAAAATCAAAAGTAATTCTTCTTTCTAAAGGCCCGTTATCAGAAGGGTCCACGCTATATGCTCAAGGTGGAATAGCCTCCGTTTTTGATGAAGGCGACACAATTGAGTCACATGTCAACGATACGTTAATCGCTGGTGCCGGATTATGCGATAAATCGGTTGTGACATACACCGCAGAAAACGCCAAAAGCGCAATGCAATGGTTAATTAATTGTGGGGTGGCATTTGATAAAGAAGAAACCTTAGCAGGAGTCGATAATAGCGCGGCACCTTATCACCTTACCCGTGAGGGCGGGCATAGCCATAGACGAATTCTACACTCAGCTGATGCAACCGGTAAAGCAGTACAAACCACATTACAAGAACGAGCCATGGCTCACCCAAACATACAAGTATTAGAACGTTACAATGCGATCGACTTAATCACCACTCGTAAATTACATCGACCGGGTAACCGTGTACTTGGCGCTTATGTGTGGAATCGAGATGAGGAGCATGTTGAAACCGTTAAGGCAAAATTTGTGGCCTTAGCAACCGGCGGCAGTTCTAAAGTTTATCAATACACTTCCAACCCTGATATTGCCAGTGGCGATGGTATTGCTATGGCTTGGCGTGCGGGTTGCCGCATCGCAAACATGGAATTTAATCAATTTCACCCAACGTGTTTATTTCACCCTAACGCGCGAAATTTCTTATTAACCGAAGCATTACGTGGTGAAGGGGCATATTTACGCCGCCCAGACGGTAGCCGCTTTATGCCTGACTTCGATGAACGCGGAGAGCTTGCCCCTCGTGATATTGTCGCCCGCGCAATCGATTATGAAATGAAACGCTTAGGCGCAGACTGTGTTTATCTAGACATCAGCCATAAACCTGCTGATTTTATCATTAAACATTTCCCCACCATTTATCAACGTTGCCTAGAATTAGGTATTGATATTACTCAAGATCCGATCCCTGCAGTGCCTGCAGCACATTATACCTGCGGTGGTGTGATGACTGATCTTCATGGTCAAACTGACATTAATGGCTTATATGCTATTGGCGAAGTGGCTTACACTGGCTTACACGGCGCTAACCGATTGGCGAGTAATTCGTTACTCGAGTGTTTAGTCTTTGCACGGGCAGCATCACAGGATATAGAGGGACTGTTACATAAAATCCCAATGCCTTGTCCATTGCCTGTGTGGGATGAAAGTCAAGTCAGTAACTCAGATGAAGAAGTGGTCATTGCCCACAACTGGCACGAACTGCGGTTATTTATGTGGGATTACGTCGGTATTGTGAGAACTGATAAACGATTGGAGCGAGCGCTCAGAAGATGTTTAATGCTGCAACAAGAAATTGAAGAGTATTATTCAAATTTCCGTGTCAGCAACAATTTGTTAGAGTTGCGTAACTTAGTCCAGGTTGCAGAGTTGATTATTCGATGTGCGATGGAGCGAAAAGAGAGTCGAGGACTTCACTATAATATTGATTATCCTGAACAAGTCGACAATCCTAAACCTACTATCTTACAACCTAATCGTTAATCATTATCGGACGATTTACGCTTAAATAAGCTCATTGATGGCTCAATAATAGACGGCACAGATCACGATACGCTGTGTCGTCTAACATATCACTCCACACCAGTAATAACCGCTGCTCTCCAGATTTACTCACCTGTAAAAAAATAATGCACACTAGTGGGCAAATGAAGGCTTTTTTGCTTAGGCTGATATTACTCGCTTGTACACCAGTACCGTATAATAGAGTACCAGCCCTCTTATTTCCCAAAGAAAATAAACAACGCCAATGAGACAATCTGCGCCATTCAAAAACAAAAATAAGCATTACTACAATAAAAAGTAATGTTTGGATAATGTGGTATATCAGGGAGGAATAACTGGGCCAAGCCAAAAAGCTACTTAAAATAACGGCAAAAAATACTGTTAACCCAGCACGCTGTAAAAACGAAGCACTCAACGCAAATTGCTGCATATGAGTGCTAGTATTAGACGACGAAACGGCTATTGAATTAAGGTGCTGGTCTTCCACGGACTTTTATTATCATATCGGCTAACAATGGATCTTGGCATTGTTCATGCCCCATAAACCAAGCAAATAACTCTGGGTCTTCACACTCTAATAGACGAATAAAGGTATTTTTATCATCATCGGTCATTGCTTCATATTGAGTTTCGACAAAAGGTTGAAACAAGATATCTAATTCTAACATTCCGCGACGACATGCCCAGCGGACACGAGCTATATTCATTAATTCCAACACAAATCTCCTGATGTCTGTATCACAAGTTAGCTTATACGGTTCTCAAAATCTTGTACTTGTTTATCTCGTCCAGCAAATAATTCTCCAAAATCCGTTGCTAATAATGATTTTACCGCGGGATGTTGGATCATTCGCTCAGCGAACATCACATGGTATTCTTCTTTGATGTCAGTTGTTTCACCAAGCAATACCATACCTTGTGACAGTATATCATGACGATAAATAGACGGTGCGACAAAAATACCGCGATTAAAGTAACCAAATGCTTTCATCATTTCGGCATCGTCAAATTCCCCCAGAATACTGACATTAAGATTTTTTTCCGCAAACCAACCGTGTAACTGTTGTCCTAATGAGGTTCGTTTACCTGGGATTAATAATTTACTCTGCTCAAGACAAGCAGGAAAAGGCGTAGAGATAGATTCCGCAGAAAAAAAGCTCACTCCACACTCGCCTAACTTTTTCGACAAAATCTCAGGATACTTCAACGAGCCGCCGGCACAATCCGATACAATGATATCCAGCTTATGCTCACGTAAACGTTCAATAAGGCTATCGTGAGTTGACTCATAACAGGCTAAATGTACAGACCCATCGGCAGGAATAACGGTTAATAACACACGGCTCACGAGGGCTTTAGATAATGCATCCGCCACACCGACCTCGAACAACAAGGAGTCATCTTTTTGATAATTTAAGATATCAAGCATTTCATAGCTAAGACTAAACATCTTATCCGCATAACGAAAGACCAGTTCTCCTAACTCAGTAGCCTCTAAATTGCGCCCTACACGTTTAAACACAGCGCCCTTTAACCTTTCCTCCAATGAACGGATCTGCCCGGTAATGGTTTGAGGTGCAAGACATAATACTTGAGCGGCTTTGGTTACAGAGCCTTTCTTTTGTACCATCCAAAAATAATATAAATGATTATAATTTAAATGCTGCATATCAATTACTAACCCTACAAAAATCACTACAGCTACTATAGCAAATAAACACTTAACTGCGCTGTTGATTAATTGATAGTAGCTGGGCTGTATATCTTAGGTGGTTAACGTGGGTTAGAGAAAACGCGTTAGTGGTTTATTTAACTTAAACTAAGGATAAGATATGACAATACAACAATAAAAATCATAGTCTTAGCTACCATCAAACTTGTCACTCGTTTTCCTACAAGGCGAATTGGTGCTTCCAATAGCAAATTTACTACCTGTTAACTCAACGCAATGAGCAAGGCAGAGGGCTGTTTTAGCGTGGTTTGCCATCTCAAGTTCAGGTGATTTAACCCTGCAGTCTAAATCTTGGAAACACAGGATCTAAAAAGCTAATCCGCCATAACAAACGGTTGCTACATTCATCATCAAAAATCAACAGTTCCTGAACCACTAGATTAATTCATCTGAATGATTAGCCAAAAATCAAGCATAAAAAACGCAGCCCAAGGGCTGCGTTAATCTATTGACCAAATTACTGACTGCGGCGACAATCCATTAAACTCGTGATCACTGATTCCAGCTCATCACTGTTGCTAACATTGTTTAACGACACCTGCTCAGTAAGTGCTGAGACAACTTCAGATTTTACTATTATGTGGCTAGAGCAATAATTCACATTCGCCGTTTGATAACGTTTCCCCGCTCGGTATTTCAATGCTCTTGATTCATAATCATTAGGATCAATTCGTTTCTTAGCCAGTTCATCTTGAAACATTAATGCTCCATCCACAACACCTTCCAAATAACTTTGGCAAGTGGGTGAGTCAGATGATTCCAGACAAACATTAAATGATTCCGCCGATACAGGAATAGCTAAACTGCTCACGAGTATTCCCAAGGTTAATGTATTGAATTTCATGATTTCCCTCCATTTTTAGGCAGTACCTTGGCTAACCAAAAATAACCAATCACTGCCGCAAATAACGATCCAGTTAAAATACCGAGCCTTGCATAATCACCAAACGCAGCAGGTGAATTCTCAAATGCTAGTGAAGCAATAAACACCGACATGGTAAATCCAATACCACACATAACCGCAACAGGGATGATATGCCTCCAGCCAATGCCTGGTGGTAACTCAGCTAATTTAAGTTTTACTGCTAAATAACTAAATAGCAGCACTCCAATAGGCTTACCTAACAACAGACCCATGATGATACCTAGGGTGATAGGTTCAGCAAATGTATCCAATGACATATTGGTTAATGATAAACCAGCATTAGCAAAAGCAAACACCGGCAGAATCATAAAGGTGCTCCATGGGTGTAGCTTGTGCTCCAAATGCTCAGACGGTGAAGAGCCATCTTTAGCACGTAAAGGGATACAAAATGCGATAATCACACCGGCCAAAGTCGCATGCACGCCAGATTTCAATACCGCAACCCACAAAATAAAGCCCAGTAATCCATAAGGTAGAATCGAACTGACCCCTTTTCTATTCAAAGCGACCATTAGCACGATTGATATCGCCGCAATCACTAAACTAAGCATTGATAAATCGGTACTGTAGAACAGCGCAATAATCACAATCACGCCAAGATCATCAATAATCGCTAACGCCAGCAAAAATACCTTTAAGGCCACCGGAACACGACTACCCAGTAGTGCCATAATACCTAGCGCAAAGGCAATGTCAGTTGCCGCAGGGATGGCCCAGCCAACCTGAGTTTCAGGGTTAGAGTAGTTAAATGCTAAGTAAAATAACGCAGGAAAAACCATGCCACCAATAGCAGCAAAGCTGGGTAAGGATGCTTTTGCGACACTAGACAATGCTCCTTCCAGTAATTCACGCTTCACTTCTAAGCCGATTAATAAAAAGAACAATGCCATCAAACCATCATTAATCCACAGTAAAAGTGGCTTATCGATATCAAGATCACCTACCCTAAACTGGACTTCAGTGGCTAAGAAATCTTGATATATCCCAGCTAATGGTGAATTGGCAAGAATCATCGCCAAAGCCACGGCGATCATCAATAAAATCCCACCGGCAGACTCTTGGCTTAAAAAGTTTTTAATTGCACGTTCCATATAACACTCCAAAAAAAACAATAAGATAAGTCTATCTGAATCATTGAAACTATAATAATCGCTTGTTTCTTGATATTAACTCGGTATTTCCGAGGTATCAAGCGGTAACAAGTCTGCTTTATACTTTATTCAAGTTATGCTGACACTGTGAAGCATAGCGTAGATTGGGTCTTTTTCTACAGATTAGAACGTGTTAATTAACCTTGGTTTGGGTATAATCTCGAAAAGGAAAAAGGATTAAACAGATGAAACAATATCTAGATTTGTGCCAGCGTATTGTCGATGAAGGCGAATGGGTCAATAATGCTCGCACTAACAAAAAATGCCTCACCGTCATTAATGCCGATCTTGTTTATGACGTTGCAAATAATCAATTTCCATTAGTGACTACACGTAAAAGTTTCTGGAAATCGGCCATTGCAGAAATCCTTGGCTATTTACGCGGTTATCAAAATGCTGCTGATTTTAGATCATTAGGCACCAAAACATGGGATGCCAATGCCAATGAAAACCAAGCTTGGTTAGATAACCCAAACCGTAAAGGTCACGACGATATGGGGCTGATTTATGGAGCCTTGGGGCGTGCTTTTCCAAAAGCAGGTGGTGGCCAAGTCGATTTACTGCAACAAATTGTTGATGACTTAACTAACGGTATCGATAATCGCGGTGAGATTTTAACCTTCTATCATCCAGGCGCATTTGACTTAGGTTGCTTACGTCCATGTATGTACGAGCATCACTTTTCATTACTTGGTGATACCTTGTATCTCAATAGCACCCAAAGAAGTTGTGATGTTCCATTAGGATTGAACTTCAATATGGTACAGGTTTACGTATTGCTGGCATTAATGGCACAAATAACGGGCCACAAACCCGGTAAGGCGTACCATAAAATTGTCAACGCTCATATTTACGAAGATCAGCTTGAACCCATGCGCGATATTCAGCTAAAACGTGAGCCTTTTGCCTCACCTAAATTAATCATTAATCCACAGATTAAAACCTTAAAAGACATTGAAACTTGGGTGACCTTGGATGATTTTAGTGTAGAAGATTATCAGCATCACGACGCGATTAAATATCCTTTCGCCGTATAATCTGCTTTCGCTCATAACAAAAATGGCGTTGTTCAAATACTTGAACAACGCCATTTTTGTTATTGTTTAGGCTTAACTCGTTAGTAGTTTCAATCCTACAACAACAAGCAAGCAAGCAAAGATTTTTTTCAACACTGGCGTGGGCCAAGAGCTTGCCGCTTTTACACCGATAGGCGCGCACAACATTGAGCTAATAATAATCCCGATTAATGCGGGTAGATAGATGTATCCCACCGAGCCCTCGGGTAAGTTCGGTACATCAAATCCCGCGATGATATAACCAATGGTACCGGATACAGCAATAAGCATTCCGGTGGCCGATGAAAACCCAACAGCTTGGCGCATTTGTAAACCGCAATAACTCAAAAATGGAACTAGCAGTACTCCACCACCAATCCCCATTAGCCCAGCGGTTAGCGCTATCAAAATTGAGATGATAAATAGCACGGCAAAATTAGGCAGACTACTTCCCGTTTTCACTTTAAACGGAAACGCCATTTGTACAGCCATTAACACGACAAAAATGGCGAAGGCCTGCTGTAAATCATCCGATGCAATTTGCTCAGACACAAATGCTGACGCTAAAGAACCAATCACAATGCCGGGTAAAATAGGTTTAAATAACGCCCAAGGAATATTACCGCGTTTATGATGGGCAGCAGCTGAAGACATAGACGTTAAAATAATCGACGCCAGTGATGTAGCGATAGCGACGTGAGTGAGTTGAACCGAGCTAATGCCCACTGAGGGTAAGATATACAACAGAGCAGGCACAATAATTAATCCCCCTCCAATACCTAGAAGGCCGGCTAAAAAACCCACAACGGATCCCAGCAAAAGACATATTAAAAAGACCTGCAGTAAACTATCCACGATGACATCCTTAAGAGCGACACTTGGCAATATTATCAAAAACCACAACAGCGAGTTATCAAGCCGATTAAATCAAACGACTAATCCATATTGATTAAGTCTGCTAAATCATGCTGTTGTAAAAAATGAGCGAGTAAACCTCGAACTTGATTACCATTTGATTGCTGTAAAATAGACTCCAGCAATTCAGATAACTGTTGTTTTGAGACACGTCTAAGTAAAAAATTAATCCTCGCTAAGCTGCCTTGGTTCATACTGAGTTTGTTATACCCCATAGCAACTAAAAGCAAGGCGCCGTAGGGTTCTCCAGCAAGTTCACCACACACACTCACATCTAAATCATACAGTTTACACTCATCAACCGCGCGTTTAAGAGCTCTAAGAATACCAGGGTGATAACTGTCAAATAGCGAACTCACACTCGGATTATTACGATCGACAGCCAGCAAATATTGCGTTAAATCATTACTACCGACAGAAACAAAGTCAACTCGCTTCGCCACATCTTGTAACTGGTATAATAATGCTGGTACTTCAAGCATTACACCAACTTTTGGCCTAACCAAAATAGTATTTAACTCTTGGCTTAATTCAATAAATGCTTGATCCAAATATTTTAAGGTTTGATCTATTTCATCTAAATTACTGACCATTGGCAGTAATATTTGCAATTGATTACCGTGACTTGCCGCTTGTAGCATCGCCCGTAATTGCACTAAAAATAATTCAGGATGATCCAGTGATAACCGAATGCCGCGCCAGCCTAAAAATGGGTTATCTTCTTTAATCGGAAAATACGGTAGTGGTTTGTCACCACCCACATCCAATGTACGCATCACCACAGGTCTATCACCTGCAGCATCTAATACTTGGCGATAGACATTGATTTGCTCACTTTCACTCGGAAAGCGTTGATGCAACATAAATAGGATTTCAGTTCGATACAACCCAATACCATCGGCACATTCTGCTATTTCAGATGCGATACCACTGAGTAACCCTGCATTGAGATACAAATGGATCCGCTCACCATCGGTGGTAATAGAGGGTAAACCCAACTCGGCAGAAAATTGCTTTTGTTTTTCAACATCAGCATCAATCAGTAATTGGTACTCTTCTATCACAGCGGGTGAAGGCGATACCAATAGCTGACCACGATTAGCATTTAATACTAATAGCTTTTGATCAATATCGATGGATAAGACTTCATCAACGCCAACAATAGCTGGTACACCTAGCGCACGCGCTAAAATAGCGGCATGAGCATTTACCCCACCACGCTCGGTGACAATCCCAGCTAACTTTTGCCGCGGAAACTCTGCCAGTAAAGTGGCATCCACTTCTTTTGCGACCAATATAACCGGTTTATCCGGTTCTAATTCCAGTCGGCCAGGCTCTATCAGTTGTCGAAGCAATTTCTGCCCAAGCTCCCGAATATCACTGGCGCGCTCTTTGAGGTAAGGATCTTCCATCGCCAAAAACTGCTCAATATAGCGAATAGACACCCGACTGACAGCAGACTCAGCTTGCCAGCCTAATGCGACTTCACGGGCATACTCGCCACCGAGACTCGAATCATCGAGCAGTAATTGAAATGCAGTAAATATAGAGGCAACATCAGCAGATTTTTCGCGTTCAAAACGTTGCGATATTGACGTCAGCATGTCTTTACAACGCTGTACGGCTAATTTTAAGCGCAGAATTTCAACATCAACATCAGTACATCGGATCTCGGCCTGTTCCAGTGAAATCAAACCACCTAACACTAGACCATGAGCAATCGCAATACCGCTTGACGCTGTTTCACCACTGAAAACAACTTGTTGCTGCACATTGGTAATGGCCGCCTTGTGCTTTAAGCTTCGCACAACGACAGCAAGTTGCGCTGCCAAGGTCATTAAAAATGCTTCTTCGTTTTCACTGAACTGACGCGCTTCGGGCTGTTGCACCACAATAACGCCGACAACCTGTTTTTGAAAAATGATCGGTACAGCTAAAAATGCCCGATATTCTTCTTCTGCAGCTTCTGGGAATAATTTAAAGCGAGGGTGAATACGGGCATCAGCAAGGTTAATGGCTTCTTCACGTTCGGCAACTAAGCCAACTAACCCTTCAGATAGTGGCATACTGACGCGGCCAACAGCAGATTTTTCTAGCCCTTCGGTGGCCGATAACACAAGATGTTGTTGTTCAAGGATATAGATAGAACAGCAATGGGTAGCCATCGCTAATCGAGTTTGTGACACTAATATGGTTAATGCACTTTCAAGGCTGTTGGCTCTCGCAACAGCTTGAGTAATATCCCTGAGCATATTTAACACTGTTCCAATCCTCTTTGAAATCAGTTAACTCCGTTGTTTGCTTCGTTTTTTACTAAATTCGCGCGTTTGTAGCGCTAATGTCGTCGATGCGAACTCTTTCATTACCTTTCTATATACGTCGCGTTTAAAAGACACTACCTGACGAACAGGATACCAATAACTGACCCAACGCCAATCATCAAACTCTGGATGACCTGAAGAATTCAAGTTAATGGTATTATCGTGACCTTTCAATTGTAGTAAAAACCATTTCTGTTTTTGGCCAATGCAAACAGGTTTGCTTTCTTGGCGTACCAAACGCTTAGGTAAACGGTAACGTAACCAAGAGCGCGTGGACGTTAAAATTTGAACATGTTCAGGTCTTAGCCCCACTTCTTCGTAAAGTTCTCGATACATGGCTTCTTCTGCAGACTCGCCATCATCCAACCCACCTTGTGGAAACTGCCATGAATGTTGGCCAAAACGTCTGGCCCACATAACTTGTCCAAATTTATTACAGATAATGATGCCCACATTTGCGCGAAAGCCGTCGCTATCAATCACATGGACTCCGAAAATAACAAATTTTATATCGTTTGATTGTTTCACAAAGCATGCCTATCGGCAAACCTCTATTTACTGTGGATAATTGAATAACAATGTGAATAAATCAAAATTATCAACAATTATACAAAACCACTTTGTGGATTATCCACAAAATCTGTGGATATCTCTGTTCGAAACTTTGGTAAACCTTAATAACAGGCTAAAAACCAACTAATATCCTTTTGAATAAAACTGCTGAGAATTATATTATAATTCCATATAAACAGTAACTTAAAATTTTAAATAAATTCAAAAAATGCTAGATCGCTGCAATAGTACAAAAAACACACAAGCCTAATTGAGATAGCTAATCACTCATTTAGCAACTTAAGTTATACACAAATAACAAGGCTTATTTTAAATTAAACCCGTAAAAAAGCCATTTTATTACGTTGACTTGGGGTTTTTAATCAGTTAAAGAGCCATAAACTTGTACTTATCCATTAAATCTGTGGATAAGTATGTGTGAAATGTAGGGGAAAAACGAGTGTAACTTGGGACAAGTATATTATAAAAACAGTCGTAGTTAAAAAATTCATTTTAAAACAGCATCCTACAGAAGATTTTAAGCGAATAACTTTACCCAAACAAAATGCGGTTATTTTTCAACCAACCCAGGTACAACTAACTAAACTTGTTATCAATCAATATTACTTGATAGCATAGCGTGTCAGTATTAATCGCCAGCGCCCCCCCACGTTCTCAAAGGTAAGTTATCATCAAATGGCTAAATCATCGCCCTTAAACCTCAATGAATTAATGCAAAGAGCCCACAATATGGCAGGCATTTGTTTAGCGGATATTGCCAGAGATAATAAAATAGAAGTACCGGTGGTTTTGCGAAGAGATAAAGGCTGGGTAGGTCAACTTATTGAATCTGAATTAGGTGCGCTTGCGGGCTCAAAACCTGAACAAGACTTTCTGCATTTAGGCGTTGAGCTGAAAACGATCCCGATTGATCATAACGGCAAACCACTAGAAACGACTTATGTCACAGTGGCCCCACTGACGAATATTCAAGGCATGACTTGGGAGAATAGTCTGGTTTACCATAAATTGCAGAGAGTGTTATGGGTTCCTGTTGAAGGTGAACGGAGTATTCCTGTTGGGCAAAGACGTATAGGCACCCCCATACTGTGGCAACCCAACAGAGATCAAGCCAGACAGTTACAACAAGATTGGGAAGAGATAATGGAGCTTATTGCCTTAGGCAAGGTGGATAAAATTAGCGCCCGTCATGGAGAGGTACTGCAATTACGACCAAAAGCGGCTAATAGCAAAGCACTCACAGAAAGCATCGCCGAAGATGGCAGTATACAATTATCCAATCCTCGAGGGTTTTACCTTAAAATTAACTTTACGCAACAGATCTTAGCTAATGCATTCTCATAATCTGCCACAATCACAGCGCTGACTATGATTATTAATATCGAAAAAACTTGTACTACTGCAGCAGTTTCTTCACTTCTATTGATCTAAATCAGAAATAAAATATCACAAGTAAGCAAAATTTCTATAGACTACCCCTCTTATATACTAAGTCATTTAGGCAACCACATTCTCCGTGAAAGCACGCCGTCAAACACAAAAATTATTGTTCGCTATTTTTGCCTGGTGTGTAGCAATGGCTTCTTTCGTTTTTTTTCGTTACTCACAATCATCGCAACTACCTGAGTGGGCAGTTGGAAGTGCCGATTTAGCCACACTTGCTGTGATGATGGGCATTGTATTTGGCTGTTTGCATTGGATGTCGAACCTGATTGCTGACTTTAGCGCCATCAGTCGTTTACCTTATTTATTTTCAGTCGTATTTAAAGGCTTGTTTCTATTACTCGGGGCAACGACCTTAGCGTATGTGACACAATTTTTAAACATGTGGGCCATAGAGAATCACATGGTGACATTGCGGCAAATGCTTACGGTGCAAATTATTTACAGCCCATCATTCCAAGCATTAGTGGTTTATCTTGTTGTGGTGCGGGTCAGCTTAGCTTTTATTGAACAAATGTCGCTGTTGGTAGGCCCAAAAGTATTACTGAATATTGGCATGGGTAAATATCACAAGCCACGTTATGAGCAACAATTGTTCTTGTTTATCGATATGGTGTCATCAACCGCTCATGCAGAAACGTTAGGTGACTATCGCTTTAGCCGCTTGATTCAAGACAGCTTTAGTATGCTTGCAGATACGGTGACCGATAATGAAGCGGAAATTTATCGCTATATGGGTGATGCAGTATTGATCCACTGGCCGTTAGAACAAGGCATTAAACATGACCGTTGCATGAATATTTATTTTGAGTTTTGTCAGCAACTTCAGTGGCAGAGAAAATACTTTGAACAGCAATATGGTTTTGTGCCCAAATTCAAAGCAGCAGCGCACTGTGGCCAAGTTGTCGCCGCAGTAGTTGGTGTTCATAAGCAAGAAATTAGCTTCTTTAGTGATGTATTAAACACTCTGGCTCGACTGCAAGATCAATGTAACCCACTCGGTCAAAGAATGTTGCTCTCAGGGGATGTGGTGCATCGACTTGAACAGCAAAATAGCCAGTATCAACTGACTGACTTAGGGCCTATTATGCTAAAGGGTAAAAAGCATCCAACTGAAGTGTATGGTGTTGCTCCAATAAAATAGCTCCCTCTACTAGTTGAAGTCAGTTAATAACAAAAATGGCAAGTATTACGACTTGCCATTTATTGAGGCTTCAACATTCTCCAAATGAGTCTCTAACCGATCTTATTCGGTAACACTTGTGCTAACAGCTTTTTCTGAATGGCCAAACCTAAGGTTCTGAACGTTGAAATACGACTGGTAGTTTGACGCCAAACTAAACCGATATCACGGTAAGGGGCTTCGCCAGGTGGATCGATAGCAACCAGATCGGTATCCGTTAAAATCCCTGTATCAATAGCCATTTGGGGTAAAAATGTAGTACCAAGTTTACTGTTTACCATCTGTACTAAAGTATGCAGACTCGTGGCAGCAAAGGGATTAATTTTGGCACTATCACCCAATTGGCATGCTGTTATTGCGTGTCCGGTAATACAATGTTCAGCTTGGAGTAAAAAAATACTTTCATCAGGCATTTTTTGGTAGTCGATAGGTTGCACTAATTGTTGCGATACCTCTTTATGCATTACCATTTTAAATGGGTCAATACCGACTTTCATACTATGAAAACCACTCGTGTCCACGGGTAACGCCAATATCAATAGATCTAACTCACCTTTGGCTAACGCATCCAACAAACGCTCAGTGGTATCTTCTTTTAATAACAAGCTGAGTTTGGGATAATCTTGCTGGCATAATTTAACCACTCGACTGAGTAAGAATGGCGCTATGGTCGGAATACACCCTAAGCGGATCTCTCCAGTCATGGGTTCGCCTTGATTTTTAACTAACTCAACTAAGTCATCGACATCGGTTAAAATATTGCGAGCTCGCTCAACCACTTCTTCGCCAATAGCAGTAAACATAAAGGATTTATGATCGCGTTCAATTAACTGGTAACCCAGTTGCTCTTCAAGGTTTTGAATCCCACTTGATAATGTTGATTGGCTCACAAAGCATATCTTGGCAGCGCGATTAAAATTTTGTTCTTGATGTAAATGAACTAAATAATAAAGGTTTTTAAGGCTAGGAAGATTTTTCATATAAACGATTACCCTTATCTATGTTAATTCAAATAGTGAATTAAATAAGCCAAAAAAACAAGACATCAATGGGCTAATCGAAATAAAGGCCCATAAAAAATGCCCCTTAAATAAGAGGCACTTAAACAGCATGACTTTCAGCACTCGTCTAGGTATTTATCTAAACAGATAGTGACTAGCATAATGGAAATTACGCTTTTGCTTCCAAGTATACTTTCAACTGTTGTAAATCTTTGGCAGCATGCTCAACGATTGCAGCAAGCCATACCTTGTGTTCGGTTTCCCATTTAGCTTCTTCACCGTGTTGTAATAACTGTGAAAATTGCTGAATGCGTTTCAGGCCAACAGACCCTGCTGCACCTTTAAATTTATGAGCTTCTGCACATAAGGTGTCTTTATCATTTGCATCACCCGCTTTCACTAGGCTGCTGATATATTCAGGCATTAGCTGCTCGAATAACACGACGCTTTTCAATAACGTTCCAGCTCCAATGGCACTGATATATTGCTCAAGCGTATTGAGATCCAATATTGAGTCTAACTGCGTTGTGGCCATTAAGGCACCTCTATCAAATATAACGCTATAAAGTTATAAATATGATACCGAGTAAAATACCCTATGCAAGGCTTGCTAATATTTAACCGCTATTTAATGACAAAATATCACATTTTTTCAACATAACTACTCAACTGGTATTACCAATGTTTAAAAATACCTCACATTGATAATTTTTCAGCCAAATTTTTAGTGATAATAGTTATCACTCCTATATAACATCACAAAAATCGACCTAAATGTTGAACCTATTTGATTGCCAATAATCGACCCGCAGCGATCACTCGCCCCAAGAGGTTTTAGGTTGGCTAGCGATTAATGCACTGCCTTGCCCACCAAATTCACGTAACTCGTTTACGATCGCAACCAAGCCATCCCAGCGAAAAGCACACCAATCTGGGGCGAGTAAGATTGGTTTTTTGGCATAAGCAGTTACCCGATGAAAGATAATATTTTTTGGAGTATGTCGAATAAGTTTTGCAGCTTCAGCGGCATACTCTTCAAGGGTCAATAATGGCATAGCATTATAACGCCATTGCTTCGCCATCGTACTGCCTTCAACAACATGTAAAGGATGTAATTTAAGTCCATCTACACCAATGCCTAATACAGTTTGTAAGCTATTAAAATAGTCAATCGACGTTTCGCCTGGGAGCCCTAATATCAAATGAGTACACACTTTAATGCCTCTAGCGCGGGCATTTTTTACCGTCCGACGATATTCGCATAACAGATGGCCACGATTAATCCGCTTTAAAGTATGATCATTGGCGGTTTGTAAGCCTAATTCTAGCCATACTTCTATCCCTCGTTGTTGATACTCAACCAGTAAATCAATTACTTGATCAGGAACACAATCAGGACGAGTACCAATATGTAACCCTACAATATCGCTATCCTCCAGCGCTTGATCATATTTTTGCTTAAGCACTTCATACTCATCATAAGTACTAGTGTAAGCTTGAAAATAAGCAATATATTTAGCTGTGGGTGCAGTATTTATATTCACCGAAGAAGTACATTTTTTTGCTGATTGCGCACGTACTTTGCCTTCAGTTAATTGTATCGCTATCGGTTGTTCTCTACCTCGTTCACCACTGAATGAGACAACGTTGCAAAAAGTACACCCTCCCACCCCTAAGGTGCCATCACGATTAGGACAAGTAAATTGGGCATCAATGGTTAATTTTTTTACCCTTTGTCCATATAGACGTTTGCAATACAGGCCAAACGTATTTACGTAGTCATCTAAACCCAAAATACAGTCTCATTATTACGCCAAAGTTCGCCAGTGTAGTCAGTCGATAAACACCTGTCTTGGTGCTAAATCAATAAAACAGTCTATTAACTCAAGCGAGTTATAAACTTATGTACAAACTAAATAACGTTTAAAACAATTTAGTTTATTTACATCTACATAAAAGTGAATATTTACTCATTTATAATAATTTTTTACCCAAAGACTGTGTTTGAAATAAAATTCATTATTTTTGTTTCAAAAACAATTAACCGCTATTGTTACAAAAAGGTAATCAGTAATTTAATTTTTTTCTAAAATTCTTTTTATTCAGAACGTTATAGCGCTAAAAACACAGTTTACGTTAACGTAAACTTGACAGCTTATTACCTTTTTCTAGTAATTATATTTCAGTTTGTTGCATTTTTTTGGTTTGACCTTTATGCATTCTCGGTTTAATTTGGATGGTTCGGGTGCATATCTATGGATATTCTTCAAATTTACCCCGAGTCGTATCTAGTAGAGGTTTAGGGGGTTTTTTGTATGAGCTTGTATCATCCCAGTTTTGAGCGTGACAATTGCGGATTTGGTTTGATTGCACAAATGGACGGAGACGCGAGTCACCGTATTGTGCGTACCGCGATTCATGGTCTCGATCGAATGAAGCATCGTGGTGGTATTGCAGCTGACGGACGCACAGGTGATGGCTGTGGTTTATTAATGCAAATGCCTACAGATTTTTTTGAAGCGATTGCGGCTGAAAATGATTGGCATTTAAGCCGCAAATTTGCGGTGGGTATGCTATTTCTTAGCCAAGATGAGCAACGCGCTGATGAAGCGAAGTTCATTTTAGAAAAAGAACTACAAAGAGAAACGTTAAGTGTCGCTGGCTGGCGTAAAGTTCCGATCAATCCAGATGTTCTGGGGGAGATTGGCCGGAAAAGCTTGCCACAAATCTATCAAGTATTGATTAACGCGCCAGTGGGATGGCGTGAGAAAGATCTTGAACGTCGCTTATATATGGCTCGTCGCCGTCTTGAGCAACAAATAACAGATGATAAAGATTTTTATGTTGCTAGTCTTTCTGGGCAAGTCATAGTCTATAAAGGATTAATGATGCCAGCAGACCTGCCATCATTTTATACAGACTTAGCAGATATTCGTTTAAAAAGTGCGATTTGCTTATTTCACCAACGCTTCTCAACGAATACATCGCCAAAATGGCCATTAGCACAACCGTTTCGTTATCTCGCTCATAATGGTGAGATCAATACCATTACCGGCAACCGTCAATGGGCAAGAGCGCGTGCTTATAAATTCAACTCGCCTTTATTACCCGATTTACAACAAGCGGCCCCTTTTGTTAACGAAACCGGTTCAGACTCGTCTTCTTTAGATAACATGCTCGAAATGCTGTTATCCGGTGGCATGGATTTATACCGTGCGATGCGTTTGCTTATTCCACCTGCATGGCAATCTAATCCTGAAATGGATGACGAGTTAAAAGCTTTTTATGATTTTAACTCAATGCACATGGAGCCGTGGGATGGCCCTGCAGGCATTGTAATGACCAATGGTCGCCATGCTGCCTGTGCAGTTGATCGTAACGGCCTACGCCCTTCTCGCTACGTTATAACCAAGGATCGTATCCTCACCTTAGCGTCTGAAGTGGGTATTTGGGATTATTCCGCCGATGAAGTGATTGAAAAAGGCCGTGTTGGGCCTGGCGAGTTATTAGTCTTAGACACCTTAAATGGTCGCTTGTATCACTCATTTGAAATTGATAATGACCTAAAGCGTCGTCATCCTTACAAAGAGTGGATGGCTAAAAACAGTCAGACATTGATCCCTGCGGAGCAAATTGCGCCGACAAAACAAGGTTCAAGTGGCTTCGATGCCAAAACACTGCTGCAATATCAAAAACAGTTTGGTTTTACTCGTGAAGAATTAGAGCAAGTTATTTGGGTACTAGCCAGCAAAGGCGAAGAAGCCATTGGCTCAATGGGCGATGATACACCTATGGCTGTATTGTCGAAAAAGTCACGCTCCTTGTATGACTATTTCCGTCAAAAATTTGCTCAGGTGACCAACCCACCGATTGACCCCTTGCGTGAAAAACACGTAATGTCGCTCGCGACCTGTGTAGGACGTGAACAAAATCTTTTTAGCGAAACCACAGGTAATGCTTACCGAGTAATGTTTAATTCGCCAATTTTATTATTCAGCGATTTTAACCAATTACTTGGACTCGATAGCACTAACTATCGCGCCAATACAGTTGACTTGAACTACGATGCTCAAGAAACCTTAGAGCAGGCTATTCGTCGTATAACAGACGAAGCAGAACGCTTGGCGCGCAGTGGCACAACATTATTAGTCTTGTCTGATCGCGCGGTTGCAAAAAATGCTCAAGTGATCCCAGCCGCAATGGCTGTCGGAGCTGTGCAGCGACGTTTAGTCGATAAAAGTTTACGTTGCGACACTAACATTATTGTTGAAACCGCATCGGCTCGTGATCCACATCATTTTGCGGTACTAATCGGCTTTGGCGCAACAGCCATTTACCCTTACTTGGCATACGAGTCTATTTCTGCGATGGCAAAATTGCATCAGATAGATGATGTGACCCCATTAATGCTTAACTTCCGTTATGGCATTGAAAAAGGTTTGCGTAAAATCATGTCAAAAATGGGCATTAGTACCGTCGGATCATACCGTTGTAGCCAACAGTTTGAAGCCGTCGGTTTAGCCAGTGATGTGATTGAATTGTGCTTTAAAGGCGTAATCAGCCGTATTGAAGGGGTTAGCTTTAACCATATCGCCGATGACCAAAAAATACTCCATACTGCGGCCTATCGCGCCCATGTACCGCTACCACAAGGTGGCTTGCTTAAGTATGTTGAAGGCGGCGAATATCACTGCTTTAACCCAGATGTAGTCAATACCTTGCAAGCTTCACTAAAAGACAAAAACTACGCTGAGTATAAAAAGTTTACTCGTTTGGTTGATGATCGCCCAGTGGCAACGCTGCGCGATTTAATTGGCATTAAAGGCCAGCTTGACGCAGTTGAGCAAGAGACTGTTGAAGGCGCTGAAACACTTTACTCACGCTTTGACAGTGCCGCCATGAGTATTGGCGCATTAAGCCCTGAAGCCCATGAAGCATTAGCGGTTGCGATGAATCGTCTTGGCGGTCGCTCAAACTCAGGTGAAGGCGGAGAAGACGCGCGTCGTTTCAATAGCGAACGTAACTCAGCCATTAAGCAAATTGCATCTGGTCGATTTGGAGTGACAGCTCACTACCTGGTTAACGCTGATGTGCTGCAAATTAAAGTGGCACAAGGGGCAAAACCCGGTGAAGGTGGTCAGTTACCTGGTCATAAAGTGAGTGTGGAAATTGCCGGATTACGTCATGCACGTCCCGGTGTGACCCTCATTTCACCGCCACCACATCATGATATATATTCTATTGAAGATTTGGCTCAGCTTATTTTCGATTTAAAACAAATCAATCCAAAAGCCTTGGTGTCGGTCAAGCTGGTTTCAGAACCAGGCGTTGGCACTATTGCAACGGGTGTCGCCAAAGCCTATGCCGATATGATCACCATATCGGGTTACGATGGCGGTACTGGTGCAAGCCCAATCACCTCAGTGAAATATGCTGGTTCTCCTTGGGAACTCGGTTTAGCGGAAGTGCATCAGTCACTGGTAGAAAATGGCTTACGTCATAAAATTCGCTTACAAGTGGATGGCGGTTTAAAAACCGGTACTGATGTGATTAAAGCTGCATTACTCGGGGCTGAAAGCTTTGGATTTGGCACTGTGCCTATGATCGCGCTTGGGTGTAAATACTTACGTATTTGTCATCTTAATAACTGTGCCACAGGTGTTGCGACACAAGATAAAAACTTACGTGATAATCATTATCACGGCTTACCAGAACGTGTCATGACCTACTTTGAGTTTGTTGCTCAAGAAGTGCGTGAATGGATGGCAGCATTAGGTGTCACCAAGTTCGAAGATTTAGTCGGACGCAGCGACTGGTTGTATGCGATTGAAGGTCAAACAGACAAGCAACGTGGCTTAGATTTAGCGCCGATTTTATACAAGCCTAAAGTGCAGCCAAATACGTCACTGACATGGAAAGAAATCAATCCGCCATCAGATGTGGGTCAGTTAAACCAAACCTTGTTAGCTGATTGTCGTACGGCAGTTGATCTCGGTGAACCGTTTACTTATCAATATCAAATTAATAATACCGATCGCTCTGTTGGCGCAACACTGTCAGGCTATATTGCCACTAAAGTCGGGGTCGCGGGCGCAAAACAACCGTTAACCCTTGGTTTTAGCGGTAGCGCAGGACAAAGTTTTGGGGTTTGGAATAGCCCAGGTCTTGAACTTAGGCTTTGCGGCGACGCCAATGATTATGTTGGTAAAGGGATGTCAGGCGGTAAAATCGTTATTCATCCTCCTATTGGTAGCCCGTTCCAGAGTGAACGCAGTGCCATTATGGGCAACACCTGTTTGTATGGCGCAACGGGCGGTAAATTATTTGCCGCAGGCCAAGCGGGTGAGCGTTTTGCTGTGCGTAACTCTGGCGCCATCGCTGTCGTTGAAGGCAGTGGCGATAATTGTTGCGAATACATGACCAGTGGTATCGTGGTTATCCTAGGTAAAACTGGAGTTAACTTCGGTGCAGGTATGACAGGCGGATTTGCTTATGTGTTTGACCAATTTGGGCGTTTTAATCGTCGGGTAAACACCGAAATGGTCGACACCCATAAAGTAGAATCAAAAATCCACCAGCAGCACTTAAAAGGTCTTATTGAAACTCATTATGAAGAAACAGGCAGTGAGCATGCCAAAATGATATTGAGTGATTTTGAAAACTGGTTGGATTGTTTCGTATTAGTTAAACCAACGAATATTGCCGTTGCTGACCTGCTAAAAATTGAGCAGAAGAGTCCGGAATTAGTGGTAAAAGCAGGGTAATTATTATGAGCAATGACTTTCAATTTATCGAAGTGGGTCGAGTAGACCCGGTAAAACATGAAGCCAAGAAACGTGCCACACAATTTATTGAAATTTATCAGCCGTTTACACAACCAGAAGTCAAGCAGCAAGCTGATCGTTGTCTGGACTGTGGCAACCCGTATTGCGAATGGAAATGCCCACTGCATAACTACATTCCAAACTGGTTAAAACTGGCAGAAGAAGGCCGGATTATGGAGGCGGCAGACTTGGTGCATGAAACCAATACGCTGCCAGAAATTTGTGGCCGAGTGTGCCCACAAGACCGCTTATGTGAAGGTGCCTGTACCTTAAACGATGACTTTGGTGCTGTGACTATTGGTAGTGTTGAAAAATACATTACCGATACTGCCATATCACAAGGTTGGCGCCCAAACATGACTCAAGTGACTCCTCGTAAAGAGCGTGTTGCCATCATTGGAGCGGGTCCTGCAGGTCTTGGCTGTGCAGATATTCTGGCACGCAATGGTGTGCAAACAGTAGTGTATGACAAGTATCCACAAATTGGTGGTTTGCTCACTTACGGCATACCGTCATTTAAGCTTGATAAAGAGGTCATGGCGACACGTCGCTCAGTGCTTGAAGGTATGGGCATCAAATTCAAAATGGGTGTCACTGTCGGAAAAGATGTGAGCTTCCAAAGCCTGTTAGATGAATACGATTCTGTATTCTTAGGTATGGGTACTTACACCGCCATGAAAGCAAAACTGCCTAATGAAGATGCCCAAGGCGTGATCCAAGCCCTGCCGTATCTTATTGGTAATACTCATCACATTATGGGTACTCAAGACGAAGCGACACCGTATCTAAGCCTTGAAGGTAAAGATGTCGTGGTGCTAGGCGGCGGTGATACTGCAATGGACTGTTTACGAACAGCTGTTCGTCAAGGTGCTAAAAGCGTGACATGTGCTTATCGCCGTGACGAAGCCAACATGCCTGGTTCACGTCGTGAAGTACAAAATGCTCGCGAGGAAGGCGTTAATTTCTTATTTAATCGTCAACCTGTGGCCATTAAAGCTGAAAACGGTCAAGTGGTCGGGATTGAGTGCGTTGAAACCCGAATGGGCGAAGCTGATGCCAGCGGACGTCAACGCGCTGAAATCATTCCAGGTAGTGAGCAAGTGTTAGCAACTGATGCGCTGATTATTGCCTTTGGTTTCCAAGCTAGTCCTGCCGCATGGTTTAGTGATTTTGGTATCGAAACCAATGAATGGGGCCTAGTGAAAGCTAATAAAACAGATGACAACCCGTTTCAAACCACCAATCCAAAAGTGTTTGCTGGCGGAGATATGGTGCGAGGCTCTGACTTAGTCGTGACAGCGATTGCAGAAGGTCGAGACGCGGCATTAGGGATTTTAAACTATTTAGATTAATAGCTTGCTAGCCTAACAGGATAGACATTCTAGGTTAGCTTGATAATAACAAGCTGTTATAACGTGTTTGCTTGTGAATTTTTGCGCATCTTATGATGCGCTTTTTTTTAGTTTATTTTTTACTATGACTCACTGTTGATTATGAGTGTCGAGTCGAATTAACTAAAAAATAGCTGAAGATATTGTCTTTTAATAACGAATTATCATCTGAAAATTTGATCCCCACGTGTAATAGCCCTTCAACATTTTTAACTTTTACCGCACTGCCAGATAAAATGCCAGAAAGTTCAGTATTGATCGAAATAGACACGTGTATTTGCTCGCCTTCGGCAAAACTTGCCGCGTTGGCGTCTAAGGTCAGCAAACACCCCGAAAATGAAAAATCAACCATTTTGGCGCTCACTTTAGCGTCATTGTGAATAACAAATACATCTTGTTCAATATTAACTCTGAGCTGATCGCGTAACTTTTTCTTAATGATGATTTTCGGAACACTGAGACATAACATCTTAATCGGTTGATTAACGATAGATAAAATAGATGACTTAAACGCAATGATGTCTTTAAAGCCGCTATTGGTCATGGCTCTTACAACAATTTCAGCATTCACTAGCATATGCTGATAAGCCTCAGAAAGACCTTTGTTTGGATACTCAATTAAGATAAAACGCCCAAGTTGATAGCCAATCATACTCGAACGTGATTGGACGGTTTTGCCATTGGCAAAATGAATTTCAATAAATAAATCCATGCCTATGTCGATCAAACTAAGATCACCATAAATTGGAGCGCTTGCTGGGGTAGTCATTGTCTACCTGCTCTTATATAACTCGTCATTATCGGCCTGTGTGTTATCAAAACATCTCGTCAGAATAGCTATAATAAACAGAATAATCTTATTTTGCTCATTATAGCTAACCCGAGCCAGATTCAAATCGGATAAATGGCCAGATAACGCAGACGGCAAGATAAAGGACGATTGCCACACCGTTTATTATCTTAAATGAATGTGACTTATACCAAACAGTAATAATGAATACTGCACAGCAACTAATCATAACTCAATGTTTTAGTGACTATAATAATAAATAATTTATTGCAGAATCATTTCCTCACCCTGAAATCAGATCATACTTGCGCAAATAAACTGGATTAATACTCACCAGCCTCACCAACAAGCTTTCACAGTGATTGATAAGCTACCAACAAATAAGTAGAATACAAATCATTATCATTTACTTGGTTTATTTTAGAGAATAATTCTTTTATTCCTATTGGGGCAATACCTTGAATACTTTCTTAAACAGCTTGACGTTAAGACGGCAATGGCTCAACTCATCCTTCTTCAATCGATGCCTATTGCTTGCTATTAGTGCGATTTTTTCAACGACGCTATGGGCGCAGAGCCCGGCAATGACATCTGACGATATAGTCAAACAAACACGACAAATTCTCCAGTTAGCTGAATATATTGGGGTGGATTACTCAGAAGCGGTTACAACAGGTAATATTACTAATCCTGATGAATTTGCTGAAATGCAGCAATTTGCCAGCATTATTATTGAAAAAACCAACCTGCTCGCGAATGATATGCAAAATTCAGTAATGACAGATGCATTGCAATTACAACAAGCCATTGAAGACAAAGCGCCACTGGCTGTTATTCAAGGATTTAGCCAACAAATCCGCCAACAGTTATTAAGCCAGTCTCCGGCCTTAATACTGCCATCACAGCTATTAACCAAAGATCATGTTCAGCAATTGTTTATCGAAAATTGCTCAAGCTGTCACGGTGATTTAGGCCAAGGCAATGGGCCATTAGCCAAATCATTAGCACCTGAACCAACCAATTTCACCGATCAAGAACGTGCGTTAAATCGTTCGTTACTGGGACTGTATGACGCCATTTCTGATGGTTTAGATGGCAGCGCGATGCGGGCTTTTAGTGAGTTAAATGATCAACAACGTTGGTCACTGGCTTTCTATGTTGGCAGCTTAGCGTTTGAGCCAACGGCCACAGCAACTGAACATAGCAAACATGATACTAATGTTGAATTACAACAATGGGTCAATAACAATCCTATACAATTACTTCAGCAAGATGTCGGCATTGATCGTAGCCAACTTGAGTTATTACGCTCACAACCTAAATTACTGTTTCAACACGCTGAGTCGCCGATTTCAACTGCACGCACAAACTTGCAAGCTGCAGTAGAGGCCTATCACGCCAATGAGTTAGCGCAAGCACAAACCTTGGCGGTAAGTGCATACTTAGATGGATTTGAGTTAATTGAAAATACCTTAGATGCTCATGACAGTAGTTTACGAAAATCGATCGAGGGCCAACTGCTTAACTTTAGAAACTTACTGAAAGTACCAGGCCAAACCACAAAGATTAATCAAGAGTTTGCCAGCATAATGACTCAGCTTAATCAAGCTGACACTGTATTAACAGGCCAATCGTTATCAAATAATGCCATGTTTTCGGCGGCATTAATTATTCTGTTGCGCGAAGGTTTAGAAGCACTGTTGGTGATCATTGCCTTAATGACAGTGTTAATTAAAACCGAGCGCCATGATGCGATTAAATTTGTTCATTTTGGTTGGATATCGGCACTCGCTGCGGGAGTATTAACCTGGTGGGCGGCAGATAATCTGATTAGTATTAGCGGCGCATCGAGGGAGTTAATGGAAGGCGGCGCCGCATTAATGGCTGCTCTGGTGTTGTTCTATGTCGGTTATTGGATGCACAGTAAAACCCAGGGTTCCAAATGGCAAAGTTACATTAAAAATAATGTTGATCGTCATTTAAACACTGGTACCTTATGGGGTCTCACAGGGCTTGCGTTTATTTCGGTTTATCGTGAAGTCTTTGAAACCATTTTGTTCTATCAGTCATTACTGACTCAAGCCATAGGCTCTGATAGCAGTAATGAACAAGTCAGTTACCTGGTTTACGGCTTGCTAGCCGGTATGGCTATTTTAGCTGTGATTGCTTGGTTAATGATGCGCTACTCAGTTAAATTGCCATTAGCCCGCTTCTTTGCGGTGAGTTCATACTTCATGTTGGTGCTAGCGTTTATCTTGGCAGGCAAAGGTATTTCCGCATTACAAGAAGCTGCGGTAATTAGCCTTACGCCCTTCCCTTTAGATGTGTCGATTAGCTGGTTGGGTATAGCGTCGACATGGCAAGGCTTAAGTACGCAAATGGTAATTGTGGTGTTATTTAGCTTTTTGGTTATTCGTAATCGTTACGCCAAATAATACCCAAAATTGACAGCATGACCTTGAGTGCTTAAGCCTCAAGGTTGGTGTTTTGTATTCGAGTTTAACATTGAGCAGCCAATAAAAAGGCCGGCTAAATATATTTAGCCGGCCTTTTTGTGCCTAAAATCGGTTAGTCATTTATTGCACAGTAAACTTAGTATCTTCATCTCTTAACATGTACAGCGCAAAACACGCGGCCCACATTGGCCATGCAGCAAAAAACAATAAGTTATTAAACGCATCAAAATATTGATTAAATGCCGACAAGGTTGAAGCGCCATGCATGAGAAAGATAATCCCGTAAGTAATACGCTTTTTAAACCCCAATACAAACGCAAATACTAAGGTTAATTGCAGTGCGCCCATAATATAGGCGGCAACTTCATTCATGCCGCTAATGCCATAAAACTTTTCAAATATCTTCATGCTATGGCCAGGATTAACAAACTTATCCAATGTCCACACTAGCATCACCAAAAATACGCCTAAACGTAAAGCCAGTAATGACCATTGCAATTTGCGTTGAACATCGCCGCTAAGTGTTGTTTGCATCATCATTCCTTAAAAAATAATAATAAAGTGGTATCTATCTAAAACTAATGAGCTTTTAATAGGCTAAACTGACTTTTTAATCAAAAATCGCATTTGCCACTAATTGACCGAGTAACGCGCAACTATGTTGCACTGACATCTATGCCATTTAGACCTAAGCCTATAAAAATAGGCATAACATGGTTGAAACAAAAAAGTTAATTAGAAGGTCTCTTTAACCATGTTCATCACAGCAGAAAATATTATGCCTACTCATCGCCATCAAAATCGTTCACTTATCGCGCTAGCGGTTAGCCTAGCCTTGTATTCATCTTTGACAACTGCAGCTGAAGACACTTCCACTATTGAAGTGATTCAAGTATCAGGTAAAGCGATTAACGATAAAGGCATGTCACCTAAAAACACTAAGATCAACGGCCCCTTTGGGGATGGCATAGCATTAAAAGATATCGCCCGCTCGGTCACGCCTATCACCAGTGAAATGATTGAACAGCTTAATATCACTGATTTATCAGACATTCAAAAAGTCAGCCCTAACAGTTATTCAGCCAGCGGCTTCGGTGCATCGAGTTTGCCAACCATTCGCGGTCAATTAGGTGAACTGTACCAAGATGGTGTTCGTCGCCAGGCCGGTAATAACGGCTTTGGGATTCCCATGTCATTTAATGCAGTAGAGCAAATTGATGTAGTCAAAGGTGCACCACCAGTGCTACTCGGTACCAGTCAACGTAACGGTGGTTTTGTTAATTTACATTCGAAAACTGCGCCAACTGACAGTAAATTTGGCAAGATCACGGCATCGGGCGGCAGTTGGGACCATTATCGCGCTCAATTAGATGTCGCCACAGACCTAGTCGCCAACCAAAGTGGCATACGTTTAAGCGCTGAACACATAGATAACGGCAGCTATTACGATTACTCAGGCTTTAAAAGTGACAGTATTTTTGTGGCATTTCGATTACTGCCCGACGATGTCAGTACTTGGGATATTAACGTCGAATACTATGATGTTGAATTTACCGACAACGCGGGGATTAATCGCCCTACTCAAGCATTAATCGACAACGGTTTATATATTACTGGTCAAGGTGTTCAACCTAATGGCAGTACTATTGCTGGAGCCAATGCCATCGTATCGCCAACCGGCTTAGTTGAGATAGATCGCAGCCAAGTATTAACCGATCCCGATAACACTAACGACGCACAAACCTTTTTGCTGCACAGCACATATGTGCGCCAACTTAGTGATAATGCAACCCTTAAAAACATCACTTATTATCAGCATTTAGAACGTGAAGAAATCGCTCAAAACAGTTTTGTTGAAATCATTGATGGTGCAGACACAGCCCAAAACCGCCTTGAATTAGCCTATCAATGGAATGACAGCCAAAGTACCATTGCCGCGGTGGATCTTCGCTACAGCAAAGTGTTAGGTTACAGCCAATTTACCACCGAAGCTGACTTACCTATCGACTTGACGGGTCCAATTGAAAACCGCCGTATTCCACTGACTGCTGAGCAGCAAGCAAGGCTAGTTGAGCTACGCCCAGGTGTGTTTGTGTCACCCGGAGCCCAATACGATACCAACGGCGATGGCAGTAGCGACTTTTCATTGTCTGACACCACAGACTCCAGCAGTTGGCAAACCGGCTTGGCGATCCAACACAACAGTAAATGGACCGATAAGTTTTCGACCAGCATAGGTTATCGAGCTGATTTTTATGATGTCCAGGCACGCGATCCTATTGCGCCACAAGGTCAAACTGCGGCCAGCGATTCTATTCATGAAATGCTAGAGTCTGGACAAATTAGTCTCAGCTATAAACTCACCGATGCTATCACCACCTATGCCAGCGCTAGTTATAATGAATCAACCTCAAACAGTATGGGCGGTGGCAATACCTTAGGTGCAAACAACCAAATTAGTCGTCAAAACTTTGCCACTGAAAATACCCTTAATGAAGTCGGTATAAAATACTCACCAACAGACAGCGCTTGGTATGTCGATGCCGCTGTGTTTGATCAAAAACGCAGCCTGCGTAATCGAGATGGCAGCAATACAGGCATTCGCACCAAGGGATTTGAGGCACAAGCCTTTTTTGATGCCGATCCATATTGGTTTAGCGCAGGTTACAGCTATTTAGACGCTCGCTATGATGACTCAGCAAGTAGCCAAGACACAGTGCAAGTGGCCGACAGCTTTGACAACTCGCGCCCGGATATCATCCAAGGCACTGGAATTGGAGCGCCAAACTTTGCCTCATTTGCACCATCAAATCGTCGAGTTCAAGGTTTGCCTGAGCAGACATTGACAATTAATGGTGGTATTGCCATTACAGAAAAATGGCAAGCAGGTTTCTCCGGTCTATATACCAAGAGTTACCCATTAGATTTTTTAGCGACTGTGTACATCCGCGATCAATACACGCTTAATATCAACACTCGCTATGACTTTACACCGCAAACAAGCTTAAGGCTGGACGTGAATAATGTGACCAATCAAAACAACTGGCGCCCTGTATTTGAAGGCGGTTATTTTGGCTCAACCTTGGTTTTCCCTGAGCTACCTGTTAACGCCACGCTTACCTTGCAACATTCATTTTAAGGCGACTGTTTATGATTAAAAAAATTATCCTATTACTCATTGCTACATTATTAGTAGTACTGTTTTTCTACTTCGACTTGCATCATTTACTGACCTTAGAAGGATTAAAAGCCTCGATGAATGATTTCCACCAATGGCGCGAGCAATCGCCATTATTAGTTATTGGCGGATTCTTTATACTGTATGTAACTGTGACAACATTGTCTCTTCCCGGCGCAGCCATTCTCACCATTGCCTCTGGAGCACTATTTGGTATTGTTGAAGGGTTGATTATTGCCTCGTTTGCTTCAAGTATTGGCGCGTTACTGGCCTTTTTAGTCTCACGCTACTTATTGCGCGACTCAATCAAAAAGCGCTTCCCTGAACGTTTAGCGGCGATTGATAAAGGCATTGAAACAGAGGGGGGCTTTTATTTATTCACCTTACGCTTGGTGCCTATATTCCCATTTTTCATGATTAATTTATTGATGGGCGTCACTTCATTTAAATCGTGGACCTTTTACTGGGTTAGCCAGATTGGTATGTTTTTGGGCACCTTTGTATACGTTAATGCCGGTACTCAGCTGGCGCAAATTGACAGCTTAACGAACATTTTATCGTTTAATCTGATTATATCATTTGCACTATTAGGCTTATTCCCTCTTATTGCTAAAGCGATAGTCAATACCATTAAAAAACGCCGCGTATACAGTCAATGGACTAAACCCGCTAAGTTTGATCGCAACTTAATTGTAATTGGTGCAGGTGCCGGAGGCCTAGTCACTAGCTATATTGCTGCCGCAGTAAAAGCCAAAGTAACCTTAATTGAAGCCGGAGAAATGGGCGGCGACTGCTTAAACTATGGCTGTGTGCCCAGTAAAGCGATTATTAAAAGCGCTAAAATTGCTCAGCAAATAAGAAACGCCCATCATTACGGCCTAGAAGACACGACACCTGAGTTTTCTTTTAAAAAAGTCATGGCGCGCGTGCATCAAGTGGTTTCCGATATTGCTCCCCACGACAGCATTGAGCGTTACACCAATTTAGGTGTCGACGTCGTCAAAGGCTACGGAAAATTAGTCGACCCATGGACAGTAGAAATTAGCCACCCTGACGGTAACACTAGCCGCTTAACCGCGCGCAGTATTGTCATCGCAACAGGTGCTCGCCCGTTTGTGCCACCGTTACCAGGCATAGAAGAAGTCGGTTATGTTACCAGTGATACCTTGTGGGACGAATTTGCCAAACTCGACACTGCGCCGCAAAAATTGGTGGTATTAGGTGGCGGCCCAATTGGTTCTGAACTGGCGCAAAGCTTTGCCCGTTTAGGATCGCAAGTCACTCAAGTTGAAATGGCTGAACGCATCATGATCAAAGAAGATCGTGAAGTGTCTGAGTTTGCCACCCAAGCCTTACAAAAAAGTGGCGTGAATATTTTAACCTCTCATCAAGCACTGCGCTGTGAACTACGCGATGGTAAAAAATACCTTATCGTTGAGCATCAACAGCAAGAATTAGCGTTAGAGTACGACCAGCTATTATGTGCTGTTGGTCGTAGTGCCCGCTTAAGCGGTTACGGTTTGGAAGAGCTAGGCATTGAGACAAAGCGCACTATCGTCACCAATGAATACTTAGAAACCTTATACCCAAATATCTATGCGGCAGGCGATATTGTTGGCCCGTATCAATTTACTCACGTGGCAGCGCATCAAGGCTGGTATGCGGCAGTCAATGGACTGTTTGGTCATTTGAAAAAATTCAAAGTCGATTACCGCGTGATCCCGTGGACCACCTTTATCGATCCAGAAGTGGCTCGAGTGGGTATAAATGAATACGAAGCCCAGCAGCAAGGCATTGATTACGAAGTAACTCGCTTTGATTTTGCTGAACTTGATCGTGCCATTACCGACAGTGCCACCCAAGGGTTTATTAAAGTGATTACCCCTAAAGGTAAAGATAAAATCTTAGGCGTGACCGTGGTATCAGAACACGCTGGCGATTTAATTGCAGAATTTGTGTTGGCAATGAAACACGGCTTGGGACTGAATAAGATTTTGGGCACAATTCACAGCTACCCAACATGGGCCGAAGGCAACAAGTACGCCGCTGGTGAATGGAAGCGAAACCATGCTCCAGCAACTTTGCTGCGCTGGTTAGAAAAATACCACACTTGGCGTCGTGGCTAACCCTACTGAGTAATCACTTGGGTTTATGAAAATGGGCCTTAGGTTATAGGCCTTAAATAATAGTTCTGATGATGATTCTTAGAACATAACTCTCGATAATGGCTGTTATAAAGTGACTCTATATAACAAGAATAGGTCTCAGATAATGAAAAGATTAACGCGATATGCTCAATCGTTTATGCTGACTGTCGGTTTATTGCTGAGTTTGCTTGCTAGTCATGCGGCTATTGCGGCAGTGGATCAGTCTGACGTTATTTCTGCTATAAAGAGTCCGGCTATTAGTCAGGCGAGCAACAACCAAGCTACTGATAACAATACACTAGATAACCAGATCATAGCGCTACACGATAACTGGAATACATTACTCAGCCGTCATGTTAAGCCGATAAACCAAGGTCACAGTAGCGCGGTAGACTACGCCGCCATGCAACAAGACCGAGCGATATTGACCCTGTATCTCAAACAACTCAGTCAAATTACTCAAACTCAATTTGATGCTTGGGATAAGCCGGCACAACTGGCGATGCTCATCAATGCTTACAACGCCTGGACAGTTGAACTTATCTTAACCAAGTACCCTGATATCGACTCAATCAAAGACTTAGGTGGATTTTTCAGCTCACCATGGGACAAGAGTTTTATCCCATTACTGGGTAAGACCCGCAGTCTCAATGATATTGAGCATAAACTGATCCGCGGCAGCGATCGTTACAATGATCCTAGAATTCATTTTGCGGTAAATTGTGCCAGCATTGGTTGCCCTGCACTGCGCGAAGAAGCTTACACTGGCGCTAAACTCGACATGCAACTCGATGCACAAACCCAACGTTTCCTTGCAGATAGCAGCCGCAACTACGCCAAAGGCGACACAGTCTATTTGTCTGCAATTTTTAAATGGTATGGCGACGATTTTACCAAAGGCTTTGGCGGAGCTGATTCTGTTGATGCATTTTTATTACTCTATCCTAGTGGGCTAAAACTCAGTCCGGCACTTCAAACCGCGGCAGAAAAACAGCAATTGAATATCGATTTTTTAGATTATGACTGGTCATTAAATGCGGTTCGCTAAGTGGATGTTATTCTGCAAAACACCTAAACCTAAAGTGCATATCATTGCCATAAGGGCGTTAATTATCAGTGTATGCGCCTGTCTTTGGACTGGTGAAGCTGATGCCAAAACTACTGGTTCAGCAACATGGTCAGATATTGAAGCTCGTGGAATAAACCAAGACGTATACTTTCATGCTTGGGGCGGCGATCCACAAATCAATCTTTATATTCAGTGGGTTGCCAAGCAAGTTAAGCAGCAGTATCAGATCAATTTACACCATGTAAAACTCACCGACACCAGCGAAGCGGTCAGTCGAGTATTAGCAGAAAAGTCAGCAGGTAATAACACTCAAGGCCAAGTCGATTTAGTGTGGATTAACGGTGAAAACTTTGCCGCCATGGCCAAGCATCAACTCCTTGCGCCAAACTGGGTCGCACAATTACCCAACTTTAGCTTAACGGATCCAGACAACAACCCTGCAATGACTCGCGACTTTGGCGTACCAACACAAGGCATGGAAGCGCCATGGGGTAAAGCTGCGCTGACTTTTTATTACGACAGCCTAGCGACACAATCACCACCGCAAACCTTGCAACAATTAAGCGAATGGGTCAAACAACATCCAGGCAGGTTCACCTACCCTAAGCCACCAGACTTTTTGGCCACCAGCTTTTTAAAGTATGCCCTGATTGTACTGAATAACGCTCAACCTGAAGCAATCAAAAATCGACTTTATCAACCTGCCACGGCACAAAGCCAAGCTCTGTTATTGCCGGTGTTGTGGCAATATTTAGATGAGTTACACCCATATTTATGGCGCAAAGGCCGCCACTTTATGTCCAGCGGCATGGAATTACGTCGTTTAATCGGCGATGGCGAACTTGCCCTAGCATTTACTTTTTCTGCCGCCGAAATTCCGGCGGCAGTGGCGCGTTTTGAATTACCCGACAGTAGCCGCAGCTATCGTATGCAAGATGGCAGCTTGAGTAATATCCACTTTATCGCCATTCCCTATAATGCTGCTCACGCTAATAGCGCTAAACTGCTCGTCAATTTTTTACTTAGCCCACAAGCACAAGCAAAAAAACAACAACCCAGTGTATGGGGCGACATCAGCGTGTTGGCAACATCTAAGCTGACTGCCGAGCAACAAGTCTGGTTTAATCCATCCGCTCAGTCACATCCCAGTGCAACTATCGCTAACCAAGCAATCAGCCCAGCGTTGAGCGAGCCCGATCCAAGCTGGAGTAAAGTGATTGCAAAGCTATGGTTACAACGCTATGGAGTGATGCAATGAGCACGGTAGCTAGGTTGTTTAATCCTATTGTACGCATCAGTCCATACATCATGATGGCATTGTTAGTTATTCCGGTAATGGGTGGCTTAATTGGCGTAATGTTGCCTGCATTTGGTTGGATCCCAGCATTAGATCAAACCTCATTGAGCTTGAATGGTTTTAGCCAATTATGGCAAACACCGGGTATTGGTCACATGGCGTTATTGAGCATCGGCACTAGCTTTATCAGCACCTTATTAGCCTTTTTAATCACGATACTTATCCTAGCAAGTTACTTTACCAGTCCTTGGCTGGGTTATATTCAACGGCTTTTAGGGCCAATCCTTGTTATCCCTCATGCCGCGGCGGCCATTGCTATTGGATTTCTTATCACCCCGTCGGGCATGATATCGCGCTTAGTCTCACCTTGGTTAAGTGGTTGGAATGCACCTCCCGATTGGTTATACCCACACGATGCGATGGGGCTGAGTATTATTCTTGGCCTAACATTAAAAGAGCTGCCTTTTTTATTGCTGATGGCGCTGGGCGTGTTAGCGCAACCCGATCTTGGGCAAACATTGCGGGCACAACATAAAGTGGCATTGAGCTTAGGTTATTGCCCAATAACCGCATTTTTTAAAGTGGTGTTGCCAAGCCTCTATCCTCACTTACGCTTACCAATATTGGCAGTAATGGCCTACGCCAGTGCTAGCGTCGAAATCCCCTTAATTTTAGGCCCTAACAACCCACCGACATTGGCTGTAGCGATTATGCAGTGGTTTCATGATGTGGATTTAAGCCTACGGATTAAAGCATCAGCGGGGGCAATATTACAAATTCAACTCACCTTATTCGTATTAGCCTGCTGGTGGCTACTAGAAGGCTTAGTGTGTCAATTCGCTAAATCGATGTTAACCAATGGCCGGCGCGATTACGGCGGCGCCATCATCCAAAAGATAACCTATGTGATCACCGTCTTAATGATGACCATCATAGGTTTGGCAGTAGTGGGAATGCTACTGTGGTCTTTTGCTGGTTTCTGGCATTTCCCTGATGCCTTGCCGCAACAAGTTGTCATACTGCATTGGCAAACAGCATTACAACAAATGCACACGCCGCTTATCGACACGGTACTGATTGCCCTTTGCGCCACTGCCCTAGCCATAAGCTTAACCTTACTCACTTTAGAAGCAGAGCAGCACAGCGGAAAATCGCTATCGCTACTGGGGAGTGTATTAATTTATCTGCCTTTGCTTATTCCAAGCATCGCGTTTTTATTTGGTCTGGTGTGGTTACTTGAGCAAGTCAACAGTCAGCATACCTTTACCAATGTGGTAGTGGCCCATTTGTTGTTTGTATTACCTTATGTGTTTTTATCACTGGCTAGCAGCTATCGACGTTTAGACCCACGCTTTAGTATTGTTGCCGCCAGTCTTGGTGCGACCAAAGCGAAAATCTTTTTTAGGGTTAAACTGCCCATGTTAATTGGGCCGATATTCATTGCTTGCGCGCTCGGTTTAGCCATTAGCTTTAGCCAATACTTACCCACTTTGCTTACTGGTGGCGGGCGAATTAACACCATTACCACCGAAGCGGTTGCACTCGCCAATGGAGGAAGCCGCAGGATCAGTGCTGTATATGCGTTAATGCAAATGATCCTCCCCGCTTTAGGTTTTTTATTAGCTTGGTTATTGCCAAAAATGATTACCAAAATGTTAATCAAGCGCCACCAACAAGGATAATAATGCAAACATTCGCCAGTACAGCCAAAAGCTCAAGTACAACTACAGCATCGGTTCTCACCATTGATGGGCTGATCATACGTCGTCAGCAACAAGGCTTATTATCATTAAGTGCAACCATTCGTGGCGGTGAAATACTGACGATTATGGGACCATCTGGTAGCGGAAAATCGACGTTATTAAACTGGTTAACTGGCATGTTACCAGCGGGTTTTAGTGCTGAAGGACAATTGCATTTAAACGGCCAAAATATCACTACGACAGCCAGTCATTTACGCCATATTGGTTTGCTCTATCAAGACCCATTATTGTTTCCGCATTTATCTGTGGCAGGAAACATCGGCTTTGCCATGCCGCCGAGCCCTAAAGCACAGCGACAAACCGCAATTAGTGAGGCATTAACCCAAGTCGGTCTGGGCGGATTAGAGCAGCGTAATCCACAAAGTTTATCTGGCGGCCAGCAAGCTAGAGTAGCATTGCTGCGGGTATTGCTTAGCCAACCTAAAGCCATTTTATTAGACGAACCCTTTAGTAAGCTCGACAGTCAATTACGCCAAGAAATCAGGCAACTCGTTTTTGATCAAATACGCCAGCACCAGCTACCCGCCATTATGGTGACTCACGATCAAACTGATGCCGACGCAGCCCAAGGCCAAGTCATTTCACTTTGAGAAATGATACTGTAATCAGCAGTACTGATATGGGTAGAACAGTTATAGATATAGATAAGCCGTGACGTAACAAAATCGCGACGTTAAAGAATTGAACGATAATCAATAGATTAATTGGAATGACATCATGCTAGATAGATTTATCACCCCAGTAATAAAGCCACTGTTAGCGCCTGCGGTGCTGTTACTCGATAAAAAAAATGTCCACCCTGATCAGCTCACCTTAGTAGGTTTCGGTTTAGGCATGTTGGCCGTCCCCTTGTTGGCATTACAATTTTGGTATGGCGCCTTGTTCTTTATCGCACTTAATCGAATTATCGATGGCCTTGATGGCGCGCTTGCTCGCCACCAAAAACACACCAGTGCCGCGGGTGGCTATTTGGATATTTGCCTCGATTTTTTATTTTATGCCGCCATTCCGCTAGGGTTCGCCTTGGCCAATCCTAATGAAAACGCCTTAGCCGCAGCTGTGTTGTTAAGCGTATTCATCGGCACAGGCTCAAGCTTTTTAGCCTTTGGCATACCGGCTGAAAAGCTGAATTTGCCTCGACCACAATTTGCCAATAAGAGCTTTTATTTTTTAAATGGCTTAACCGAAGGCACCGAAACCATCGCCTTCTTTGTGGCATTTTGTTTATGGCCGACTTATTTTCCACAACTTGCCTATAGTTTTGCCTTTTTAGGGGCCATTACCATTTTTACTCGCATTCATGGCGGCTACTACACACTTAAAAATCAGCTTGTCAAAGGAGCAAAGGCTCAGAAATCAGCCGTTAAGGAGCCAACAACATGATAGATGAGATGGTAGCGATACGCTTAGGTGTGTTTTTAACGATTCTGGCATTGATGATGAGTCTAGAATGCCTATTCCCCGCAAGGAAACTAACCAAAACACCACAAACAGCCTCTATAGTCACTCGTTGGTTTGGCAATTTTGGCTTATTAATAATTGCTTCTGTGGTAGCAAGATTACTATTACCACTGGGTTTAGCTGGGTTTGCCTTGTACACCACACAACAACAATGGGGCATATTGCACTGGGTTAATCTGCCCCATTGGGTCAATATTATAAGCAGTCTGTTGTTACTGGACATGCTTATTTACTGGCAACATAGGTTATTTCATCGCATACCGTTATTGTGGCGTTTACATAAAGTGCACCACGCAGATCGCCATGTCGACAGCAGTACGGCTTTGCGCTTTCACCCCTTAGAAATCATCGCCAGTCTTGGGATTAAAGCGCTAGCAATTATCATATTAGGTATACCTGCTGAGGCGGTGATACTGTTTGAGATCTTGCTTAATGGATTTGCCATTTTTAACCACGCTAACATTCGCTTACCTAAAAAAATCGAACATATTGCCCGATATGTGGTGGTAACCCAAATACTGCACCGCATACATCACAGCCAAGTGATGGCCGAAAGTAACACTAACTTTGGTTTTAGTATTGTGTGGTGGGATCGGTTATTTGGTAGTTATTCTGCTAATGCCAGTAAAGCAGACGAGGATATCGACATAGGATTAATCGAATACCCAAACGCGAAACAAAATGCATGGTTAACAGGCTTGTTATGGATGCCGTTTACCCAGAAAAAGAAGTGATGCGTAAAACTAAAGCGAGAACATTCGCATAACTAGCGCCATTAAATAACTGCCCCTATCCTTTAGGGTAAATACACATCTAGGTCGCAACATATGGCTATTTAATTGACACAATGTTGTAGCCCCTTGCAAACGAAAGATTGCTGCTAAATATGGGTAATAACGGTTATACCGCACCGACTCAGCATCAATAATACAAATCTTCACTGTCATTTTATTGTTCACACAGGTAGACCTTCGAGCAAAAATATTCTGCGCATTAAATCGATGAACAATTTTTAACCACAAAACTATCCCCTCAAAGGAATAGCATTACATATAATAGATATTTACATTTTACTGTCACGAATAATCATACAGTCCATTGATTTATAAAAGTAAATACTATTTAATTAATTTCTGGCAATCAAAATATGTGTTTTCATGAATTTCATTAACCAATTTTTCCTGCTAAACGATGATAAAAACGCACATGAATCGATACCCAACTGGCGAATAAGTGCACTACGAATAATCCTCTCTTCGGGAATGTTGCTGTGCTTAGCTATTGCGTTTGACACATTCAATTCTGCCTTACAATTAAATTACTTATGGATAATCGCGCTTACTATTGGTTTCACTTCGGTGTTATTTTTATTGTTACTGGCCAGTAAGCGATTCTATCATTTATGTGCTCATATCCTCCTTGTTGCATTGGTATTGGCGAGTTTAGCAATCAACTTGTCGCTTCCAGACTTAGGACTAGCCAAAATAGGTAGTATGCTGATGTTTGTATGCCCTTCTATTGCGCTAATGTTGTTAGGGCACCGAGTAGCAATCTGTTTCGCCTTATTAAATATCGTGCCATTTTATATGATATTGCATGATATCGACCTGTCTCAATACACCCACATAGATAAGCAACTCCCTGATGCGAGTTGGTATATTACTGGAGTGGTTTTTCTATTTTTTAATATCTGCGTGCCTTTAGCAGTAGCAAGAACCATTGTTGCGGCTAAACGTCTCAATAAAGCAACCCTAAGCTCAAACGCTTATTTGAAAAGCAAAAATGAGCTATACCGCACTTTTTTTGCAGAATCGACTATCCCCAAAATTATTGTCGATGATCTGGGAAAGATTACTGATGCTAACCAACAAGCGATTGATTTACTAAAATTACCTAAACCATTAAAAAGCGAAACGTTATTGCTTTCATCTGTCATGCCAAACATCAAAACCTGTAACGCAGGCAAACAAGAACAAATATTGCACTTCAACAATACCTATCAGCGTGTTGTCCATCAGCAACTGACCGATGCTAATTTTTGTGTTTATGAATTTCATGATTGCAGTGCAGAACAGAGCATTAAAGGTAATTTGGCCGCCATGGAACAAGAGAATAGACGTCTACGTTATCGCGATACACAAACACAGTTACCGAATCGAGATTGGTTTGAGCTGCAATGTGACCGCCTAATTGCAAAATATCGAAAAGGCTTTTATGTGGTTGTGGCTCAAAGTGCCAATAACGACTATTTAAATATAAAATTTGGTAACCATAATTCTCAAGCCATTACTAAAACAGCCTTTAAACGCCTGCGTAACAATATAGAAGGGCCTTTATTATGTGCTCATATTGGACCTGGGAAAATTGCCTTTATTCTTGGTAGCCTTAACGAAACCGATCTGTATAGCGCCTTACCTAAAATCAAACATACTTTAGATGAAGATTACAACTTACTAGGAATTAAGTCTTCGCAATCATTTCTATTTGGTATTGCCCATTGCCCTGAACACGGGGATGCAAGCTGTAAAGTTGTCGCTCATGCTATCGAGGCGCTTAAATTAGCCAATACCAACGATGTATTTAGCTTATATGACCAAACTAATTCACAAAGCTTTTTAGAGAAATATGAAATATCGATGTTGCTCGATGAAGCACTACAGCAAGGTGAGCTAACCGTTTATTATCAACCTAAAGTAACGGCATCAGGACAATGTATCGGCCTTGAAGCGTTGGCTCGATGGCACAGTCCCATTTTAGGTACAGTATCACCAGCGGTATTTATCCCTATCGCAGAAGAGTACCGAATGATCAGCCGTTTAACGGATTTGGTGATACAAAAAGTCTGCTCGCAAATCAATCAATGGACTCAACAAGGGCTTAACTGTGTACCAGTGGCGATTAATATCTCACTAATTGATTTCACTCAAACCGACTTTATATCCAAGTTAGTTAAGTATTTAGCTGACTTTACTGTCAGCCCAAAACAAATAGAACTCGAGTTAACCGAAACCTCACTAGAAGCGAATCAAGCCCACTCGTTAATGTTAATGAAAACTCTACAAGCGTGGGGTTTCACCATTTCGGTAGATGATTTTGGCGTCGGTTATTCTAATATTGCTCGTTTGGCTGACTACCCAATTAATAAACTCAAATTAGATCGTTCATTAATCAGCCAAGTTACCTCTTCAGCACGTCAACAAAGCTTGGTAAAAGCGATCCATAATATGTGTGAAGAACTCGATATCAAGTGTGTGTCTGAAGGTGTAGAAACTGCGGAACAGGTAAGCATTATGGCGGATATGGGCTGCAAAGAATTTCAAGGGTTTTATTTTTCAAAACCCATGACGCCTGAACAATTTTTTGCCCATGTCAGTAAGAAAGGACTGAAGTTTGAGCATCAGGACAGTTTAATAAAAGCGTAAACATTTATACCAATCTATAAAGGAGGTTTGGTGTGAGTCGCTTGTTGCTCGAGACTAGATTCCAGTCAACATAACAGCATGAGATAAACGTATCTTGCTGGGGTTAGCATTAACGCTCGATGCTGAAAATCCAAGTAACGCTTTAATCTTTTCAATCTTATCTGCTGGGATTTTTTACTGGCATTAAAGGCTTTAACGGCTTGGCGCGGTTTGCATAGTAAGTAATATCGTGTTGCATGATGTTGCCTCTACAATAATAGCTATGACGCTTTAATCGGCAATCCTGAGACAGGCTGTGTTAAATTGTCGTTATTGTGGCGTAATTAATTAAGGTGTAAAAAAGCTGTTACCTCCAATAACCATGAATTAAATCACTCATAATAAAATAGTTTTAACTCGAGGCCCTGGTGCAAATAACCAACTCATTGATCAATAAAATCACTGTCAGCTTGCACACATTTATCGTGCTCGTGATATATTAGCAGCCATTCAAATTTGCTTATTCAGTTAAGGTTCACTCATGAAAATCGGTATTATTGGCGCAATGGAGCCAGAAGTTGTTCATTTAATTCAAGCCATCATTGAGCCTGTGCATAGCACTATTGCCGGAATCGAATTTATTAGCGGTAGCATTGCGGGCAAAGATGTCGTCGTCACTCGCTCGGGGATCGGTAAAGTGGCAGCCAGTATCGCGACCACATTATTAATCGAAAAATTTGCCGTAACCCATGTGATTAACACAGGATCTGCAGGCGGTTTTGTGGATTCTCTCGCTATCGGCGATATTGTGATTTCATCAGAAGTACGTCACCACGACGTAGATGTCACTGCATTTGGTTACGAAATAGGCCAAATGGCCCAGCAACCAGCAGCATTTATGCCTGATATCAACCTAGTGAATGCGGCCAAACAAGCTGTAGCATCATTAGGTGAAGTTAACGCAATAGAAGGATTAATTTGTACTGGCGACAGCTTTATTTGCGACCCGGTACGGACAAAAGTGATGCGTGAAAACTTTCCGACTATGGCAGCCTGTGAAATGGAAGGGGCAGCTATAGCCCAAGTTTGTCATCAGTTTACAGTACCTTTTGTGGTTATCCGCTCTCTATCAGATAATGCCAACAATGACTCACCGGTTGATTTTGACTCTTATATTATTAAAGCAGGCCTGCATTCTGCCATGATGGTGATCGCACTGTTACAACAGCTATAAACCTTCTAGAATCAGTACAGAGACAATGACCTCATGGTCTCTGTACTGAGCAACCTTAAGGTTAACAACAGCCTAACTATTGAGTGTCTATGGTCAATCAATTATTTAATCCTCAATTACTTAGCCAAGATGGCGGGTTACTGCAAAGCTGTTGTATTTTATTTTGTGCCTTAATTTTGGCTCGATTTGCGCCCATTCCTAGAGATCTACAGCCATTATTATGGTTCAACCGCTTAGCCACCTTGATAGCCATCAAAGTAAATCATCCAGAGCGAGCGGTGAGCCAGCAACTTATTGCAGGGATTTTAGCGACACTCATTTTAATTGTGCCTAGCGGGATTATCGTGAGCTTTTTACTCAGCCTTGCTGCATACCCTTGGTTTTTTGAACTGATCATCTTGTATTTCTGTTTATGTGATTCCGCCTTTAAGCCAGTGGCACAAAAAGTGGTTGATGCCATAAAAACCGGCAATAAACAACAAGCCAAACAACTTCTGGCTCCTTGGGTGAGACAAAACACCCAAGCGTTATCAGAGGTGGGGTTAAGTAAAACAACCATAGAGAAACTGTTTACTACTCCCATTTACGGCACCTTAGCAACCATACTATTTTTTAGCATAGGCGGCGCTACGATGACTTTAGTAGTGCGTATGTTAAGGCAACTACAACATTGCTGGCCGCCATATCATCCACATTTTTATATTTTTTCAAGTTTTGTCGGCCAGTTAAATAGAGTCATATTTTTCATCCCGACGTTACTTTGGCACTGCTCAATCGCCATTCAATTTGGCCAATTGGGTATCAAGTCTATTTTTTCACAACCAATATCGACAACAGTGAATAAAGATCAGCTCAATAACCATTACACGAGTTATGCATTAGCGGCAAAATTATTAAAAATAGAATTAGGCGGGCCGCAGCAATTTATTGAAAATGGCAACACCATTCGGGTAGATTTACCCAAAGTAAAATCAGGGCCCTTGCCGGATCATCGCCACATTAGCCAAGCCATAACTGTCACGCACACAGCCAATCTTTTTTGGATCAGCCTAACCTTGCTACTACCGCTTATTTGGACCGGATTAAGATTTATTTAAACCATATAAATCTTGTTTTAAACAGGCTATCATTTAGCGATTATGGACTCGTGTGCGTTTGATGTAGGCCTGTTACAACCTGATGTCACCACTCGTTGTTAACATAGGTCAATTATGCCGACAAATGGCTTATATCTTTGTAACATAAATCCTCTATAACTAATTATTAGCTGCATGAAAACCAGTTTAGGAATGCCATTTTGTTCAACCATTTACATGTATCATTAACCACACCAGCATTGCTGTTTCCGGCTATTTCATTGTTATTGCTGGCCTACACCAATCGATTTTTTTCATTAGCGGCATTGATCCGTCAACTCAGTAACGATAAAAAACCGGTACAAGGCGATCAAATTAAAAATTTACGCCAGCGAATTATTATTATTCGCAAAATGCAAGAAGCTGGTGTCAGCAGTTTTGCCTTGTGTGTGTTATGTATGATTTTGATTTACGTTGGCTTTAATCAAGTTGGCTCATTGGTGTTTGGATTGAGTTTACTGCTGTTATTGTATTCGTTGATTTTATCGGTAATAGAAATCCGTATTTCAGTAGATGCCCTCACAATTCATCTCAAAGAGCTAAGTAAATGAGTCAATGGATCTACTTTTTTGATTTATGTGGTACCGCTGTATTTGCCCTTTCGGGAGCGTTAGCTGCTGGTAAGCACCGCATGGATCCTTTTGGTGTTATTGTATTAGCATCTGTTACAGCTATTGGCGGCGGCAGTATTCGTGATGCCTTAATCGGCGCGACACCGGTATTTTGGATCCGCGATCCGAATTATATTATTGTCATTCTTGCGACCGTAGTGGCGTGCTTAGTGTTGGTGCGTAAACCCCATAAATTACCTGCACGCACACTGCCCATAGCCGATGCATTAGGTTTGGCATTATTTACCGTTATTGGCGCAGAAAAGGCCTTACTAATGGGATTGTCTGGTATGGTCGCGGTAGTCATGGGCTTAATCACCGGCGTCGGCGGCGGGATTATTCGTGATTTATTATGTCGACAAATTCCAATGGTGCTGCGAACAGAAGTTTACGCAACCGCTTCTATCGTTGGAGGCATCTGTTATACCTTAAGTATATTTGTCGGCATGGATAGCATGACATCATTACTGATCGCTATGTTCAGTACGCTAATCATCCGTCTGAGTGCTATTCGCTGGCACTTATCTTTACCGGCTTTTGATTTGAAAACTAAGAGAATTTAATGTGCGAATAATCTTCATATTATGCTGTTTGCTATTGAGCTTTCCCACTAAAGCCAATATTGGTGACATGCCGCGAGAACAACAACTTGCGATGCAATACATGGAAGCACTCACTGATCACGATTATACCGTCTTACGTAGATTTTATTCTCGCGAAACAGTATTTTACGATAAGACAGCCAATACGACCTACAAAGGTGGTCGGCACATTATTGCGTTTTTACAACGAGCACATGAAGGGGTATTAGAATACCGCTTAAACGTAGAACACATGTTTAATACTGGCTCATTGGTGGTAATCATTGGTAGTTATCGCTTACGCGGTCCAGGCGATCAGTATGGTAAACCTGGAAAGATTATCGACCTTGCCGTACCCGGTGTCACAACCCTTAAATTTGATAGCAATACTGAGCGCCTAGTGGAGCAAATGGATTTAATGGATTATCAAACCATGACTGACCAACTTGCGGCTCAGTAATAAAATCAGAGTCAATTGCGCGCCGCGAGCGCTTTAATTGGCTGTGTTATATGGCTTCAGTGATATCGATTTCATTACGTATCAGACATAAAAAAACGGCTTAGTTAATAAGCCGTTTTTTATTGATTTCGTAAAACTTATTTCAAGATAACTTTAGCAAATTTTCGCTTACCAACCTGGAATACCGCTTCAAGACCAGCATTAAAACTGATGCGACTGTCTTCCACTTTTTCGCCATCCATTTTAACCGCACCTTGCTTGATCATCCGCATACCATCAGATGTAGAGCCAACAAGACCAGCATCTTTGAGTAAGTTAGCAATCGCTAAGCCTTCACCGGCTTCTAAAATGACTTCTTCGATGTCATCTGGAATGGCACCTTTTTGAAAGCGATCGATAAACGCTTGATGTGCAGCTTCTGCTTGGGCTTCATCATGGAAACGAGCAATAATTTCTTTGGCTAATAAAATCTTGATATCGCGAGGATTAGTGCCATTTTCAACGTCTAGTTTAAACTGGGCTAATTCAGTTAATGGACGGAATGACAATAATTCAAGATAACGCCACATCAAATCATCTGAAATCGACATGATTTTACCAAACATTTCATTAGCTGGCTCACTCACACCTATATAGTTATGGGCCGATTTAGACATTTTTTTAACGCCGTCTAAACCTTCAAGCAATGGCATCATGATAACAGTTTGTGGTTTTTGGCCTTCTGACTTTTGCAGTTCGCGACCCATAAGCAGGTTAAACTTTTGATCGGTTCCACCTAATTCAACATCGGCTTGCAATGCAACTGAATCGTAACCTTGCAATAAAGGATACATAAATTCATGAATCGCAATAGATTGACCTGATGCATAGCGCTTTTTAAAATCGTCACGCTCCATCATACGAGCAACCGTTTGCTGTGAAGCTAAACGGATCATACCCGCGGCACCTAATGGCTCTAACCAGCTAGAGTTGAATTCGATACGCGTTTTTGCTGGGTCTAAAATTTTATAAACCTGTTCTTTGTAGGTTTCTGCGTTAGCAAGCACTTGCTCACGGGTCAATGGCGGACGAGTACTGTTTTTACCGCTAGGGTCGCCGACCATACCGGTAAAGTCACCAATCAAGAAAATCACTTCGTGACCTAACTCTTGAAAAGTACGCATCTTGTTCAAAATAACCGTATGACCTAAGTGAATATCTGGAGCGGTAGGGTCTGCGCCTAACTTGATGCGTAATGGACGCCCTTCTTTCAGTTTCTCAAGCAAATCCGCTTCAAGTAATATCTCATCGGTACCGCGCTTAATCTCTGCCAATACTTGATCTAAATTCGCCATCTCTACTGCAACTCCCAGGGCTTGCACAAAAAATAAAGAGCTCTATGTTACTTGTTAGCCACAGCAAATGAAAGAGTGTACACTTAGCAGATAACAACGAGATAGAGAAATTGGTAACAGAGTCAATGGCAAAGCTTCTTACTTTATTCACATTGCTGCCAAAAGCACATCAAATCACATTATCTTTATTAGTGATTTTAACGACATTTATTCTGATGTTCCCATCGGAAGACGCTCAAGCATCTAAACAAACCCAATTGATGAGCCAATCAACTGAGCAACCCGATATAGAAATCAACAAGCGTTATGCCATTCCACTTGCCTTTCGCACGCCTAAAGCACCAAATAGTAATGATAATATTGATGCCGAAAAGTCTGATGAACTCCTATCAAAAGATGACAGCGACACTTCCATCAGCGGTGAAACGGCAGATGACGAAGCCTTTGCTCAACACCTTTCGATGTTGCAAACCAGCAGTTCTGATATTGACGGTATGATCAATGATATCGACCAGCAAGTGGCTAATCAAAAAGCCAAGTTAAAGCAAGAGGTCGCTAACGATGATAATAGCGTTGAATACTATGAAGTTGTTAAAGGCGATACATTGGGCGGCTTATTTAGCCGTGCTGGACTCAGTGCTAAAGACGTCTACGATATTACCCAATTACCGTTAGCCAAAAAGAATTTGCTCAAGATTATGCCCGGCGAAGAAATTGCCATTAGTAAAAATGCCCAAGGTGAATTACAAGAATTAACCTATCGAATGGACAAAGTGTCGACATTAGTGATCAGTCATCACAATGAGCAATACAAAGAAACCGTCAACACCAAAGAAATCGAAAATCGTACCTCATTTATTACCGCCAATATTAAAAGTAACTTTTGGAATGCTGCGGCGGATGCCGGTTTATCGGGTAATCACATTATGGAATTGGCCAATATCTTTGGCTGGGACGTCGATTTCGCGCTTGATATCCGTAAAGGTGATCATTTTTCATTATTGTTTGAACAAGAATACGCCGATGGCCAATTTTTACGTAATGGCAATATTCTCGCCGCGGAGTTTTTTAACCAAGGGGAGCGTTACACCGCCGTACGGTATACCGACGGAGAATATTATTCAGAAGATGGCAGTAGTATGCGCAAAGCATTTTTACGCTCGCCAGTAGACTTTAAATATGTCAGTTCTAACTTTAATCCTCGTCGTTTGCACCCAGTAACGGGGCAAATTAAAGCCCACCGCGGCGTAGACTATGTGGCCGCCATAGGTACACCGATTAAAGCCGCGGGTAAAGGTAAAGTGGTTGAGGCCGGTTATAACCAGTTTAATGGCAACTATGTATTCATTAAGCACAACGAAACCTACACCACTAAGTATTTGCATTTAACTAAGCGCAAAGTAAACCGTGGTGAAACGGTTAAACAAGGCCAAATAATCGGTACCTTAGGTAAAACAGGCCGAGTCACTGGCGCTCACTTACATTATGAATTCATTGTAAATGGCGTTCATCGCAATCCACGAACCATCGACTTACCTAAATCTATGCCGATTGATCGTAAAGAGAAAAATAAATTTACGGCACTCAGTAAACAATTGATGGCTCAGCTAAAATCAAATCAACAACAGCAATTGGCAAGTAATTAATAGCCTAATATTGCCATTCACAGAGAGTTACCTCATGTCTAAGCCAGAATACTTTATCGGTCTAATGTCAGGCACAAGCATGGATGGTGTTGATGCGGTGTTGGTTGATTTTTCAACTGATCATCCTATTTTAGTTGCCAGCCATACCGAAGCAATACCAGCACATTTATTAAGTGGTTTACAACGTTTATGCCAGCCTGCAACAGATGAAATAAACCGCCTCGGTCGACTCGATCGCAGCGTTGGTAAACTGTTTGCACAAGCGGTTAATCACTTATTGGCTAAAACAACTGTCACTGCCGATGAGGTTATAGCCATAGGATCACACGGACAAACTGTGCGTCATATGCCTAATTTAGAAATGGGTTTTACATTGCAAATTGGCGATCCTAATACCATTGCTATTGAAACTAATATCGATGTCATTGCTGACTTTAGACGTAAAGATATTGCCCTTGGCGGCCAAGGGGCACCGTTAGTTCCAGCATTTCACCAGCAAGTGTTTGCTCGCCAAGGTCACTCTAGAGTGATTTTAAACATAGGTGGAATTGCCAACGTAACCTATTTACCTGGTAATAGTGAGCAAGTATTAGGCTTCGATACCGGTCCGGGTAACAACCTAATCGATGCCTTTATTCAACAAAACTTGAACCTTCCTTTTGATGAGGATGGTGCTTGGGCAGACTCCGGAACCAGTAATCCTGACTTACTCAAACAGCTATTATCGCACTCTTACTTTTCGTTAGCTTACCCAAAAAGTACTGGTAGAGAGCTGTTTAATCAAGCTTGGCTTGAGCAACAAATCGCTGACTATAGTCATTTAGATCAAGAAGATATTCAATCTACCCTACTTGACCTTACCTGCCACAGTATTGCCAACGACATAAATAAACTGGCACCGACAGGTGAATTATTTGTCTGTGGTGGCGGAGCATTAAATAAAGCCTTAATGCAACGACTAGCCATATTGGTTCCCCATTATAAAGTCGCTACCACCAGCGCGTTAGGTGTGGATGCAAAATGGGTTGAAGGCATTGCCTTTGCCTGGTTAGCCATGCGTTATCACCATGATTTACCCGCTAACTTACCCGCTGTTACGGGCGCGTCACGCGCTGCTGTGCTAGGTGGGCGTTTCAAGGCGAGATAAACACACCAAAATGCGTGGTTTACTTTTGCAATTGTGGCCTCAATGTTATGATGCCCACAAATTTGCTTAATTGTTTAAAATTGAGCAAAGCCAAAACTTAAGATGAGAGTCAATATGAGCAATAAAACCAAAACTGTATCTGAACTAATGAATCTAACTCCAGAAGGTCGTTATGATTATATGGTTGATCAGATTAAAGCTGAAAAAATTATTTGGACACTTCAAGATCAAGATGGTTGTGTCATGCTGACCACTGAAGATGAAGACTGTATTCCAATGTGGCCATCTGAAGAGACTGCCGCACTATGGGCTGTTGATGAATGGAAAGACTGCGAGCCATTAGCGATCCCACTTGACGAGTTTCAAGAACGTTGGGTAAGCGGTATGGAAGATGATGACTTATTTATCGCAGTTTTCCCCGTTCAAGAAGACTTAGGTGTTGTGGTTCCTCCTTTTGAAATGAATGAGCGAATTTTGCCAAAGAAACAACAAAAGCATTAATTGTAATGACCGATACCAACTCTGAAACCAACCACGCAGACCAGGCTCACAGCGTTGCAAAGCCACATTTACCAAAACGGCTAATTGGCTTGATGATCGTTTATACCTTGTCGGCCATCAGCGGGCTATATGCTGCCAACTCCTTGTCTGAGTTAAGTGCAATGCTATGCATATTAACCTTAATGATGGTGCTCGCAATAATCGGCCGCCAAAAAGCAGGCTTATATCTTCTGCGGGTGTATTGCGTACTGCAACTTTTGTTATATAGCGTACTGCCAATCATTATGTATGACCCCGACAATTTAGTTGCCGGTCCAACCACGTTTGATTTTGGTTTGTTTCAAACCGTTGTTGCTGATTGGGTTATCTACTCTGTGCTTATTGCGCTGGGGATCATTCAAGTGTGGATTAGCTTTAATGCAAAAGTGAAGGCGTGGTTTAAACCGCGGATGAATTTTAATATTATGAGCAGTTAGTTTTGGGTGTATCGGTACACTATAGACATCAAAAAAGCCGTCGAAAGACGGCTTTTTGTTAGCTATTCGATTACATGTCCCCAGACAGGTTAATCACTGTAATAACGCGCATTACACCGAGAAACTCGCTCCGCAGCCACATGTTGTGGTCGCATTAGGATTTTTAACAAAAAATCGTGAACCTTCAAGACCCGATGTATAATCGACTTCACCACCAACAAGGTACTGAAGACTCATTGGATCAACAACCAATTGCACACCTTGTTTCTCAATGGTGAAATCACCTTCGTTGACTTTCTCATCGAATGTAAAGCCATACTGAAAACCAGAGCAACCACCACCTGTTACATACACACGCAGTTTTAATTCAGGATTCTGTTCTTCTTCTAACAGACCTTTTACTTTTATCGCCGCCGCATCGGTAAATTGGATCGGCATTGCTGTATCAACTTGTTCAGTCATTACTACCTCTTACTTCGGTTTCTGCGGAGAATTATCCTTTACCTGACTATTTTGTTCAAGTATTACCCGCAGTTCTTTTTCACCCATCAACAGCTCTGGTACATTATAGACTTGCTCAATCTCGCCACCTTTGACACCACGACGAGCAGCCACCTTCACTTTGACCATGATTCGTTGAAGATTAAATCCCACTGGAAGTTCAAAATTGTTATCTATAATTTGAAAATAATTAAATTCAAAATCCAGTTTTTTATTGATTAATTTGCTCAAAGACAGCTCAGCTGGCTGATCATTTTGTGTACCTAGCAACAATACCGTCGAACTCGTCTTCACTTTAACTTGGTGTTTTTGCAACTGAGTGAGAATTAATCGCAATTGATATTGACCAGTCGTCACACCCTGGGCTAATTCCACCCCATGAATAGACACGCCTTCAACACCAGAATCAGTCACCATTATACTGCGATAAAACGCTAATTCTTTCTCTAACGCTTTTTGATCTGATAGTTGTTGGCTAAACATATCTTGCATTTCTTTATTGGCATTTTCAGCAATGCTTAATGCTAAATTACGACTGGCAAGCACTTGTGCCTGTTCCTCCAGTTGTTGTAACAATTTACGCTTGCCACTGGCACTATTCGGCGTAGCCTCTGGTGCAAATGAAAGCCATAAATTAAAACTTATTGCTCCCAATAAAAAACACACTAACATTAAACCAATCAAGTATATGCTTGATGTCCTATTTTTACGTTCTAAAACTTGCAGTCTATCTAACCAACGGTGATAATTTAACATTAAGTTACAACCTTTTAATAAAATACAGTATGCTTGGCGAAGCATATTTTTCTTGGGTTTATTTTTGTGCCCTAGTTAACGTTTTGTGCAAATCATACCCGTATTACGCAAGGTTATAATGCTAATATTTAGCGAGCCCAATGACCCTTTTTAGCCTATTAACTGTGTTAAATCAGATATGCAGCCAGCATGTATTAAGCGGTTAGTCCTATTGATGGAGAGTAATAACATGACACTAGCGCGTTATCAAACGATCAATAAACAGCTGCACAAAACACCCTTAACATATCAACAGGCCTTAGAGTCAAACCGTGCGATTTAAGATAAATAAAGCCGCTATTATTCACGCCAAAAGAACGACGCGCAAATATCTACGTAACGAATTTAGAGATAAGTTATCTCAGGCTAAAATTAGTGTGCAACTTTGTGCACTGGCGCTGCTGTTTGCCATCATAGCTTCTGTGGTGATTATCTTATTCCGTTTAAGCTTAGTGTGGGCAGATCAATACCTGCATTCAGATAGCTTAACCTTAAGCTCAACCTTAACTAATTGGCGATCTTACTTACCGATAATCGGCGCATTACTCATTTGGCTACTGTCTTTATTGGGCTCAAAACGCTATCGGCGCATGGGGATTGCCTATGTACTTCACCGATTCAAATTACATTACGGTAAGGTACCGCTTCAATCTGCTGCTGGACAGTTTTTTCAAGCATTAATCGCCCTAATGGCTAATTTTTCTGTCGGTAAAGAAGGCCCTGCAATTCACTTGGGTGCGGTAAGTGCCAGTGTTATGGCCGAGAAGTTTTCATTACCAGACAATAGCGTGCGCATTATGTGTGCCAGTGGTATTGCCGCCGGCATTGCTGCAACCTTCAATGCACCGCTTGCTGCGGTATTATTTGTATTTGAAGTGATTGTGCGCGAATACAAAATCCATTATTTCTTCCCAATCATGCTTTCAGCCATTTGCGGCGCGGTATCCAGTCAATTGGTGTTTGGTAATATTCATGAATATGAATTGATTAATGTCATTCATATTCCACTGGATCAATATCCTATTTTGCTGATTGGCGGCCTTGCTTTAGGCTGTGTCGCTGCGTTGTTTAACTATTCACTGCTAAAAGTAACCGCGACAGGTCAGCAATGGCCGTTAATTTATCGGCTGCTTATTGCAGGTGTGATTACTTCGTTTGTGGCGCTGTTGCTGCCACAAGCTTTAGGTTCTGGTGATCTGGCAATTAAAGAAGCCATTAGTGAGCATCCTAGTTTACTGTTTTTAATTGCACTGTTGTTGGCAAAAATCTTGGCCACCATCGCCGCTATTGGCTTTGGTGTCCCCGGCGGATTAATTGGTCCACTCTATGGTATTGGCGCATTAGTTGGGGCTATCTTAGCCTTAGTCAGCAGTTTACTGTTTCCATCCATCGCACCTTATGTGGGTTTATATACTGTCATTGGCATGACAGCAATGATGGGGGTTTGTCTGAGTGCCCCTCTAGCTGCATTAGTTGCGCTGCTTGAATTAACCAACGATGCGTCGATTATCTTACCGGCGATGTTTGTCACCATTCCAGCATTTTTAGTGGCATACCAGGGATTTAATACTCATTCTATCCTACTAAAACAACTGGATATTATGGGCTTAGGCTATAAGGTTGCCCCACTGAATCAAGGGTTACAAAAGAAAGGCGTTAGAGTACTGATGGATAAACGCTTCGTGATTGTTAACGATGATGACGAACTACTGCTTGAAGTACTTAAACGCGCTGCTGGCCGCCCAGTATTAGTTAGAAATGCTGAAGGCGAAATTGAAATGTTGCGACTTGAAATGCAATCCTTTGAAGATTCAACCACCCTATCGCGTCATCTCATGCCCGGATTACCTGACAGCGCCACCTTAAATGAGGCTTATGAAGCACTGCTACCAAAACGATCTGGCGAAGTGTATATCTATCGTGATAACACGCAAAAAGTTGTTGGGGTGATCAGTTGGGCGAATTTATTGCAAGAAATTCGCTCAGGGCAAATTTAATCCAACCTCTTTGAGCTCATTGATCCTCAATAGTGTGACAAAGTGCTGCTTAATCCTCACTTGTCGCTCCATATGAGGCGCTTGAGCAAATTGCAGCTTCAGATGTTATCTCAGTGGTTCTAAGGCTAATTCGCTGCAGCACGAGCAAATAAAATAAGTCTTTCAAACACGATTAAGTTAACGGCCAAAATCATGACAATGTTCTTGATAACAGCAAGTGAATCTCTGTGTTAAGCACGGTTATTATATTTATCTGGCGGTTATTTTCTGCTACAATTTTGCCTCAGCCACCCTAGACATAATCTCTATAACACCCTATATAATAATACGGTAAAATAGCATGCTGTTCTGGTGAATATTTTGCCCCTAAACTTTGGAAATTAGGCTGATGACGCAGTTCGAAGGTTCACATATCCTTTCAGTAAGCCAGTTAGATCTGGATTCAATTAACACTATTTTCAACGTCGCGAATAAAATGACACCTTATGCTTTGCGTGAAAAACGCACCAAAGTATTAGAAGGTGCCATTTTAGGCAATCTGTTTTTTGAACCCAGCACCCGAACTCGTGTCAGCTTTGGCTGTGCCTTCAATTTACTTGGCGGACATGTTCGAGAAACCACAGGAATGGCATCATCGTCATTATCTAAAGGCGAATCACTTTACGATACGGCTAGAGTACTCTCTACTTATTCGGATGTGATTGCCATGCGTCATCCAGACGCATACTCAGTTAAAGAATTTGCCGAAGGCAGTCGCGTACCTGTAATTAACGGTGGCGACGGACCGAATGAACACCCTACTCAAGCCTTACTCGATTTATTTACCATCAAGAAAGAGTTAAGCCACTCAGGTATGGGCATAGACGGTATGCATATCGCCATGGTAGGTGATTTAAAATATGGTCGTACTGTGCATTCACTATCACGCTTACTATGCATGCATAAAGATATTAAATTCACCTTGATATCGCCAACTGAACTATCAATGCCTGACTATGTGATCGCCGACATTGAAAATGCTGGCCATAAGATCACAATAACCGAGCAACTTGAAGGCAATTTGCATCATGCAGATATTTTATATCTGACACGCATTCAAGAAGAGCGCTTCCCATCACAGGAAGAGGCCAATAAATACCGAGGTAAGTTTCGCTTAAATCACAATATTTATACGCAACACTGCAAGTCAAATACCGTGATTATGCATCCATTACCTCGTGATTCACGCGCGCAAGCAAATGAACTCGACAATGATTTAAACAGCCACCCAAGTTTGGCTATTTTTAGACAAGCCGATAACGGCTTACTTATACGTATGGCACTTTTTGCATTAACACTTGGGGTTGAAGACCAACTCGAAAAGTATGAGTGCCCAGTAAACTGGTATTCACGTAAAGCCGATAGATAATTGGCACACAATATTAAGGATTAGAACATGACCCGTTCCGAGGTTTTATTTGAACAGGCTAAAAAGACCATCCCTGGCGGCGTTAACTCGCCTGTACGAGCTTTTAATGGTGTAGGTGGTTCACCTTTGTTCATTGAAAAAGCTGATGGTGCTTATATTTTTGATGCCGATGGTAAAAAGTATATCGACTATGTTGGTTCATGGGGACCGATGATTTTAGGTCATAACCACCCTAAAATTCGCCAAGCAGTGTTAGATGCCGTTGAAAATGGCTTGTCGTTTGGTGCACCAACGGAACTTGAAGTTAAAATGGCTGAAAAAGTCATATCAATGGTGCCATCAATAGAACAAGTTAGAATGGTCAGTTCAGGTACTGAAGCCACTATGAGTGCGATTCGTTTAGCACGTGGTTTTACTAACCGTGACAATATCTTAAAATTTGAAGGTTGCTACCATGGCCATGCTGACTGCTTATTAGTTAAAGCAGGTTCTGGCGCGTTAACCCTAGGGCAACCAAGCTCACCTGGTATTCCAGAAGATTTTGCTAAGCACACGTTAACAGCAACCTATAACGATCTTGATTCTGTGCGTGCTATCTTCGAACAAAATCCAACCAGTATCGCCTGTATCATCCTTGAGCCCGTTGCGGGCAACATGAACTGTATTCCACCTGTCGAAGGCTTTTTACAAGGCTTACGTGCCATGTGTGATGAGTTTGGTGCACTATTAATCATTGATGAAGTGATGACAGGTTTCCGCGTATCTATGAGTGGCGCACAAGGTCACTACAAGGTAACACCTGACTTAACCACACTTGGCAAAGTTATTGGCGGCGGCATGCCTGTAGGCGCATTTGGTGGCCGTAAAGATATCATGCAGTTTATTGCACCAACTGGCCCTGTCTATCAAGCCGGTACCTTATCTGGTAACCCAATTGCGATGTCTGCTGGTTTAGCCCAAATGGATGCATTGTGTGAACCCGGTTTATACGAAGCACTTGCAGATAAAACGAAACGCGTTGCAGAAGGTTTTAAAGCCGCTGCAGACAAACACGGTATTCCATTAAATATTACTTATGTGGGTGGTATGTTTGGTTTCTTCTTTACTGAAGATAACACGCCAATGACCTCATTTGCCCAAGTCACAAAATGCAACATGGAACACTTCCGTCATTTCTATCATGCCATGTTAGATGAAGGTATTTATTTAGCGCCAAGTGCTTATGAAGCGGGCTTCATGTCAATGGCTCACGGCGATGCTGAAATTGAATATACTCTGGCCGCTGTTGATCGTATTTTTGCTGCAATGAAATAAATCAACAGACAGCTCAAGCTAAGCAGTCTTTTGGTAACAATAAAGAGGATAAATAACCACGTTATTTATCCTCTTTTCATTTGTGTTAACAAACTCCAATTTCTTTTCACTGTATTGCTTTTTTATACGCTACTTTGGTCGATTATTGACAAAATAACTGTGATCTCAGTTGCGAAATCCCTCGTTGTGTGATGTGATCGCCCCGCCAAACGGAAAGCTTAATTAAACCTTAACGCTAGGGCCAAATTAGGTTAGCAAAAATTCATGGTAATGATGTTGATTACCTACAACACAAAGTTGGAATTGCAGTCATGCTACATACTTTTCTTATCTCACTTGCGGTACTTGCATTGCTCAGTATCGTGTTCGAAGAAGTTACCCATATAAATAAAGCAAAAACCACCCTATTCCTTGGCTGTATAGCTTGGATTACCTTGTTCATAGCTTCTGGTAGCCCAGAAAAAAGTAAAATCGTGGGCGAAAACCTCAACGAAAACTTATTAGAAATTGCTACCTTATGGTTATTTTTAATGTCGACCATGACTTTTGTCGCCTATCTTAATGCTAAAGGCATGATCCAAGTATTGGTTCAAAAAATATTTCCGCAGCAAGTCTCTGTGCGAATGTTGATGATGCAAGTCGGGTTATTCTCATTAGTACTGTCGACTTTTTGTGACAACGTCACTGCCACTCTGGTGTCATTAGGTTTACTAACAACCTTTAATTTAGATAAGCAAATGCGCCGCCGTATGGCAGTGTTAATTATCTTTGCGGTAAACTCTGGTGGGGTGGCATTAATCACGGGTGATGTGACTACCTTGATGATTTTCCTCGCCGGTAAAGTGCATATCTCAGAATTGTTAATCTTGTTTATTCCAGCAGGAATTAGCGTCATGGTCCTAGCAGTATTGTTTTCACTTAAAGCCGAAGGACATGTAAGCACCACGCCTATCGAGCAAAATTACAATACGGTTGATATTGTCATCGGAGTCATTTTCTTTACTACCATAGTATTAACCATGGTACTTAACGTGCTGTTTGGTATTCCGCCGGTATTAACCTTTTTATTCGGCTTATCGGTGATGTTCTTAGTGGGCCGCACCAATAAAAGTAAAAGTGAAGAAGTTCAAGTATTAGAATATATTCGTCAGGTTGAATTCGATACTCTATTGTTCTTCTTAGGTATCTTGTTACTCGTTGGCATGCTCAAAGAAATTGGCACTTTACATTTATTAACCGAAGTTTACGGCATGTATAACCCTAGTATTTCTAACTTTTTCACTGGCGTGGGTTCTGCCCTGTTAGATAACGTGCCATTAACCGCAGCGTTATTAAAAGCCGATCCGGTTCTAACAACAGCACAATGGTTAGGACTGACTTACTCTGTTGGTGTCGGTGGATCGTTATTAATCATAGGTTCTGCATCAGGCATCATTGCCATGAGTAAAGTGGAAGAGCTCACATTTGTCAGCTACTTAAAATACGTACCAGCATTACTATTATGTTATTGCATCGGTTATGGATTAACCTTGTTTTTAGCCAATAACATTCATGGCTAATATGGCGAGTTAATTAAACCAATAACACTAAGGCGCAATAAGCGCCTTAGTGTTATTTATCGATTGAGGCTAACGAATGACATAACGAAGTTGCGATAGGTTTGTTAAGGTAAGTATGGTAAACCGAGATTGAAATACTTGTGCTAAAGCAGCATCTAAATAGCCGGCACTCTAAATTGTTCACCGTTAATTTCTAACACTATATCCCTAGGCCTTATCTCAACAATGGTAAGCTTGTTCTGAATCATATCGCCCTGCTGTAACTCAACACCATCGACATTTAGCCAACGATTGTTTGGTTCAGATGAATATACATGGGCATTAATATTAAACTCAGGCACTTGTAACTGTACGCTAGCAGGTAAATCACCATATTTAGGAATTTGTAGATTGGTAGGTCGAGGAATAGGATCGAGCTTTTCCTGCGTCACTTGCTGATTAGCAGACTGCTCATATTCAACATCTTTTAGCGCGGTTTGAAATGCGGCTAACAAGTTATTGCGCTCATCAATTGAGGGCTCTTTTACCGAAGCAAAATCGACCTCTTCAGCCGCAGCATTAACTTGCAGCCTTAATGATTCTAGTTCAGCTTGCCCACGTCGATTAGCATTGGCGCCTAATATAATCGGTTCGGCATTATCGGTCAGATTAGAAGACCCACTGCGTCCCGACACTTGATGGGGTTGATCGTCAGTTTGTTGAGCCATTGCCTGAGCATCGTCATTACGACCCCAATCCTGATTACGCGCCTCAACATCTGATGCCGATTGATAACCTGACTCCATAGGTTCAGCAGCAGTGTTCTCAACATTACGCTGCAAAGTACCCAAGGATTGATAACTATTTTGAGCAAGAGGTTGCGCAATCGGCAAAGCCACTTTACCGGCTAATCGCACTCCATCATGGCCTTGATCTATGGCACTCTGATTGCCGCGTGGCAGCTCACGAGATCCATTAGCAGCTACCGCATCAGCAGATAGGGTTGATTGGGCTACAGCCACGGTATCAGCCACGGCTAACTGTGCATTGTAACGCTCAACGGGTAAGGCAACAGTTTGCACACTAGGCACTGCAGGATGTAGCAACAAACTCATGCTCCAAGCCGCACCAACACCAAACGCAATAGATAACGCAAGCAGAGTGAATTTTCGGGTGTTGGCTGATATTTTCGGCGGCGGAGAATAATTGGCTCTGGGCGTTAAAATAACATCAACAATATTTTCTTGTTGCTGCTTTTTACGGTTAACAGCATCTAATAGAATTGACATTAACTGCGCTCCGAAGATGCACTCAAACGCGGGCCTTGCTGGCTTAAATATAAGTTCAGTTGTACTAAGGTTTGATTGCCAGCAATACCATCAGGCTTTAGGCCATGCTGACGCTGAAATTGCATTAATTGCTGTTCTAATTCACCATCGAATTGCGTCAGTAAGCGTGCTCGGCGTTTATTGACTAACGCTAAGCTATTTTCTAACCACTGTACTTGCGCCAAACTCGAAGACTGACCGATTTCACGGGGTAATACACCGTCTGGTTGCCATAGAATTTCGAAGGTACCGCTAAAATGACGATCAAACCAATCTTTGTTGACCCAGAATTGTTGCTCGCCCAATTGCAATAAAATTTGCTCCACTTGGCGCTCTACAATCACCCCATAAAACACATTTGCCTGAGCATCTTGCAAATACACCACAGCAGGATAATTTAACCGCATAATACTGTACCAATTACCTTGTTGCTGGTAACAGGCTAAATCTTGTTGCTGCGCAGCCTGGCAGGCAGATAAACCAATGATAGGCTGTTTATTCCATAAACCAAATAACCCGGCAAAAGCATTATCAATGCTACTGCTTTGTAACATAGCTTGACGCAAAATCTGTTGCTGCGCGTTAACAACTGGCGGGCTGGTTTGTAGTTGCGATGTCGATGCTGTAATAGATTGATTTGTGGCACTAGGAATAGTGGCTAACGCTGGCGGATTAACAGACTGCTGCGTTTGATTGCTAGCTAATGCTGTATTGGAGTTAAGGCTATCGTCATTAGCCGAGCGATTAAACAGATAAAACGACAAACCAAATGCCAATACCAGCGCGGTTGCAGCAACAAATGGCCAACGCTTATCGCTAGGAGCATCAATATCACCTAACACTTCAACGGCGGCTTGATTAACCATCTTGTGATCAATCGGCACCTTAGCTTGACCATAACCAGCCATTAGCGCTCGTTCACATAATAAGTTAGTCAAGCGTGGAATACCGCCAGAGTGCTTATGTAACGCGGCTATCGCTTTACGGGTAAATAAAGGCTCGTGCCGACCCGCTACTTGTAAACGGTGCAGAACATATAAGCCAATTTCATCTTTATTCAATGGTAATAGATGGTAACGAGCGGTGATCCGCTGTGCTAACTGGCGAAGATCTTGGCGTTTTAACAGTTGCTGTAACTCTGGTTGGCCAATCAAAATGACCTGCAACAGTTTTTTGGTATTGGTTTCAAGGTTAGTCAGCAAACGCAACTGCTCTAACACCTCAGAACGCAAATGCTGCGCCTCATCAATAATCAGTACGGTATTACGGGCATTTTTATGATTAGTGAGTAAGTAAGTACTGATGAGATCGGTCAGCTGTTTTAAGGTCGGATTTTCGCCATACTTAATTTCCAACTCATCACACAATGTCGCCAAAAGCTCTAACTCGGTAAGTGATGGATTAAGAATAAATGCCGTATCTGTATTTTCCGGTATTTGTTGTAATAAACAACGTGAAACGGTAGTTTTCCCGGTACCAACTTCCCCCGTCAACAATACAAATCCACCTGTTTCACCTAACCCGTAAGTTAAGTGTGCCAGCGCTTCGCGATGACGATCGCTCAAGAACATATAATGAGGGTTAGGCGCAATTGAGAATGGATTATCGTTTAATCCATAGAAGGCTTTATACATTCGACCAAAAATCCTTATTTGAAACTGACGGCTCACGTTAATGCTTGTGCAACAGCTTGTCAAAAGTTAGCCGTAAAAATCTAACTCTGATAAGATTTAAGCAACTTATTATTACACGTTGTGGTACGCCATGAAGATTTATTTAGTCGGCGGGGCCGTGCGCGATACACTTCTTAAACAAACTGTTGTCGACAAAGACTATGTGGTCGTTGGCAGCAGTATTGACGAAATGTTGGCTCAAGGCTATCAGCAAGTCGGAAAGGACTTTCCGGTTTTCTTACACCCAAAAACTCAACAAGAATATGCACTGGCGAGAACAGAGCGTAAAACAGGTAATGGTTACCAAGGGTTCAGCTGCGATGCTAATAAAGATGTCACTCTTGCTGATGACTTACTGCGCCGCGATTTAACCATTAATGCCATTGCACAAGATAGTGAAGGTAAACTCTATGATCCCTACCATGGCATTGATGATATCCACGCCAAAGTACTGCGCCATGTATCCGACGCCTTTATTGAAGATCCCTTGCGCGTATTGCGAGTGGCCCGATTTGCGGCTCGATTTCATCACTTAGGTTTTACCATTGCAGCTGAAACCTTACAGTTGATGACCGATATCGCCAATAGTGGAGAATTAGAGCACCTCACGCCAGAACGCGTATGGCAGGAATGCGATAAAGCATTAAGCAGCCAAAGTCCGCAAATATTTTTCGCCGTTTTAAAGCAATGCCAAGCATTAACTGTGTTATTTCCAGAAATTGATGCGTTATTTGGCGTCCCCCAACCAGCAAAGTGGCACCCAGAAATAGACACTGGCGTCCATACGCTGATGGTTCTGGAGCAAACCAGCCTACTAAGCAGTAATAAAGCGGTCCGCTTTGCAGCATTAGTACATGATGTGGGCAAGGGGTTAACCCCAAAACAAGAGTGGCCGAAACATCATGGTCACGGCCAAAAAGGCTTAAGCATCATTAAAGCACTTTGCCAACGAATACGCGTGCCTAATGAATACCGTGATTTAGCCTTATTGGTCAGCGATCAACATCAGAATATTCATAATGCTTTTGAACTGAGGGCTGAAACCATCGTTAAACTGTTTGATAAAGGTGATTTCTGGCGTAAACCACAACGGTTAACAGAGCTTTTATTATGTTGTCATGGCGACATAAGAGGACGAACTGGATTTGAACAAGCAAGCTATCCGCAAGCTGAGTTTTTACAACATTGCTATGAGTTGGCCAGCAACGTAGATGTGCAATCAATTATTCGCGCGGGTTACCAAGGATCGCAAATTAAAAGTCAACTTCAACTAACGCGCTCAGAAACTGTTAATAGTTATATAAAACAAAGAATTGAACCTTAATGGTTACATCAGTAACCGCCTATTTAGGTTTTTATGTAAAAAAGCGGAAAAATGCAATTTTTAGCGGAGAATAAGCAATAAATCACTAAGATTTATATAAAATCGATAAATAATGATGCTTTTTGCCCAGCCAGCTTGCAATTTTCTTTTATTTCGCTATTTTAATTAAACAATGTTAAGTTTGCCTATAGCAAATTAAAAAATCTGTGACATAATTACGCCGTTGCAAAGGCACATGCCGTTGCACTATTTAACAACCTATATATTAAGGGATTTACCCATGAACAAGAAAGTACTGATGATTGCTGGTGTTGCGATGACTGCTTTATTAGGTGGTTGTGCTAACACTACTGCTTTAGAAGAAAGCGTAGCAAACCTAGGTAACAAAGTTGATCAACTATCAGCAGAAGTTGGTTCTTTAAAGTCTGAGCAAAGCAAGCTATCTGCCGATGTTAAAGGCGCTAAAGCTGCTTCTATGGACGCACAAGCCGAAGCTAAACGTGCTAATGACCGTTTAGACAACATGGCTTCTTCTTACAAAAAGTAAGAACTGCTATTAAAAATTAGCTTATTTAATAGGTTGATTATTAGGGCTTGATTGTTGATTCCACTACTTTGTAGTATTTCAACATCAAGCCTTAATTATTTGTGCTTATTTAAAATGAGGTATCAAGCGGTTTCAATCGAAAAATCTAAACACCTACGTCTTCTCGACAGCAATTTTTTTACGATTTAATCTATACAGCCTTCAACCATTTAGCCTTTGAGAGCAATCTATTCCAAACCCTCGCATTAGCACTTATAGCGCCTAACCACTAAGCGCCCTAGCCCTTTAACGCTCTCAGCGCATGGTTGTCATTATCGCTTATCAGCCTTCTCGCTCGTTACCTTTTCGATCATTTATAAACGTTTTTTTAGGACTATAATTTGCCAATTAAACTCTAAATCGGCAATCGCAGTCGATTTCACTTGATGCTTTAGCTGATCATTTGCACGCCATCCAAAGACCGACATATCAAGTAATGTTAATGCCTGCTCACCAGTAACAGATTGAACGAATACGACTTGTTGCTGCGATTCAATTTCAACATCGTTGGGTAAATTGAGTTGAAGCGGCTTCTCAACTAAGTCGGGATAAACTTGTTGTTTTATCTGCCATAAATGGCGAACACCCGGCTGTAAAAGCACAATACGTCCATCATCTTTTAAAATTCGAATGCACTCTTTACCTTTTAGAGGTGAATCAAGTACTGTGACAATGTCGATTGATTGCGCTTCAAAGGGTAATTTTTTTAATGCTAACAATAATAAATTAGCTGGTGTTTCAGCTTTAGCTGCTGCGAAAATAGCATTTTCGGCATCGGTAATTCCCCAATGCTCACATGACACATTTGCTTCAGCTACAGCTGGAACAAGCTGACGTAAATAGAAGCCATCAGCACACTGGTAATCGATATGCTGTAATTGGGTTTCGCCACGTGAGGTACACAAATCCAACAACACGGTTTGGAGTTGCTTAATTAGCGGTGCAAACAAACCTGACTCTAATAAAAAATGTCGTCCGCGCATTTGCTGGCGAGACTCCACTTGTGGCTTAGACTTAGCCTTAGTGTTGCTCAGTAGTGGCCAATAGCCATTAGGATGCTTATCAAAATGATGTTTATTGTCGCAATAAAATCCCGATGAAGCTTGATGTTGCTTGAGTGGAGCAGAACACACTGGACATAATAAAGATAACGTCATAATTACACTGATAGTTAATTAAAAGAGCATAAAACAAAACGGGTTGATACCAACCCGTTTTGCAAACAAAGGTCGCTTAAAGGCTTATCCTAAAGATAGAGTAATCCAAGCAATATCGCACCAAGAACCAGTCGGTATAATACAAACGGTGTCATGCCTATTTTGCTAATAAACTTTAAAAAGAAATGAATACATAAATAGGCCGCAACAAAGGATACAACAATACCTAAACCAAGCGCTTGGTAATCGATTGGTGCTGGGCTAGTCACTAAGTCTTTGGTCACCAGTAACGCTGCACCAAAACTTACCGGCACAGACATCAGAAATGAAAATCGTGCAGCAGCTTCACGGGTCAGCCCTAACATCAGTGCAGCTGTCATGGTAGCGCCTGAACGTGAGGTCCCAGGGATTAATGCCATCGCCTGAGCTAAACCAATAAGCAACGCTTTTTTCCAGCCCATTTGAAATTCGTTTAACTGCGCTTTCGACATTCTATCGGCCAACCACAGCAACAGACCAAACACGATTGTTGTGATAGCGATGACTAAGGTATTTCGAAAATGGGTTTCTATAAAATCTTTGGCGGTAAAGCCAACAATAACCGCAGGTATCGTGGCTAAAATAATCCACCAAGCGAGTTTACTTTCTTGCGTTTGTTGCTTAGCGACTAAACTGATAAACCAAGCTTTAGCCAGTGCCACTATCTCATGACGGAAATAAATCACTACCGCAAATAAAGAGCCAGTATTTACCGCAACATCAAATGATAATCCTTGATCAGCCCAACCTAAAATTTGCGACGGTAAAATTAAATGTGCCGAGCTAGAAATCGGCAAAAACTCAGTCAGCCCTTGGATTAATGCCAGCAAAATAACTTGTAACGTGTCCATATCTTTCCTTTGTAAGAAATTAACTTATTGATGAATAATTAATATTTAACGGGTAATAATTCGGCTGGGAACTCGAAGGTAATAGGCCATAACTGCTGGCGTTGCTTGTCATAGTCTTGCCAAAGCGCACCATAGGTCTGTAGGGTCACCGGATGGGGTAACTCAGGGGCAATTTCAGCTAAAGGCCATAAAACAAAGGCATTAAACAAAATTTCGCCACGGGGAAGTTCTACCGGAATATTACAAATCACATCGTCATAGAGCAGCAAATCAATATCAAGGCTTCTAGGGCTAAATTTTTTCTCGCCTCTGATACGGCCGTTGTCTTGCTCAATTTTCTTAAACGTTGCCACAACCTGTGCAATCGATAATTCGGTATCAGCAGCGGCAACCATGTTTAAAAAATTAGTGCCTTTGAAGCCAACCGATTCACTCTCATATACGCGTGATAATTGTAATGGGCCAAAATATTGCTGTAAATCAACCAAACCGGCTTTAAGATGTTGCTCAGGAGAAATATTGGTGCCTAAGCTAATGTAAATACGTGCCATTGACTGACCTAATGCTAAACGAAAAAATAAAATAACACTTAAATGTTACCGCGTTCAATCTCAACACCAACAGAAACCGCATGAGGTATTGCCCCGGGCTTCATCACGACCACTTTAACCCAAGGCACATTGAACTCTTGTTGTAAACAATGGGCAATCATTTCAGCGACAGTTTCAATCAACTCAATCGGATTTTCAGTGATCAGTGCGGTTAAACGATTCGATACGGTTTCATAACACAAAGCATTTTCGTAACTATCACTAGCAGCGGCAAGACGATTGTCCCATGCCATATCTAAATCGATAAGTAATGTTTGATGGATCTTTTTTTCCCACTCATAGATACCAATTATGGTCTCTATCGCTAGCTGACGGATGAGTACTTTATCCATATAATTCCTACCTTAATCGACATAAAAACTTTCAAGAACATCCTAATCAAACTTAATTATCGATTATATGCTTAATAATCCACATTTAAGCTTTTTCCTAATCAGTTAAAGCAGTAGGATAGGCGCTATTGTGCAATTAATATCAACGAAATGGTTAATGTTAACGCAAAGGTGGCTTCAGAGGATACTGAAAATCACTTGCCCAACAAATCAATGCGCGATGATACCCTAAGAAGAGTAAGGAAACCAATTTGAACGCCGTTACTGTCACCGTGTTGATGATCATTGCCGCCTACCTAGCGGGTTCGATCTCAAGTGCCATACTGGTTTGTAAAATAAGAGGTTTACCCGATCCAAGAACCAGCGGTTCCGGCAATCCTGGGGCCACTAATGTGCTTCGCATCGGTGGAGTCAGTTCGGCAGTATTAGTATTATTTTTTGATATGCTCAAAGGCGCCGCGCCCTCTTACCTTGGCTATAAAATGGGACTTGATGCGGCATCATTAGGCTTCATTGCTGTCAGCGCCTGCTTAGGGCATATATTGCCAATCTTTTTTGGTTTTAAAGGCGGTAAAGGTGTCGCGACCGCTTTTGGTGCAATGGCTCCCATTGGTGGAGATTTAGCCCTTTGCCTAATCCTGACTTGGATTGTATTTGTGCTGTTAACGCGCTATTCATCTGTGGCTGCTATGGCAACAGCCACCTTAGCGCCTTTTTACACTTGGTGGTTAGATGAACGCTTTATCCTTCCTGTCGCTATGCTATCAACGCTAATTTTAATTCGTCACAAAGACAATATTGGCCGTTTACGTCACGGTGAAGAAAGCAAAGTCTCACGAAAAAAATCCATTAAAAAACCCGACACTAAATAGTATCAGGTTTTCATTAATAGCAATCGTAGAATCACTTACTAAACTAAGCTACCAATCGCATAAACTCATCGATTAATCGACTGCAGGTAAGGTATCCAAAGGCCACCTTGGTTGGCCTTTAACCGCGAGTCCTTCAGTGTGTCCAGCACGTAAGCGCTGTAATCCAGCATAAGCAATCATGGCACCATTATCAGTACAAAACTCTCCGCGAGGATAATATACCTGCCCACCTAGATTAGTCATCATTTCGGCTAATGATTCACGTAAACGAGTGTTAGCACTCACACCGCCAGCGATCACTAATCGCTTATAACCTGTCTGCTTTAAAGCTCGTTTACATTTAATCGCTAAAGTATCAACAACGGCTTCTTCAAAAGCACGGGCAATATTGGCACGAGTCTGCGGATCGTTAGGCTCTTTAGCAATCGTGTTTGCGGTAAATGTTTTTAAGCCTGAAAAACTAAAATCTAACCCAGGTCTATCGGTCATTGGGCGCGGAAACTTATAGCCTACTGATAAGCCTTTTTGAGCTAACTTGGCTAAGCGAGGGCCGCCAGGATAATCTAATCCCATTAACTTGGCTGTTTTATCAAAAGCTTCACCGGCCGCATCATCTACAGACTCGCCTAACACTTGATAACGACCAATGCCTTCAACTTGTACCAACATTGAATGACCACCAGAGACTAGCAAGGCTATGAAAGGAAATTCTGGCGCATCATCTTCTAACATAGGCGCCAGTAAATGCCCTTCCATGTGATGTACGCCAACAGCAGGTTTGTTCCAAGCATAAGCTAACGATCGCCCTACACAGGCTCCTACAAGTAAAGCACCAATGAGGCCAGGACCTTTAGTGTACGCTACGCCGTCGATATCATTTAAGCTCGAATTAGCTTGCGCTAAGGCCTGTTTGATTAAAGGCACAATTTTACGAACATGATCACGAGAGGCAAGCTCAGGCACAACACCACCATAGTCGGCGTGCAATTTAACTTGGCTATACAGCACATGTGACATTAAGCCTAATTTATCATCATAGACCGCTATCCCAGTTTCATCGCAGGATGTCTCAATACCAATAACGCGCATAATCTCTCGTCTTCATTAAAATAAGGCCGCCAATTCTACCCGTCTCTGCGTCAATACTCCAATATTTCAGGATTAAATAACATGGGCGATGAATAAGAGTTTCGGTTAACAAATCCCAGTTATAAGCTTGTTTTATACAAACCTAATGCTCAATTTAACCATTAGGTGACGATAATTTCGCTAATCATGATGCGCTTTATTTAACGCAGACCATACTGCTCTGAGACTAAGGCAGATGCGGCGCAGTTATCCAAGATGACCGCATTTTGATTCACTATCACAAAATAGCACGATGAGCCGCTCCCTAAAGAGAAAATCAAGTCAGGGGGTTTACAAATGGTCACCGCTCGGTGTAAAATTCCGCACCATTTTAAATAGCCTTTGGTTTGAGTTAAATCACTAAAAAAGTTTAGTCGATTTAGTCATCCAGCATAACTACACCTAAGGGGTGATGGCGTATGCCAATTATTAAAGTACGTGAAAACGAACCATTCGACGTAGCTCTTCGTCGTTTCAAGCGCTCTTGTGAAAAAGCAGGTATTCTAGCTGACGTGCGTGCTCGTGAATTTTACGAGAAGCCAACTACTGCCCGTAAGCGTGCAAAAGCAGCTGCAGTTAAGCGTCTAGCTAAGAAGCTTTCTCGCGAAAACGCACGTCGCGTACGTTTATATTAATCTCATTATGAACTTAACCGAACAGCTAAAAGACCAAATGAAAGATGCTATGCGCGCTAAAGAAAAAGTGCGCCTAGGAACAATTCGTATGGCTCTTTCTGCCATCAAACAGATTGAAGTGGATACCCGCGAAACACTGACTGATGAACAGACAATAGCTGTATTAACCAAGATGGTTAAACAACGCCGCGATTCGATTGCTCAATATGAAGCAGCGAATCGTCCGGAGTTGGCAGAGGCAGAAGCAGAAGAAATTCGAGTAATCGAAAACTTCTTGCCTACGCCGCTAACCGAAGATGAAGTTGCAGCGATTATCGATGCAACAATTATTGAGGTTGGTGCTGGAACCATGGCGGATATGGGTAAAGTAATGGGAGCATTAAAATCTAAAGTTCAAGGCCGTGCAGATATGAGTGCCATTGGTACAATGATCCGCGCTAAATTGAAGTAATCAATTTTTAATGTTGAATAAGCCGTGCACTTGCACGGCTTGTTTGTTTAAATCAGTTGATAAAGTAAATTCGAGAACAACAGCAATCAATGGCGATACCTCGTGATTTTATCAATGAGCTAATAGCTCGAGTAGACATAGTCGATCTAATCGATCGTAAAGTGCCGTTGAAAAAAGCCGGTAAGAACCATTCGGCTTGTTGTCCTTTTCATAGCGAAAAATCACCCTCTTTTACCGTCAGTAGAGACAAACAGTTTTACCACTGTTTTGGCTGCGGTGCCCATGGCAATGCGATTGATTTTGTCATGGAATATGATCGCCTAGAATTTGTTGATGCCATTGAAGAAATTGCCGGTCAGCTTGGTCTTGCAGTCCCACGAGAGCAAGGCACAGGAAAAAGACCTGATCAAGGATTAAGTCGAGATTTATACGAACTGATGGAAGAAGCCAACCTCTTCTATCAAAGCCAGTTGAGGCAGCACACAGACAAACAGAAAGTTATCGACTATCTTGAGTTTCGCGGATTATCGACTGAAGTTGTTGAGCAGTTCGGCATTGGGTTTGCTCCCGACGGTTGGGATGGTTTACTGGGGCGTTACAGGCAAAATGTGCCCGCCCAAGATAAATTACTGACAGCAGGCATGTTAATTGCCAATGATAGCGGTAAACGCTATGACCGTTTTCGCGACAGATTAATGTTCCCAATACGCGATCGTCGTGGTCGTGTGGTTGGATTTGGTGGAAGAGTTTTGGGTGACGGTACCCCAAAGTACTTGAATTCTCCAGAAACGCCCATATTTCATAAGGGTAATGAACTTTATGGTTTATATGAGCTAAAACAAAAGCACCGTGACCCTCAGCATGTATTAATTGTTGAAGGATATATGGATGTTGTCGCCCTCGCCCAGTTTGGGGTTGATTATGCCGTCGCATCCTTAGGTACCTCGACTACTGCTGAACAATTTCAGCTTTTAGTGCGTAGTGCAAAGCAAGTGATTTGTTGTTATGACGGTGATCGCGCCGGCCGAGAAGCCGCCTGGCGCGCACTAGAAACAGCACTACCACTGTTAAAACCAGGTGACCAGGTCAAGTTTATGTTTCTGCCGCAAGGTGAAGACCCAGACACTATGGTACGCAAAATTGGCAAAGAGGCCTTTGAAGCCTTAATGCAACAAGCCATGTTACTGCCTGAGTTTTTATTTGACACATTGAGTGCTAACCACGGGACAGACAAAGGCGCATTAGCCAAGCAAGCCATTGCGCTAATTGAAAAGGTACAAGATACCGTCCTACAGAATTTATTGTTAGAAAATTTAGCCCATAAGTTAGGCATGAACAGTGCCGATGATTTAAAGAAAAAATTAGGTTTTACGGTAAAAAAAGTAAAACCATTAAATGCTAAAGGCTTACAAGGTCGCGGCACGCCATTAAGATTGGCCATTGCCCTCCTAGTCCAAACCCCCAGCTTAGGCTTTGGTTTGGCAAAGCAGCCAGCACTAAATCGATTACAAATGACCGGCATAGAATTGCTCAATCATTTGTTAGATATAACTCGAGAGCAAACGTTAAACAGCGCACAACTACTTGAAATGCATAGAGAGCATGACCAAAAAAGCACTCTAATTAAGCTAGCCCAATGGGATCATCAAGTGGCGGATGAAAACGTACTGCCAGAGTTTAAACAAACCCTGATTTGGTTAAACAACCAATATATTGAACAACGATATCAGGAGTTAAGCCTGAAACAGGCTTTAACGAAAGTTGAAAAAATACAGCTAACTAAGCTGATTTCTATAATGAAAGGCATAGCGAAGTAGTTCGCAGCTTATTCGTTAAGAATATGCGAACAAACATTGCCATGGACTAGCTAAGGTTAGCCCACACAGCTATAATTGACGATTTGCGTGCCACTTAGCATAGCTAACTGGCCTATCGTTTTATCAGTTCCCCAAAATTGGATGATATCTATGGATCACACTCCGCAGTCGCAACTCAAACTGTTGCTCGCTAAAGGTAAAGAGCAAGGTTATTTAACCTATGCAGAAGTGAACGACCACTTACCTGCAGACATGGTCGATTCCGATCAGATTGAAGATATTATCCAGATGATAAATGACATGGGTATCCGCGTTTTTGAAGAAGCGCCAGATGCCGATGACATGATGATGTCGGAAGACAACACAGACGAAGATGCTGCAGAAGAAGCAGCGGCAGCTCTCGCAACCGTAGAAAGTGAGTTAGGCCGAACCACAGACCCTGTGCGCATGTATATGCGTGAGATGGGCACGGTAGAGCTACTTACCCGCGAAGGCGAAATTGTTATTGCTAAACGTATCGAAGAAGGTATCAACACTGTACAGAGTTCTGTCAGTGAGTACCCTCAAGCGATTGCAATGATCTTAGAACAATTCGATAAGTATGAAGCTGAAGAATTGCGCTTGTCTGATATTATCTCTGGATTTATCAATCCTGACGACGATGACGTCGCCCCTACCGCAACCAACATTGGTTCTGAATTAGCGGACTCTAAAAAAGATGACGATGATGATGACGATGACGATGACGACGATGAAGAAGAGGAAGAAGGCAACAAAGGGCCTGATCCTGAAGAAGCTAAAGAAAAATTCACTCAACTTAGAGAAGCCTACGAAAAAAGCTTAGCGATCATTGCCACAAAAGGCCGTGACCACCCTGAAGCGATTGGCTCATTATTTGTTATTGGTGAATTATTCAAAGAATTCCGTTTAGTACCAAAACAGTTTGACCGTTTAGTTAAAAGCATGCGCAACATGATGGACCGCGTTCGAATTCAAGAACGCTTGGTCATTAAACTGTGTGTTGAACAAGCTAAAATGCCAAAGAAAAACTTTATTAAAGCATTCACTGGCAACGAAACAAACTTAGATTGGTTCAACAAAGAAAAAGCCAGCACCAAGCCTTACGCTGAAGGTTTGCGTATGATCACTGATGACGTCACACGTTGTGTGACCAAGTTAGGTGCTATCGAAGTTGAAACAGATTTAACCATCGCAGGCATCAAAGACATTAACCGTCGTATGTCTATCGGTGAAGCGAAAGCTCGCCGTGCCAAAAAAGAAATGGTTGAAGCTAACTTACGTTTGGTTATCTCTATTGCTAAAAAATACACCAACCGTGGTTTACAGTTCTTGGATTTGATTCAAGAAGGTAACATTGGTTTGATGAAAGCGGTAGACAAGTTTGAATACCGTCGTGGTTACAAGTTTTCGACTTATGCAACGTGGTGGATCCGTCAGGCAATCACTCGTTCAATCGCTGACCAAGCGCGTACGATCCGTATTCCAGTACACATGATCGAAACCATCAACAAGTTGAATCGTATTTCGCGTCAAATGCTTCAAGAAATGGGCCGTGAGCCGTCTCCTGAAGAATTGGCAGAACGTATGATGATGCCTGAAGATAAAATTCGTAAGGTACTGAAAATCGCTAAAGAGCCAATCTCAATGGAAACCCCAATCGGTGACGATGAAGATTCGCATTTAGGTGATTTTATCGAGGACACTACCCTCGAGCTACCATTAGACTCAGCCACAAGCGAAAGTCTAAAGAACGCTACACACGAAGTCCTAGCTGGCCTAACAGCCCGTGAAGCAAAAGTACTGCGTATGCGTTTTGGTATCGACATGAATACCGACCACACGTTAGAAGAAGTGGGCAAGCAGTTTGATGTAACACGTGAACGTATTCGTCAAATTGAAGCTAAAGCGTTACGTAAATTACGTCACCCTTCTCGCTCAGAAATCTTAAAGTCGTTCTTAGACGAGTAAACGTAAGGTTTACGCTCTATAGCAAGACCATAAAAACCCAGCATATGCTGGGTTTTTTTATATAGATTGCCAAGCTTGCCACTCGATAAACGGTTCAGGTAGTGAATAACATGGGTATGACATCCGTAAAGCTAAAAAAAGCCCACGCTATTTCGTGGGCTAATCAATATCAATATAAGCGTATTAGTGCTGTTTTTTGCTAGATGCTTTATCGAGTAGCGTTAAGATATTTTTATACGGAATACCTGAGTGGGTCGTTAACCCAACATCACAGGTTGCTGATACTGAGTAACCATGAGTACAACCTTGATCTTTAGTCTCCTCTTTTAAATGACGAAGACCATGCTCATTAAGCTCAGGGTAATTCATACCGCGGTTACCCGCCATACCACAACACCCAACCTTCTCAGGCACCACAACCTCGGTAGCACAAAGTTTGGCAAGCTCAGTTAACTTACCAGCCATACCAAGCTTACGAGTGGTACAGGTTGGATGAACAGCCACTTTATCGACAACTTTGTTTATGTGTAGACGATCAACCAAGAATTCAAAAGCAAACTCTTCAGGGCCATACATCTGTAAACGGCTATCACAAGCTCGGCGCATCCGCTCAAGACAGGCAGTGGTAGCCACTAAGATTGGATATTCACCATTGTTAGACGCCTTTAACAACCACACAGAGAGCTCATCAGACTTACGATCAGCCGCTTCGTCATGACCATAAGACTCCCAAGGCTGACCACAACATAAGCCTTTGGTCTTCTCACCTAGGATCATCTCAATATTAGCCTTTTCGAATAGGCTCACAATCGTTTCAGGCAAAGAGCGCTGATCATCATGTTTAGCACTGGTGCCCATCATACGGTTCAAACATGCAGGGAAATAAACGGCTTTCATGTCACCAGAGGTTTTAGCCGTTGGTAAAGCTTTGCCCCGTGTCGGCATACCTTCAGTCCATAATGGGATCGGCATGCTAGGCATAATCTTACGAACGATTTTAGTGATTACCCCCATACCTGATTCGCCAATCACTTTACGGCTAATGTCAGTGGCACCTAGCGCAAATCGAGCCACAGATTCCATGCTACCAAAACGATCGGCAGTAAAATCAGAAATTTTCTTATCCATATTACTGGCCCCTTCGGCCCGCAATACTTTCATATATTTACCGGTATCAATTGCCATTGGACAACCGAGTTTACACAGGCCATCTGCAGCGCAGGTGTCGATGGCAAAGTAAGGATAGTTCTTCTTTAGGTCAGCCAAGACGTCAGGCTCATCACCTGTGGCTTCTAAGGTTTTCATGACACGCGCAACAGCAGTACGTTGACGTGGAGACAAGGTTAAGCCATGGGCCACACAATGCGGTTCACAAAATCCACACTCAATGCATTTATCAACAATATCATGCACTTTTGGCATAGGCTTAAAGCCTTTTGCGTGACAGAGTGGGTCATCGTTAATGATGACCCCTGGGTTTAAAATACCGTTTGGGTCCAGGGTTTTCTTAACTCGCTTCATCAAGTCATAGACCGCGCTCCCCCATTCTTTTTCAACGAATGCAGCCATGCCAAAGCCTGTACCGTGTTCAGCTTTAAGCGATCCGTCATATCCAACAACTAGATCAGCCATTCCTTGCATAAAGCCTTCGAAACGTTCCACTTCAGCTTTAGTAGAGAAGTCCTGAGCGAAGATAACGTGATAGTTACCTTCAAGGGCATGACCATAGATCACCGCATCATCATAACCATGGGCAAAAGATAAGTTTTGTAAATCTATGGTGGCTTGTGGCAACACCTCAATAGGAAAGGCGATATCTTCGATAATACAAGACGTACCGACTGGGCGCATTGAACCGGCCAGCGGGAAAATGGCTTTACGAATGGCCCACATATTAGTGACAACGGCTGGATCTTGGGTGAACTCGACATCACGATACAAACCGTGCTTAGCCATAATTACTGACATTTTAGCAACGTTAGCATCAATCTGCTCCTGGCTGTCGCCAAAGGTCTCGAATAATACCGCCGTCACATCTTTGTGAACATGTTTTAGAAAGTCTGGCGTTTGATACTTAGATTGAGCAACAGCCTTGAGGGCAAAGTTATCTAATAACTCGGCAGCATTGGTTTCTTTGAAGGCATCTCGTCGCAGCTCAACAATGGCCTCACAAGCTCCACGAAGTGAATCGAAATACACCATTGCCGATGCAGAAAAATTGTTTTTAACCACACTGTTCATGGTGATTTCAGATAAGAACCCTAGGGCACCTTCAGAGCCAACCATCAAGTGTAAAATAATGTCGATAGGATCGTGATGATCAACGAAAGAGTTCATACCAAAACCCGTCACGTTTTTAATCGAATACTTACGCTTGATACGGTTAACGAGTTCCTGATTAGCCATGATTTCGTCACGAATGGCTTCGATACCTTTGATCATTTCAGGATGCTTTTGCTTAAATGCTTCACAACTTTGCACATTTGCGGTGTCTAAAATCGAGCCATCGGCAAAGATGATTCGTGCAGAGTCGATTAATTGATAAGAGTTATGATGCGTACCACAGTTCATCCCAGAAGCGTTGTTAGATACAATTCCACCCGCCATTGCAGAGGCTATGGTGGCCGGATCTGGCCCAAATTTCCATCCCAGAGGTGCCAGCGCACTATTCAGTCTAGAACCTATGACTCCGGGCTGCATTTGTACCTTCTTACCCGCTTCTAACACCTTAAAGCGATTCCAGTGAAGGCCTGCAACCATCAAAACTGAATCAGAAATAGCCTGACCACAAAGCGCTGTACCTGCAGCCCTAAAGGTCACTGGAGTCGCACTCTGATAACATTGCGCCAATACTTTTGACGCCTCAGCTTCATCTTTAGTGTGGACGACCATTTGTGGACGCTTTTGGTAAAAAGAAGCATCTGTACCCCAAGCTACGCGGCGTATGTAATCGGTATGAACTCGAGAAGGCTCAAGGAGTTGGCCTAATTTATCGGCAAGCACGGTCAAATTAGATTGCAACATGTGTGTATCCCCATTCATGTCATCTATATGTGAACAGAGTCCTAGTAGACTCCATCTAAAACGTTATGCCGACTTTGCACCGTAACTTGATGACCTCGACATAGCCAAGATAAGCATTTTGGTCAGACATTCCTGCATGTTGATTTCGACTAATATCATGCAAATATTTGCCCCAAACTATTTAAGACTGCCAATTTATACTTGTGCTTGTATTGTTGTTACCTTGATTTCAAGCTAAAGCCATTTGGGATCAAAATAGAAATAATTGTAACTTGCAGCCAAAACGATTCTCGTTATTAAGAACACATTATTATGGTGCAGTACATGGGTTTACTGACTGACGTAATAATACCTTGTCTACCTTTTTAGCAGAGTTAAACGCAACATACTGCAAATACTTTAGACCTTAATCTCAACCTTTAAATCAGCTCGAAATTTGTACTATTAACGTGAACAACCCCCTGATATCAAAACGTTATTGGTCAACTCGATCACAGAAAATAACAAAACAAAACCAAGCACACATACCGCCTTCACAGAATCGGATTAAACATGCGCTACAGCACTGGGATATAGAGGAAACGTTAGCATTTTTGGCTAAATGGCGCCGACGACCTGGCAATGAGGGGGCAATGAGGATAGTTGTCATTTTGACGGACTTTTACAAAAAAATCACCACTGAGATTCAGGCTGAATAGCACAAGTCATCACGGGGTAACGTTGTGACAAAAAAGTCATCCGCTGTAACTGCGATCAACCTCTCTGTTTGACATTAAAGTGCGACAAATACCTGCAAGCTTGTTATGGATATTTAGTTGTACTGATTAACAGATAACCAGTTGAATCATTTCAATAGAATTCTTGCAACATCAGAGGTGACAAGCACAAATAAACTTCGTATACTGCACACGCTTTTGTTAGTGACGACTAGCTTAAGTCGGCCCCTTAGCTCAGTTGGTTAGAGCATACGACTCATAATCGTCAGGTCCACAGTTCAAGTCTGTGAGGGGCCACCAATTCAGATAAGCCGTAGCAGGATAACACCTACTACGGCTTTTTCGTTTCTGGCGTTACAGACTCTGTAGCGGCTAACACAGTGTAACAATGCCACCATACTTACCACCACGCCAACAAACAGCGCCTTCAATAATAATAACAAACGACTTAACAGTATTGTTTAACAGCCTAAACCAGCCGCAAGAATAAACTACCGAGATAAAGTATTTGATAACAGCAATATTGCAGCTAAAACGCTTCCTATTAAATAGACCCATGTATAAAAACAGCCATGATTGATGAGTCACCTGATCCTATTTACTCTGAACTAGGGATAAGGGATAGAGGTATGATGATAAGAATCAAAAGCTTAGAAGTTAACCACTCTCACACTTGTCATTTATGTTATTCACAAAGCGATATAGTCGCGTCAATAGCGACTTTATTGCAGGTTCATTCAACGCTGCTGGCAAGGCAAAGGGCTGTTTGAGGGCGTTTGTTATCCCACGTTGAGGTTATTTAGAATATATCCAAGCCACAATAGCATTTGCTCATTTGCATGAGCATCTCACGAGAGTGGCTAAGTTGATATTGCCGCCCTAGTCTCGACGGATATAGGCCGGATTTTTTTCTAGGAAGGCTTGGGCGGCGGTAATGGCTACCACGGCTTTAGAATTAAATTCGCGTTGGTACAAAGTGTATACCACAAATAAACTGGCCAAAATAAATATCCCAGGATGCATAAACCAGCACAATGCGGCCATGGAATAATAATAAGATCGTAGGCCATAGTTATATGAATGTGCTGCTTGATCTTGCACAACAGCCATTTGCCTTGCGTAACCGAGTGCATTTTTATCGGTGCCAGTTTTATCTAATGGCGCAGCACCAATCATGATATTCACAAAACCATATTGACGCATAGACCAAGTAAATTGGAAAAAAGCTAGCACGAAGATACCAGCTAAAAGAGCCAGTTTGACTTGCACCAAGGCATGGTTAGGCGATGAGGTAAAAGGAATAGAACCAATAACAGTTTCAAGCTTTTCCACTTGAGAAAAAAGCGTTAATACCCCCGCAATGATCAGTAAGGTTGTGGAAGCAAAAAATGCAATATTACGCTCTAAATTAGCCAACAATGCCGCTTCGGCCACACGTATTTCTTTGGCTATAACTTGTGACATCCAATGTATGCGCTGCTGATGCATCACTCGCGCAATACAGTTGGTGTTTTTCGCTTTACGTTTGGCAAAACTGGTATAACCGATCCAACTGACCAAAAATACACTTAACGCTAGCGCATCTAACCAAGACATAACCATACTGATTAACCCGCGTAATAATAAATAATAGATTGATTATGCATTAGATTTCATCATGCTAAAATCAGTTTGTTTGTTGAGCGGTTAAATAGCTCACTCATTAAAAGGGACTTGGACAAACATAATCGATCCTTTGTTCGGTCACTGGATGAGTAAAAGATAATCCACTAGCGTGTAACATCAAGCGACTCGACATCTGCTGAGAATGTTCATTATAGTACAAGTCACACCCTAAAATAGGATGACTGATTTGTTGGCTGTGCAAACGTAACTGGTGTGTACGTCCAGTGATAGGGGTAAATTCCACTCGGGTAGATATCCCCTCTTGATGTCGCTTTATTACCTGGTATTGACTGTGAGCGAGCTTGCCATGGTGATGACACACTTTCATTAACGGAAAATGCTCGCTGTCTTTGGCTATCGGTAACCTAATATCACCAAAGTCGTTAACTACATCGCCATAAAGTACAGCGGTATAGTGTTTAGTAATAGTGCGCTGCTGAAACTGTTTTGTTAGTAATCCATTGATGACTTTGTTTAATGCCACCAGCATGATGCCAGAGGTACCAAAATCAAGTCGATGTACTAAGGTTGCCGTAGGGTAATCTTGCACTAAACGATAGTGTACTGAATCCTTATTTAATGGATTTTTCCCCGAAAGACTCAATAAACCTGTTGGCTTATTGATAAGCAGTAGATGTTCATCTTGGTATAAAACATCAATAATTCCATCACAAGGTGGCGCAATAAATTCAGTCATAATATTTCGTCAGCATATCTTAATAACCATCATATCTTAGTAACATGATATTTGTGATAACCATATCGTAGTCGCCATACCCAATGAGTGACATCTTAGCAGATGTCCTACCTTGAGCGGGATAACAATAAAAAAGGTGGCTAATAAGCCACCTTTTTTCATATTCACACAAAGCATACAGAATTAAGTTCGTAATTTTGCCAACTGCTGATGCTGCTCATCCACTAGCTTGGCTAAACTGTCACTGCTTTGCTGAGCACTGTCGGCAAGCTGTGACAATTCTGATGCAGAATCCGAAATACCAGTAATATTACGATTAACCTCTTCGGTTACCGCACTCTGCTCCTCTGCGGCGGTAGCAATATGCGTCACCTGACCAGACACCTCGTTAATTTGTTCTACAATGGCATTAAGCGACTGCAATGCCAGCTGAGTTTGCTCTACGGCTTTTTGTGCACCTTGAGCGCCTTTATCTATAATACTCGAAGCATTTTTAACTTCTTTTTGTAACGATTCAATTAAGGTACTAATTTCATTAGTCGACTTTTGCGTTCTAGACGCTAGAGTCCTCACTTCATCAGCAACAACAGCAAAGCCTCTACCTTGTTCTCCGGCACGAGCCGCCTCAATCGCTGCGTTTAGTGCTAATAGATTAGTTTGTTCAGCAATCGAACTGATCACCTCTAAAATACGGCTAATATTGGAGCTACTTTGCGACACCATGCCCACCGCTTTCTGAGCTTGCTCAGAATCTGTCGACATACCTTCAACAAACACCATAGCCTGGGTTAAACGCGTCTGACCATCTTTAACATTGACAGTCATTGACTCGGTTTCCATTGCCGTTTGCTCAGAAGCTTTTGCCACTTCTAGCGCGGTAGCACTCATTTGATTGACTGCAGTAACCACACTTTCAATTTCGCCATATTGACGATTAACACTTTCGCGAGTGTGCTTAGCGATGTCTGCCGACTTAATACTTTCTTGCTGTGAGCGGTCTGCAAGCACTTTTAGTTCGGAGATCAGATAACGCAATTTCGCAATAAAGGCATTGATACCACTACCAAGGGCAATTAATTCCGCATGAGATTCAACTTCAATCGATTGGGTTAAATCACCTTCTGCACTGGCAAGATTCTCGACCCTAGCTTGGATCATATTAAGCGGCGAAATAATGCTCTTAATCACCAGACTGATAATCAATACAGCAATAGCGGTAACTATGATGCCTATGGTTAGCAGTAAACTCCCCAGCGACGTTGCCATCTCATTCATGGCAGTGTTCATATCATCAACCGCCATAAATGCGTTACTTTTTGGCGCTTCAATAATCAATGACCAAGTCGCATTGGCGATAGGAATATTAATAGGATAAGCCACAGCGATAGTATTAGGCTCATTAACAAACCCCGATGAATTGTTTAACGCCAACAGTTTTTTGGCCAATTCTGGCCCTACAGACTCACTCAAGGGTCTAGCAAGTTTTTTATAATGACTGGCAGCGACCACAAATCCTTTTTGGCTCACCAAGGTCACCTTGGCCTCTCCACCATATAAGCTTTTAGATAATTCCATGATCATGGTTTGAAATATCGGCAAATTAATATCTGCACCAACTAAACCTTTAAATTGGTTATCAACAATCACAGGCACGGTTAGCGAGGTCATTAACGCTGTATTACCTGGGGTGATTTCGTATAAATAAGGCTCCATTAAACAAGGCTTCTTAGTATCTTTCGCGCATAAGTACCACTCTGCTTCGCGCATACCAAACTCATTTAACGTCGTAATATATTTTTCAGCAGCATCATCAACTTGGTTCTGCTCAACAGTGCCATCATCATTGCGAGTATAATATATTTCCATGGTGCCCGAGCTCACGACACTGTGAGGTGCACCTTGAGTGTATTCACTATCAAGACCATCATAACCATTTGGTTCAAATTGCGCGTACATAGATGACAGTTGGCTATTTTTTTGAAGTATTGCAGCGACAGACAACTCAACACGTTCACGACTTAAAGGATCTTTTTTTGAGCTTTGCTCAAGTAAGCCAGCAAATGAAAAAGGGATCCTATAGGCCTCATTAATAAATCCCGCCACTCGTTCGCCATATTCCCCGGCTCTTGCTGACAGTTTGTCGTTAATCTCTTGCTTTAGCGCTATCTCTACTTGTGTGGCTAACTCAGCATTTTTTTCTTTTAATCCCAGCCAGAGACTTAGAGAAAGTGAAATTACTGTGACAATAAATAATGTCGAGGTGATCCATAACAACTTTGACCTAATGGATAATTCCTTCATTCAAGTGGGCTCCTGCTTTAGTATGATTTTTAGATATAAATAAAGTGTAGTCAGCTTTAAAAATTAAGTTTGTTTAATCCAAAAAAAATCCCACAAAAGCAGGATTTTATTTATTCTAGATCATAAAAAGACTGGTTATTTAAACACCGCTTGAAATGTGGTATCCATAATCGCCAGACCGGCATCAATTTGTGCATCAGGCGCTGTTAACGGAACTAATACACGAATAACGTTACCGTAGGTGCCACATGACAATAAAATAAGCCCACGGCTTCGCGCTTCAGCTAAAATTTTGCCACTATACTGCGGCGCAGGCTCACCGTCTTCCATCAGCTCAATGGCGATCATTGCACCTAAGCCTCGAACATCAGCAATTTGCGGGTATTTAGCCTGCATGTCGGTTAATGCTGATTTGAGTTTGTTACCCACTTGATTGGCACGGGCCAACAATTGCTCTTCTTCAAAGACTTCGATAACGGCTAATGCCGCAGCACAAGCAATAGGACTACCACCATAAGTGCCGCCCAAACCACCTGCAGTAACGGCATCCATCACTTCGGTTTTACCAGTAATGCCTGATAATGGGAAACCACCGGCAATTGACTTAGCAAAGGTAGTGATATCTGCTGCTACGCCCATTTGCTCCATCGCAAAAAACGTGCCTGTACGACCCGCACCGGTTTGCACTTCATCAGCGATTAATACAATGCCATGGGCGTCACAGAGTTCACGTAGACGTTTCATAAATGACGGCGTCACAGCGTAGAAACCACCTTCGCCTTGAACGGGTTCTAAAATGATGGCAGCAATATCAGCAGGCTCAGCATCATTTTTAAAAATGCGCTCAATCGATGCCATAGCATCGTCTTCAGACACGCCATGCATTTCACATGGAAATTCAGCTCTAAACACGTTAGCTGACATTAAGCCCATGCCTTTACTGTAGGGGGCGACTTTGCCAGTTAATGCCAAGGCAGCAATAGTGCGACCATGGTAACCAGACGTAAATGCAATAACCCCCGCTCGTTTGGTATAAGCCCGCGCGACTTTAACGGCGTTTTCAACCGCTTCCGAACCACTGGTGAACAACGCGGTTTTTTTAGCAAAGTCACCAGGCACCAGATGATTGAGTTTTTCACACACTTCAATGTAACTTTCGTAGCCAAGCACCATAAAACAAGTATGTGAGAACGCCTCTAACTGCGCTGCCACTGCTGCTTTAACTTTAGGGTGTAAATGGCCGGTGTTAAGTACGGCGATACCACCTGCAAAATCAATATATTCACGGCCTTCAACATCCCATACTGTGGCGTTTTCCGCTCGTTCAGTAAAGATTGGGTGGATCTGTCCTACACCTTGAGCCACTGCCGCTTGGCGACGTGCCATTAGTCCATCATTTGTTTTAGTCATTGCCCACTCTCTTAAACTGACATGCAGATATATTTCATTTCCAGGTATTCTTCGATACCAAACTTTGAACCTTCACGGCCTAACCCAGACGATTTAATACCACCAAAAGGTGCTACTTCAGTCGAGATTAATCCTGTGTTGACGCCAACCATGCCATATTCAAGCGCTTCAGCAACCTTGTACACTAACGAAATATCACGACCGTAAAAATACGCCGCTAAACCAAACTCAGTGTCGTTTGCTTGCTTGATCACATCATCAACATCATCAAACTTAAACAATGGAGCCAAAGGACCAAAAGTCTCTTCGGTTGCCACTAACATCTGGCGTGTTACGCCAGTTAAAATAGTCGGTTCGAAGAAATAGCCACCAAGATCATGAGGTTTACCACCAGCAAGGATCTGCGCACCTTTTGCTACAGCATCATCTAAATGAAGCTGAACTTTTGCTACGGCATCGGCGTTGATCAATGGTCCAGTGGTTACACCCGTTTCTGTACCTAGTCCCACTTTAAGCTTAGCCACCGCGACAGCGAGACGTTGCGCAAATTCATCGTAAACGCCCGATTGCACATAAATACGATTGGCACACACACAGGTTTGACCCGCATTACGATATTTGGCAATCATTGCGCCTTCAACGGCAGCATCAATATCTGCATCATTGAATACGATAAACGGTGCATTGCCACCTAGCTCAAGTGATAGTTTTTTCAGTGTTGGCGCGCATTGCTCCATCAGTTTAATACCAACTGGTGTTGAGCCAGTAAACGATAACTTACGCACTATTGGGCTGTCGCACATGGCCTTACCTATGGCGATTGAGTCACCGGTAACCACACTAAATACACCAGCTGGAATACCAGCGCGCTCAGCTAACTCGGCTAATGCTAATGCGGTAAATGGCGTTTGCGGCGCAGGCTTAACGACCATAGTACAACCAGCAGCTAATGCTGGCGCGGCTTTACGAGTAATCATAGCCGCAGGGAAATTCCATGGTGTAATCGCCGCGGTAACGCCAACAGGCTGCTTAATAACCGTAATACGTTTATCTGCTTGATGCCCAGGAATAGTATCGCCATACACACGCTTAGCTTCTTCTGCAAACCATTCAATAAAGGACGCGGCATAAGCCACTTCACCTTTAGCTTCGGCAAGTGGTTTGCCTTGTTCTGTGGTCATCAATAGTGCTAAATCATCGCTGTGTTGCAACATTAGCTCAAACCAACGACGCAGCTTTTGGCCGCGATCTTTTGCGGTTAATGCTCGCCACGCTGGTAGCGCCGCATTTGCAGCGTCGATAGCCGCAAGTGTTTCGGCATTGCCCATCACAGGAACATGACCAATGACCTCATGCGTGCCAGGATTTGCTATGGCAATCGTTTTACCACTATCGGCATTGCACCACTGGCCATTAATGTAGCACTGTTGACGTAATAAACTTAGATCGATTAATTTCACAATATTCTCCTAAACTGACGTTTGTACTCAACCTACTCGCACTCTCTCTACCAGTACGTAAAGCAGGTTAAATTCCAAACTTATCTCTAAGGGTGTAATACCAAGCGCCTATGGCACTAAACGGTACACGCATAGCATGACCACCAGGGAATGGATAATGAGGTAATGCGGCAAAAGCATCAAAACGCGTGGCTTGACCATTAAGCATTTCAGCAATCAGCTTACCCGCCAAATGAGTGTAGGTAACCCCATGGCCACTACAGCCTTGTGAGTAATAAATATTGTCACCAATACGTCCCACTTGCGGCAAACGCGACAAGGTCATTAAAAAATTACCTGTCCAAGCGTAATCCACCTTAGTCCCTTTTAATTGCGGGAAGGTCTTCAATAACTTAGGCATAATTAAGGCTTCAACGTTAGCAGGATCGCGTGCGCCGTAAACTACGCCGCCACCAAATACCAGGCGTTTATCTCCGGTAAGGCGGTAATAATCTAATAGATAATTACAGTCTTCTACGCAATAATCTTGTGGCAGTAAACTGGCTGCCATTTCATCAGACAATGGTTCAGTGGTAATCACCTGAGTGCCACACGGCATGGATTTAGCTTGCAGCTCTGGCAGTAACTTACCTAAATATGCATTACCTGCAACTACCACGTATTTACACTTAACTTGGCCCAGCGCAGTATGCACAATCGGTGAGGCACCGTCATCTACCTTTATAACAGCAGAATCTTCAAAAATTAGCCCACCAAGAGATTCAACCGCACGAGCCTCGCCTAAAGCAAGGTTTAGAGGGTGAATATGACCACCGCTTTTATCGAGCAAACCACCAACATATAAATCGGTATTGACGACATTACGTATGCCATTTTGATCGAGTAACTCTAAATGGTTGTTATGACCATGCGCTTCCCATAAGGATTTTTGACCTTCTAAATGACGCATTTGTTTTGCGTTCATGGCGGCAAATACACCGCCATCTTTTAGATCACAATCAATGTTGTATTTGGCAATACGATCACGAATAATTTGGCCACCTTCGAATGCCATTTTACCAAATAACTTAGCTTGTTCTTTGCCGACAACACCTTCAATAGAATCAATATCGCGACTAAAAGAATTGACGATTTGACCACCGTTTCGACCGGATGCTCCCCAGCCAATCCTTGCTGCTTCAAGCACCACAACTTTCATGCCGCTTTCTAATAAATGTAACGCAGAAGACAGCCCGGTATAGCCCGCGCCAATGATACAAACATCTGTTTCAATTATAGATTCTAAGCGAGGGCGTTCAACTTTATCATTAGCCGACGCGGCATAATATGAACTAGCATGAGGTGTGGCGGACATAGCACTTCCTTTATAGGTTCAAAACGTAAAACAACTGATTCATCCTACACTTAAGCAAATTCAAAAACTAGCATTTACTATGAAATTTTTGACACTTTGTAGAATATATTAAACACCCACGTAATCAAAATAGCGTAAAAACATTTGAGTAACAGACATAGCGAATAAAAAAGCCATACTGATGTCAGTATGGCTTTTAATCTTGGTCTATTGAATGATGTTATTCCATCGCAGCTTTGGCTTTTTTCTCTGCTCGGCGGGCTAAATACCAAGACAGGAAAGCAACCAAAGACACAGCTAAAATAATAATTGTCGCTAGCGCGTTAATCTTAGGTGATACCCCTAAACGCACAGACGAAAACACGACCATTGGCAAGGTTGTAGAACCCGGACCAGAGGTAAAGCTGGCAATCACTAAATCATCTAATGACAAACTGAACGATAATAACCAACCTGCAATAAGAGAGGGGGCGATCATGGGTATGGTAATCAAAAAGAAGGTTTTTAATCGCGTTGCACCTAAATCCATCGCGGCTTCTTCAATTGATAAGTCCAGTTCACGCAGTCTTGACGACACCACCACAGCAACATAAGCCGCACAGAAAGTAGAGTGAGCAATCCACACGGTAAACATGCCACGCTCAGTGGGCCAGCCAAAGGTTTCTGATATCTGTACAAATAATAATAATAACGACAAACCGGTGATGACTTCTGGCATAACCAAAGGAGCAGTAATCATATTAGACAGGGTTAACTTAGCCCATGAGCGTCTAAAACGGGTCATAACAAATGCCGCCATCGTACCAATTATCACCGCCATAGTAGAACTGTAAAAGGCGATGCGTAAACTGGTCCAAACGGCATTTAGTATTTGCTCATCTTGAAATAGTTCGCCATACCATTTAGGTGAAAAACCTCCCCATACGGTAACCAATTTTGATTCATTAAATGAATAGATGACCAAAATAAGCATTGGCGCATATAAAAATATCAATCCAAACCACAACATCACTTTAGAGAAACTTAAATTCTTCATAGATCGTTCTCCATGTTGCGTGACTGATATCGATGGAACAAGGTAATCGGGATAATCAGTAACGCTAACATCACAATGGCTAATGATGACGCTACAGGCCAGTCGCGGTTATTAAAGAACTCTTGCCACAACACCTTACCAATCATTAATGTGTCTGGGCCGCCCAGTAATTCAGGAATAACAAACTCACCTACCGCAGGGATAAATACCAACATAGAGCCAGCGATAACACCGCCCTTTGATAATGGTAGAGTGATTTTCCAGAAGGTATTAAGACTGCTAGAGCCTAAATCTGATGCCGCTTCAATTAAGCTTAAATCCAATTTAACCAAAGTGGCGTACAGCGGCAAAATCATAAACGGCAGGTAGGCATAAATAATACCTATGTACACAGCAAAGTTAGTATTGAGCATTTGTATCGGTTCTGAAATAACCCCTAACCACATCAAGGCATTATTAATTAGACCGTTATTGCTTAAAATACCCATCCAGGCATAAATACGGATCAAAAATGAAGTCCACGATGGCAACATGACCAACAGCAGTAATACCGCCTGCATCTTTACTGGAGCACGGGCAATGGCATAAGCCATTGGAAAACCGAGTACCAGACACCCAATAGTGGCAAAGAAAGCCATTTTTAATGAGGTCAGATAAGCCATGTAATACATCGAATCTTGCAATAACAATAAATAGTTACCCAAGTTAACGAATATATTGAGTGCCTCATCTACATAATTAAATGTTGCCTCGTAAGGTGGAATCGCAATCGCAGCAGTAGAAAAACTAATCTTTAGCACAATGGCGAACGGTAAGGCAAAAAACAATAACAACCATAGGTATGGAATCCCCATGGTGAGATGTCGGCCTTTGAATATTTTCAATGGATTCTTCATGAGTTTAATACAACCCCGCTGGTGTCTTCCCAACTGATGTAAACCTCTTCTTCCCATGTAGGATGATCGGCGCGGCGTTCACGATTAATCATTGAGCATTGGACAATTTGATTGTTTTTTAACTTGATGTAATACACTGATAAACCACCAAGATAAGCAATATCATGCACTACACCATGGGCCCAGTTGTAATCACTCTCGGGCTTTTGACGGCTAATAATGGTTTTTTCTGGGCGCAAAGCTAAAAATACATGTTTATTTTCAAGGCTGGTTGAAATACCGTGACCAATATAAAACAACTGCGATAAGGTTGGTGACTTAATGATTGCATGGTCAACTTCATCTTCGATGATCTCACCATCAAATAAATTAACTGTACCAATAAACTCTGCGACCATTCGACTGGCCGGCGACTCATAAATATCCATTGGGCTGCCAGTTTGTGCAATCCACCCTTCATGCATAATAGAAATGCGTCCAGCCATGGTCATGGCTTCTTCTTGGTCGTGGGTAACCATCACACAAGTCACGCCTACCGCTTCTAAAATATCGACCACTTCTAACTGCATTTGCGTACGCAGCTTTTTATCTAATGCGCCCATTGGCTCATCAAGTAATAATAATTTAGGTCGTTTCGCTAACGAACGAGCGAGTGCCACACGCTGACGCTGACCACCTGATAACTGATGCGGTTTACGTTTACCGTACTTCTCCATGTGCACCAGTTTAAGCATTTCTTTAACCCGCACGGCAATATCAGCCTTGGGCATTTTGTCTTGCTTTAATCCAAAAGCGATATTTTGCTCAACCGTCATATGCGGAAATAATGCATATGATTGGAACATCATATTAATAGGACGCTCGTATGGCGGCATATCAGTTATGTCGACACCATCAAGGAAAATACGCCCTTCACTTGGCTTTTCAAAGCCCGCTAACATACGTAATAAAGTTGACTTACCAGAACCTGAACCACCCAGCAGCGCAAATATTTCGCCACGATTAATGGTTAACGACACATCGTCTACAGCACGGACGTCGTCGAAAATTTTACTCACACGCTCAATTTTAAGCAGTACTTTATCTTGCGTCTTTGTGATTGGTTTATTGGTGACGCCCGAGGTGTTTACCATAATACTGCTCCGCCTTTTTGGAGTGTGCATACCACAACAGAAAAGTCTGTTTCAGGGCACACATAACAATCTGTTAGATGGCTAAATTAGCCAATAAATACATAAATATGTTTAAAAACAGGGCGAGGAACTCGCCCTGTTATGAGCGAGAAAGGTTATTGACCTGACTTCACTTTAGTCCAAGCACGTGTGACTACACGTTGAATTTTTAATGGACGAATATCACCAATATATAACTTATCAATTACCGATTGAGGTGGGTAAATGGCTGGGTCATTACGGATAGCTTCGTCAACTAATGCTTGTGCTGGTGCGTTAGGATTTGCGTAAGCAACATAGTTACTGATAGGTGCAATCACTTCAGGGCGAAGTAAATAGTTTATCAGCTTATGGGCGTTATCAATGTTAGTGGCATCTTGTGGGATAGCTAACATATCAAACCATAAGTTGGCGCCTTCTTTTGGAATAGAATAGCCAATCTTATTACCGTTACCGGCTTCATCTGCACGTGCAGCTGCTTGGAATACATCACCAGAGAAACCAAACGCGACACAAATATCGCCATTCGCTAAATCAGAGATGTAGCGTGAGGAATGAAAATACGTGACGTAAGGACGTACTTTTTCCAATACTTCGGCGGCTTTTTCATAATCATCAGGATTTTTACTGTTAGGATCTAAGCCTAAATAAATCAGCGCTTGAGGTAACATATCATCAGCAGAATCTAACATCGAAAAACCACATGATGCGATTTTTTCTGCGTACTTAGGATTAAAAATTAACTCTAGAGAATCAAATGGCGCATCTTCACCTAATACCGCTTTGACTTTATCGATATTGTATCCGATACCATTAGTGCCCCATAAATAAGGGATTGCATACTGGTTATCAGGATCGGCTTTTTGAAGCTGTTTCATTAAATCAGGCTTTAAGTTGGCATAATTAGTCAACTTAGCACGATCAAGTTTTTGAAAAGCGCCCGCTTTAATTTGCTTAGCTAAAAAGTGATTAGACGGAACAACAATGTCATAACCGCTGTGGCCAGAAAGTAATTTTGCTTCAAGTACTTCATTGCTGTCGAACACGTCATAAATGACATGAATACCGGTTTCTTTCTCAAAATTGGCTAAAGTATCTTCGGCAATATAATCCGACCAGTTGTACATTTTAACCACTTCCTGAGCCTGAATAGCGGTGCTAGCAAACACACCTGCTGTAATTAAGGCCACTGTGGATAGTTTGTTTAATAGCTTCATACTTTCTCCCTTTTGGATAATGGTCAGAATGGTACTGACATTCGTTTTTTTCGCTAGATCTTAACAGCGTGTAAAATCTTCTTTCTATTGAAAGAAATTATCCAATGCTACAACTTAACTATGCATCGGTATGGTTAACGCAACATCACTTTCGCCTTTCACTGTGAATACTATCAAAAACATTTTCGATTACTAGATCTGCTAAATGCAATTGGTTAAAAAATCACTATATCGCAATAATCATTCAGTAATTATGTATTAGTTGAGCATATTTAGGTGTTGATAAGTGTCATTTAATGCTTGGGTTGCTTTACTCACTAGCTCGTCAATTTCTGCGTGGCTAATGGTTAATGGTGGCGAAATAATCATAGTGTCGCCGACCGAACGCATAACCAAACCATGAGTGATACACGCATCGCGGCAATATGTTCCAACGCCGACCTTGGCGTCAAATCGCTGCCGTAATGCTTTATCTTTCACTAACTCTATGGCGGCAACCAAACCAATGCCGCGAACCTCACCCACTAATGGATGTTCGGCCAATTGTTGTAAGCGCGACTGTAAATACGGCGAACTATCATTTGCCACACGTTCAACTAATTTTTCTTGCTCAATAATACGAATATTCTCTAATGCAGCGGCAGCGGCAACCGGATGACCGGAATAAGTAAAACCATGGGTAAATTCGCCACATTCTTGCTTAATAACGTCTGCCACTTTGTCTGACACAATCACCCCGCCCATTGGCACATAACCCGAAGTCATGCCTTTGGCGATAGTGATGAGATCTGGCTGCAAATCATAATACTCTGCTGCAAACCACTTTCCGGTGCGGCCAAAGCCGCTGATCACTTCATCAAGAATAAATAAAATATCGTATTTGGCTAAAATGCGTTTTATTTCAGGCCAATATGTTGAAGGTGGAATAATCACTCCACCCGCGCCCTGAAAAGGTTCAGCAATAAACGCGGCAACATTGTCTTCGCCTAGCTCAATGATTTTGGCTTCTAATGCCTGTGCTGTTTGTAACCCAAATGCTTCAGCAGACAAGTCTTTGCCCTCTGCATACCAATAAGGTTGCGCAATATGCACCACACCAGGAATAGGTAAATCACCTTGTTCATGCATGCCAGACATACCACCTAAACTGGCCCCTGCAACCGTTGAACCATGATAAGCATTCACCCGACTGATAATGGTTTTCTTGTTTGGCTTACCTTTTAAATCCCAATAACGTCGCACCATGCGCAAATTAGTGTCATTTGACTCAGAGCCTGACCCGGTAAAAAACACATTATTCATGTGCGCTGGAGCCAGAGAAGCAATTTTTTGAGCTAACTCAATTGCAGGAGGATGAGAGCATTGAAAAAAACTATTATAAAAAGGTAGCTTCTGCATCTGCTGGCTGGCGGCGTCAACGATTGACTGGCGACCATAACCCACATTGACACACCATAAACCTGCCATCGCATCGAGCAGTTTATGTCCCATTACATCCCACAAATAGACGCCATCTGCACGTTCAATCACCCGAGTCCCTTTTTCGGCTAACCCCTTTGAGTCGGTGAATGGATGAATAAAATGTTGTTTATCTGCAGTTTGCAGACGCTCAAGCTCATGTTGCTGGCTCATCGCATCTGTCGGTAATGGGTTTGGCATACTGGTATCCTTACAAACAGGTAACAAATTAATGTCTATTTGCTACCTGTTGTTATCCACAAACATTAGTAATCTAAGTTAACGTTCTCAACTATCATTACACGGTTAATAATAAGAACTCACGTTCCCATGAACTTACAACGCGTCTAAAGTTTTCAAGCTCTGCTTGCTTTACCGCCACAAAACCTGTGGTAAATGATTGGCCTAGATACTCAATACAAGCATCACTGGTTTGCATCGCAACTAACGCTTCTTCTAAGGTCAAAGGTAAGCAGTTGTCATTATTAGTACGGCTTTCATTTGACTTGCCGGTCACAGGCGTAGAAGGTTTTAAATCATCAACCATACCGATATAACCACATAATAAGCTGGCAGCAATCGCGAGATAACAGTTAGCATCGGCACCTGGAATACGGTTTTCAATACGACGATTTTGTGGTGATGATTCTGGAATACGTAAGCCACAAGTACGGTTTTCAACGCCCCATTCAAGGTTTACGGGTGCAGATGTACCAGGCAAGAAACGGCGGAACGAGTTAGCACTTGGCGCCATTAACGGTAACAATTCTGGAATGTATTGTTGTAAGCCCGCAATGTAACTGAGGAATAATTTGCTTTGAGTACCATCTTCTTTAGTGAAAATGTTTTTACCGGTTTTAATATCAAGCACGCTTTGGTGAATGTGCATTGCGCTACCAGGTTCATCGGTAACTGGCTTGGCCATAAATGTGGCACACACATCATGCTTTAACGCAGCTTCTTTCAATGTACGCTTAAAAATGAACACCTGATCGGCTAATGACAATGCATTGCCATGGCTGAAGTTAATCTCCATTTGTGCCGGACCGTCTTCATGGATCAAGGTATCAATATCAAGGCCTTGAACTTCACACCAGTCATACATGTCTTCGAACAAAGGATCATATTCGTTAGCAGCGTCGATAGAGAAAGACTGACGTCCAGCTTCTGGGCGACCAGAGCGACCAATAGGTGGCTTAAGCGGTAAATCATGGTCATCAGAGCGTTTGGTGAGATAAAATTCCATTTCTGGGGCAATAACCGGTTCCCAGCCTTTATCTTCATAAAGCTTTAGTACTTTCTTCAATACATTACGCGGTGACAGTTCAATCGGGTTGCCCATACGATCATAACAATCGTGAATAACCTGAGCGGTAGCTTCAACAGTCCATGGCAGCATGAAAACAGCGTTTTCGTCTGGCACACAAACAAAATCGATATCGGCATCATCAAGAAGTTGATAGTAAATCTCATCATCGATGAAATCACCAGTCACTGTTTGTAACAACACACTCTCAGGTAAACGCATGCCTTTTTCTGATACAAACTTATCTACTGGGGCTATCTTGCCACGTGCAATCCCAGTCATGTCACTGATAACACATTCAACTTCGGTAATTTTTTTGTCTTTCAAAAAAGCGATTAACTTATCCATTTTTATCTCACTTGTGTTGCCGCATAATGTCTACAGGCTTGTCCGAATGCTTCGAAAATAGCAGTATAGAATGCATTTTCAGTTACTTTCCATTCTGGATGCCATTGAACACCTAATGCAAAATTTTTAGCATTTTTAACAGAAAATGCTTCGACTAATCCGTCTGGAGCGAATGCTTCTGGCTGTAACCCCTCACCAAGACGATCAACGCCTTGAGTATGAACAGAGTTAACCTCTGCGGTGTTACAGCCCCATGCATCGTGAAGAAGCCCGCCAGCGACAAGATTTACTTGATGCGAAATACCATATTGTTCATCTAAAGGGGCTTTCTTATCTTCACGATGTTCAATATACGTGCCAACTTCATGTAGCTTTTGATGCAAACTGCCACCATACACCACATTCATTTCTTGAAAACCACGACAAATACCCAATACCGGAATACCGGCATCAATCGCAGCTTTTATCATGGGTAAGGTTATTGCGTCACGCTTGGGATCATGATGAGTGCCCTCATCACTAGGGAGCCCTAGGTAGTGGTGAGGTTCAACATTTGATGGTGAGCCAGTGAAAAGAATGCCGTCAAGACGAGCAAGAATAGCGTCAATAGGCGCATCGACACCAAGCGATGGGATAACTAAGGGAAAACCTTTTGCGCCATTGACCACACTCAACAAATATTTTTCGCCCACTATGTTAAATGGATGAAGACCTATTTGCTGATTGCACGCTACTACCCCTATGAGGGGAATACCTGACTGAGACATATCTCACCTTTAGCAAAGAATGTGATGAACTTATTGTTTTACGTGTTCATTTTTTCACACACTACACGGATTTTTTTAGCTAGGCAAGAGGATAACGGAGGATAAAAATAACTTTTAATAAAAATAAATTAAAACACTTTAAATACATTGCGTTAACTTTAAATCAACCAAGATGTATAAAAAAATCATCTCATCAACATTGATGAGTTATCACGATAAAATGCGCCAAAATGGGGAGATGAATGCACAATAAAAGGGAATTTGTTGCTTAATATTCTTTACACAAAACAATAATCACATGCTAGGAGGAGAGTCTGTAACAGCAAAAAGTAGACTCATTATTTACTTTTGATAGGTGGGAATAGCTAGATTAATGGATGATCTTGCGCTATTCCCTTGAACAAAAACAGTCGATATAAGCAGAAAGAAATGAATGATAAACCATCAAAAATCAGCGGGGGTCGTTGCACTTACAACCTTACAAGCTTGCTCAAATGGGTTACGAAAACGGTGTGGTTGCTCACTGTTAAAATAATAACTGTCACCTTCTTCAAGAGTAAAAACTTCTTCACCCACAGTAAGCTCAAGTTTACCAGAGACAATGATACCGCCTTCTTCACCCTTGTGCTGCAGCATTTCAGCGCCGGTATCAGCATTCACTGGGTATGTTTCACTCATCACTGACATTGCTCGGTTGGGGTAATCTCGGCCAATTAGCTTATAAACTAATTCACCAGTACCAATATCGAGCAACTCATTACTGCGATAAACCACTTTCAGGTCTCCAACAGAACCGTCATCAATTGAGAAGAAATCGACTAATGACATCGGGATCCCAGATAAGACCTTTTTCAGTGAACTCACCGAAGGACTGACACTGTTTTTCTCAATCATTGAAATTGTACTGTTGGTCACCCCTGCACGCTTGGCCAACTCGCGTTGAGATAACCCTTTCAATTTGCGAACAGCTTTTAGGCTTGTACCAATATCCAAATTTATTCCCCTATTAAATCTTGACTGATAGCCTGCGACTAAGTGTTGCAGATTATTAACACTTTACCAAAAATCTGTACTAATTAAGCATGATAACTTACTTAAATCAAAGCAATTGTATTTTACACTAAATAAGTGTTAAATAAAATGCACACTCTAGATGTGTCACCTTGCATCTAACTATTTATTTAAAATCTATTATTATAATACAATCAATAGCTTGGAGAGTATATGCCACGTAATTCCCCGATTCATAGCCAACAGTACCCAGATTCCTTTTATGTCGCGACAGCAAAAGAGCTTTATCAGCACCCAAAATTGACCGAAAATATAACGGCAGATGTGTGTATTGTGGGGGGTGGATTCAGCGGGATTAATACCGCTATTGAACTCAGACAACGTGGTTACAGTGTGGTATTACTCGAAGCTAAACGCATTGGTTGGGGCGCATCTGGGCGTAATGGTGGTGAACTGATCCGTGGCATAGGCCATGACGCGACTCAATTCCGCAATGAAATTGGTGATGAAGGCGTAAAAGCCATTCAGCAAATGGGTTTTGAAGCGGTAGATATCGTCACGCAGCGAATTACCGATCATAAAATCGATTGCGACTTGCATATGGGCTATTGCGATTTAGCCGTAAAATCACGACATATGGATGATTTAGCTGCAGAATACCAAGATCTAAAAGACCAAGGTTATCAAAAATCAATCAAACTGCTGGATCGTTCGCAAATAGGTGAAGTTATCGGTTCAGACTTTTACCAAGGCGCATTAGTTGATATGGGCAGCGGACATTTGCATCCACTTAATCTAGCCTTGGGTGAAGCAAAAGTTGCTCGCGAGCTTGGCGCACAATTATTTGAATACAGCGCCGCAGAAAAAATCATTAAAGGCAATAAACCCAAAGTAATTACCGCTGAAGGTGAAGTGACTTGTAACTATCTCGTATTGGCTGGTAATGGTTATATCGGCAATAAATTAAGCCCTTTTCTTGGCGGAAAAGTACTCCCCACAGGCACCTACTTATTAGCCACTGAGCCGTTAACTGAACAACAATGTGCCAGTATCATCCCGCAAAATATGGCATTTGCCGATATGCGCGTGGCATTAGATTACTTCCATTTATCAGCAGACCGCCGTTTATTGTTTGGCGGTTTATGCACTTATTCTGGTAAAGACCCAAAAGATATTGAAGCCGAGTTAAGGCCTAATCTTGAAAAAGTTTTCCCACAATTAAAAGGCATCAAAATTGATTATGAATGGGGTGGTATGATGGGCATTGGCGCCAACCGCATGCCGCAAATCGGTCGTTTACCCGACGCAGCCAACATCTACTTCGCCCAAGCCTATGCAGGTCATGGTGTAAACGCCACCCATATGGCTGCTAGATTAATAGCTGAAGCAATTAGCCAACAATCACAACGCATTGATGTGTTTAATGACATTAAACACATGACTTTCCCTGGCGGCCCAATGTTGCGCTCGCCATTGTTAGCAGCAGGCATGTTGTACCACAGAATGAAGGATTTGCTTTAGGTTGATGGATTTGCTGTGGGTTGGCAAAAAGGTCAACCTTTGTTCTTTTTATGGCCTGCGGCCACTAACGTCGTGGCGCTTCGCCCACACCAGACTTTTCAAACTTCGTTTGAAGTAAGATCGCAAGGTTCCACCCTGCACAGGCCAAAAGGGGATCAACAGCAATCCCCTCTTGGATCACCCCTGCCGTTCCGGCAACATTTTCGCTTTCTAACCAAACAACAGCAGCAAAAAAATTGCGACGGAAATGTATCCAGCTTTTAACTCTATTTGGAATCGGCCTCGGCCTTATTCGAAAATGCTAACGCTTCAGATGGGGCGTCCCTTCCCCTCCAAAGCTAGCCAGACATCCATGTCTGGACTCACGTCATTTTCTTCAACGACCTCAAGTTCAGAGTTGAATTTGGGCGTTTTCAATCAAGGGATCTAAATCATTTTTGGACAGAAGCGTGTTAGCTCTAGCTGCCAAAATAAAGTTATATTCATGGCTATAAATACATGTTCAGTAAACGTTATTGGGAGAATAATAAAGCTCACGGGCTAATTAAACTCTTTAAACGAGTTCCTCAATGTTAAGGATCAGTAATTATAAATATTAATTTCTTTATGTGACGAAGGGGGTCGAGATTTGAACCCTCACCCTAATTCTAAGACGCCTGTATACGCGGGTTGTACGAGTATTGAATGAGTAAATTGTTACACCAAATTGTTGTTTATATCGTCAGAAAAATGATGTTCAGCCTCAAATGCTAAAGCTTAGTAATAGCTATTGGGTAATAGTCTCTTGTTAGCTGTTTTTACAACGGAACTCTTGGCTTTAACTCTATACCTTTGTTTGAGAAAAAGGCGAATACCTTCTTACGCCACTCGCTATTTGCACCTAAACTAGCATTTTCTATTGAATCTACGGGAGTTTCTCCCCATTTATTTTTATACTCAATATTGGCTCCTGCTTGAAGCAAAATATATGTGGCTTGCCAATCACCAGTTACTACTGCAGCCATAATAGGTGTTTTTTGGTGGTTATCAATTTGATTTGGATTTGCTCCGTGCTTGATCAGTAAATTTAGATTATCTAATCTACTAGCCGCTAAAGCGTTATATATTGGAGAAGGTGACCAAGTATCTTTAGAGTTAAATAAATTTACATCCCCCTCGTGAGAGATAAGGATTTTAAGTAATTTAGTCGATTTGTATTGAGCAGCCCAACCCATGATAGTTCTCTTTTTAAAAAGAGCCTCAGTTGAATTTGGGTTTGCACCTTTTTCTAGAAGAAGTGTTATCTGCTTTGTATTTTCATCAAGTACAGCTTCTAGTAATAGTTTATCCATATTTTCAATTGCACATACTTGAAAAGAAATACTTAATAATATTAAGACAATCTTAATATTATTGATCAAATATTGAATCACACTCATGTTCATCCTAAACAGCTAACGCTTATTGATTTATATCATCCTACATTCTCTATATCTTTGATGTAAAGTGATAAAATACTCTCAATATTCCAAAATAATCTGAGGTTACGCGTTAATATCGTCTAAAAAAAGCGATAAAGTTTAATTGCAATATTATCAATCCATTATATTTTTCGAAATAAATCTACATTACGACTTTAGGCTTACCTAATGAGTTGTTTGACTTTAATTAAGCTAAATTTATTGATACCTGTATCTAAAATCAGTTCATTCGGTTAAGCACAATCTAACCAGTAAATAATGGTTTCTATAGAAAAGCACCTCAATACTTGAGTAACTATTTCTCAATAAATAAAGTCAGCATGCATGTTTCTGAGAGTACAGATTTAGTAACGTAGTTTTGCTGTTTTCAATAGTAAATGAATACATCTAAATCGTAATAATGAGATAGCACACGCTGAATACACTTAAAATCACCTGCCAATGGATAGCTTACTCATTAAAGGGTAACAAGCTTTGGGGCATAAATGATTTGCATACCTTGCTTGCAATTGGCGTGATTCAACTCTGAACTTGAGGACGTTGAAGAAAATAGCGTGAGCCTGACAGGACGTCAGGCTAGCTTTCGTTGGCCAGGGATGGCCTATCGGAAGCGTTAGCATTTTCGAATAAGTCCGAAGACGGTTACAAATGAAGTTAAAAGCTGGTTCAATCCCCATGGCGACCTTTTCGCAGCTGTTGTTTTGTAAATCGCGAAAATGTTGCGGGGCGGCTGGGCTAATTCATTTATAAAGAGTAAAGAGGGAATAGCCGTTGATTTCCTCTTGGTCTGGTGTGGGCGAAGCACCACGACGTTAGTGACCGCAGGCCATAGCCTAAACCTAGGGGAATAAATGAATTTGTCTGCTTAATTGAAAATGTACAAATTCAACTCTGAACTTGTGACGTTGAAGAAAATCACTTGAGCTGACCATGGACGGCCAGCTAGTTTTCGAGGGGAAGGGATGGCCTATCGGAAGCGTTAGCATTTTCACTCCTTATTACAAGATAGGCCGAAGCAGGTTTCAAATGAAATTAAAAGCTTGTTCAATCCCCATTGCGACCTTTTCGCTGCTGTTGTTTTGTAAATAGCGAAAATGTTGCGGGGCGGCTGGGCTAATTCATTTATAAAGAGTAAAGAGGGAATAGCCGTTGATTTCCTCTTGGTCTGGTGTGGGCGAAGCACCACGACTTTAGTGGCCGCAGGTCATAGCCTAACCAACTTTGGGGCATCAATGCGTTAGCGACTTATTGTAAAATGAGTCTAATTTAATCTTTAACCTTTACCCAATTCATGTATTTCTCATCAGCAATACTCAACATATCTAAATCTTCAGTGGTATCGCCGTAAGCATAAACACAATCATAATGATCTAAATTAAAACGTTCACAGATCCGTTTAGATTTCATTTTTTCACTACAATCGCCTGAGGTATAAAAGCCAGATAATTTGCCATTGTTTACCGCTAACTCACTACAAATCAACATCACTCCTAATTCATTACACCAATGCTTTAAATAGATATCAATGGATGCAGATACCACAACAACATGATCGCCATTATCTTTATGCCAGCGAATTTTATCCAGTGCGTGAGATCGAATGAACTGAGGAATAACTTGTTTGGTAAAATCCAATCCCATTGCATCAAGCGCATGGTGTTCTTTTTGATAAAAAGCGACAAAACTGGCAATGGGGCGCATTTTACTCGCAGGAAGTATGCCCAATTTATACATAATCACAAAAGGAGCGAGCAACACATTACCTACTATTAATCGAGCACCTGTGGTCGAGTAACGTAAAAATTTACTATACATATCGGCATTCGTAATCGTGCCATCAAAATCAAATAAGGCTAAATTCACTTTAATCTCCTTTAATGCATTAGCTTTTATGGCGATGATTAAGTGACTCAAAATCTATTGACTGAATGTATATAAATTGTCTGCTTCGATTCAGATTCGATGTCATGACACTTATTAACTGAAAAAATGAAATATGCTACTCAATTATAATTACTGCAACCTTTGAGCATGCTGCATCATTAAAGTGTCTAACACTTCAGGGCTTAAGCTAAATATTTGTACTATTTCTTCGCCGGTTTTAGAAAGCGTTGCTTGCTTGTCTTCAAAAGTAATATGTAAACCTAACGCTTTTAACGTCTGCTGATCATAACTGTATAATGGCGTGTTTCGTTTATCTTTTAAGCCTGGCATCATCCCCAATACTGTGACAGCTTGATTAACCTTAACCTTGTCAAAAAATACACGTTCGGCTTGTTCCCACTGCAAAATATATTCAACCATAGTTTTGCTGTACTTACTTAAGTCTTCCGAGCCGTATAATAGTGGTTGTAACGCCCCACCATGCCAACCTAACAGGGCATCTTGTTTTATCGTCACATCATCACTGGCCGTTACAACATAATTAGCACAAGATGACGCACAGACTTTATCGACTGTGACCTTTAATTTATGCCGATATACCAATTCACCTAATCGTATTCCAGCAAACACATCGCCCCCACCACTAGTAATAACCAATGAGGTGATTTGAGTTGAGCTATTTGCTATACCTTGTTCAAAGGCGGCAACATTGTCTGGGTTAATTTCACCGTTATAATTAATGGTATTGGGAAGTAAGGGATCGATAACAAGGCTGAAAGGAGGTTGTTTGCTTGCACAACCGGTTAAGGTTAGCAGCATAGCGAGCAGTAGATAACGCATTCATATTCCATCATGATGTTCAGTTGGCAAAAAATTAGCACAACAAGTTCATTATCAACAAGTAAATAATTTCACTTCCTCGATAATATTGATTAATCAGACTCTAACTGAACATTATTGCCAAATACCTCTCATTGCAGGTCGTTGGACTATATAGCTTTTAGATTATGTTGCTGCTTTAACCATCCGGTTTCATTTTGATTGAGTGCGTTGAAGACTCTTTATAAAAGAATGCGTGAGCCTGACATGGCCTTTCTCGCACATCTGACCTATATGGATATTGGAAATGTCATAATGATGTCGGAAACATCATTGACCATGTGCTTTAAGGTATTCAGACATCCTGTCTATCAGATGCTTGCTTTCGAGGAGGAATGTCGTTCTTTAGCATCCATGCCACCACGACATTCGTGAATCCATTCACATCAGATTCCCATAGGAAGCGTTAGTATTTTCACTATTTATTAATAAGATGGCCGAAGCGGAACTCAAATTAAGCCAAAGGCTGGCTCAACCCCAATGGCGACCTTTTCGCAGCTGTTGTTTTGTAAAAAGCGAAAATGTTGTAGGGCAGCTGGGCTAATTCTTTTATAAAGAGTAAATAGGCAACAGCCGTTGGTTTCCTCTTGGTCTGCTATAAGCAAAGCACCACGACGTTAGTGGCCGTAGGCCATAAAAAAAGCTGGATTCCGGCTCAAAAAATAATGCCGGAATGACAGCAACATTGGCCCTACTCTATTGGTAAAGCTGCATCTCCGCCCCACACAGCCCAAGAACCATCGTATAAAACCGCTTGATGGTGTCCGGCTACATAGGAAGCTAAAATCAAAATACATGCGGTAATGCCTGAACCGCAACTAAACACTCGTTGAGCATTATTACTGGTATCTAAGGTCGCGAAAATGGTATGCAATTCACGAATCGATTTCATTTTAAAACCATTTAATACCTGCGCAAAAGGCAAGTTGAGCGAACCGGGAATATGACCACTGCGCATGCCCACTCTAGGCTCTGGTGAGGTACCATTAAAACGCCCTGCTGCACGAGCATCAATCACATCAACGTTGGCATGACCAAGATGGGTTAACACAAACTCAGTGTCACACATTTTGTGTTGTTGCAAACGACCTTTGATATCGCCTGAGTGAGTAGCAGATGAGAATTGGCGGACGGTATCTCGCCCTTCTGCTTGCCATTGTGGTAAACCACCATCGAGTACAAATACCTTATCAAAACCCATAGTTTTGAAAGTCCACCACGCTCGCGGGGCAGAATAAATACCTTGATTGTCGTAAATCACTACTGTGCTGTTATGGGTTATTCCCAATGACTGCGCAGCATCAGTAAACTGCTCAGCCGTTGGCATTGCATGAGTTTGTGATGATCGATGATCAAAAAAAAGCTTGTCCATTTGGCATGATAACGCGCCAGGGATAACGAAAAGTTCATCGTACACTAATGGCTCTTTTCCCAGCACAATTTCCATACTGGCATCAAGTAACACAAGCTCAGGATCATCAAGATGTAATGCTAACCAATCAGTTGTCACTAAAGGATTATTCACGATTAACCTCACTGCAATTTGTTTATAAAACAACAATATTGCACTGTCATAACGCAATAGCAAGTCATTCAGCTATTGATAGCAATTAACCTCATTGTGCTCGATCAATATCCATATCTTTGTTCGCTGGATAAATGAAATCCTACACCTTAAATTGTGACACTAGCTGGTTTAACTGCTCAGCTAAACGGGCTATTTCAGCACTTGAACTGCGGGTTTGAGTTGAAGCTTGTGAGTTTTCTTCGGCGATACGTTTAACATTAATAATATTCTCGTTAATGCTCTCAGCCACTGAACTTTGTTCTTCTGCGGCGCTGGCTATTTGCATGTTCATGTCATTGATCAAATTTACAGCATTCGTAATTGATTTTAGTGCAGTATTGGCTTTACTGGCTTGCGCTACACAATGTTCAGCTTGTGTTTTTCCTTGGCTCATCACAGAGACAGCATTTTCTGTTCCGGCCTGAAGTTGTTCAATAATGGTCTGGATTTCAGACGTTGACCTTTGAGTTCTCTCAGCAAGAGTGCGAACTTCATCAGCCACAACGGCAAAACCTCGCCCTTGCTCTCCTGCTCTTGCGGCCTCAATAGCAGCATTTAACGCGAGTAAATTAGTTTGCTCTGCAATACTTCGAATAACACCTAAAATGGAACTGATGTTTAGGACTTCTTTTTGCACTTCGTGTAATTTCTCTGAGGAATCATTCACACTCGATGACAGAGAATTGATAGAACTTATTGTTTGGTCCACAACTTGTGAACCTGATAATGATTCAATATTTGCCTGATTAGCGGCATCAGCCGCTTTTGCCGCACTATCTGCAACATCATGAACGGTTGCAGCCATTTCATTCATTGCGGTGGCAACCATATCCGTTTCAGACTCTTGTCGAGAAATCCCATTGGATGTTTGTTCTGTGACAACAGCGAGCTCTTCAGATGCTGATGCTAACTCAATACTGGCGGCATTAATTGTGGTGAGCATCAGTTTTAATTTAGTAGACGTGTCTTGAATAGCGTTCAGCAACATACCCGTTTCATCTTTACTGCTACTCTCTAACCGAACCGTTAAATCGCCTAAAGCCAATTGATTTGCCGCATTAACAGCGGTTTGGATGGGCCGAGTAATACTGATGGTAAGAAGATATGCAATAACGAGCCCTATGACGATTGCAGTAATAGACATGATCAATGTGAACTGAATACTGTCTGCAATGGTGACATCAAGCTCAGAGCCTAATGCTTTTTGCTCATTCATTACTGAGAGTTTGATGTCTTCTGTGGCGTGAGCGATTTTAGGGCCATGCACATCTAAAACATTTTTAATTAAGTTATTTCTGCTGACAATAGAATCATGTACCTGATTCATTGATGCTAAGTAAATTTTATGGTTTTTTTCAAACTCGAGCATTAAACTTCTTTGCTCGCTTTGATTAAGATTTTTATCGAGTTGATCGAGCTTAGTTGCCATCTGATTAGTCATTTTCTCAAGGGCTAAGCCAAAATCACTTTCTTGATTAGTTTGCAAATACTTCACCATAAATAAACGCCCCATTAGCAGGGTGTCTTTAACATAACTGGCATAATAAACCGCTTGATTATCTTCATTATCATTTGACGATTGAATGAGACTTTCTATGGTGGCAAGCATTCTCTCTCCGCTTGGTACCAGCTGAGTGTCATTGATTTTATGTCTTTGTCGAATCAACTCAACAACCTGCTCAAATGATTGTTGGTAAGTGCGAAATGATTCTTCAACAAAGGTAATCTGTGCAGCTCGCTCAGGCGCCTTGATTTGCTTTTTCGCTTCCTCAAGGTAAGTTTTCATTTTGGTCACATCACTGTTGTACTCGACTAAATCTTCATCGGACTGATGAGATAATCTTTCACCTTAATACGCACCAATAACATATTGGCCTGAAGTCTTCCGGCGATATTCGTGTCTTGTGCTAGTGATTTATAATGAAGAAAACTCGAACCAGATGAGTTAAGTGCGCTAATGCTAGTCACCACAACAATTGCAAGTAGTATGAGCACCAAACCAAAACCGCCACTGATTTTTGCACCGAGCTTTAGATTGTTAAACATGAGTCACCTCAAATAATATCAACTAGCAAAATTGTGATTAGCTGAATGTCGCCATCAACAGCTAAAAGGATATAACCAGCAAATATTATTACCAACATCTTGCCAACATATCAATTTAAATAATTGATTTGAAATGCTAAAAATCATATTTATCAACCAACAATAAAACTAAAGTTTTACATAAAAATTGATAGTTAATACTTAAAGCTAGTGTTAAATAAAGAGTAAATAAGAAATACAAAGGTAACTAAATAACAATGAGAACTGAGAAATTTGACGGGAATTACTAGGACAATAGTCGCTGGATGAAGCATATTTGGCGGCAGTACTCACCACATAAGGGGGGCTGGAAAGGTGTTACTTTTAGCAATATGCTTTTGCATCTATGCTGATATGTTAATCATAAATAAACCGTGAGATCATCCTGCAATCAATTTATCATCTGACTAATTTTGAATCATTTATACACTGTGGTTTAGGGCGAGTAATCACATTCTTTAGCTTGAATACCTACTAATAAATAAGCCCTTTATTAGCAAATAAAGGGCTTTTCAAATCTAAAACCTTAGTGACTATAGAGCAATCCAAGTCGCTTTAAGTTCAGTGTACTTATCAAACGCATGTAATGACTTGTCGCGGCCATTACCAGACTGCTTATAACCCCCAAATGGAGCCGTCATGTCACCACCGTCATAATGGTTTATCCACACCATACCGCTGCGCAGCGCTTTAGCCGTTTTATGGGCTTTACTTAAGTTTGAGGTCCACACACCAGCAGCTAGGCCATAGATAGTGTCGTTGGCAATCTTAATGGCTTCTTCCATGCCATCAAATTCAATAACCGATAACACAGGACCAAAAATCTCTTCACTGGCAATTTTCATGTCATTTTTAACATTACTGAAAATAGTCGGTTGCACAAACATGCCGCCGGTTTCTTCCATCACTTGTTTGCCGCCATCAACTAAGGTAGCACCTTGTTCGCTGCCGCTTTTAATATAGTTCAATACATTAGTGAGCTGTTGTTGATCGACCATAGCACCACAAGTGGTTTTAGGATCAAGTGGATGCCCTGGTTGCCAGCCCTGCATTTGTTCAACTATCAACTTGATTAACTCATCTTTAACGCCTGACTCAACCAATAAGCGAGAACCAGCAGTACACACTTCGCCTTGGTTAAACGCAATCGCTACCGCAGCGGCTTCTGCTGCCGCTTTCAAATCTGGTGCATCGTTAAACACAATGTTTGGGCTCTTACCACCAGCTTCCAACCATACCCGCTTCATGTTCGACTCACCCGCATAAATCATTAACTGTTTGGCAATTTTTGTTGAACCGGTAAATACCAAAGTATCAATGTCCATGTGCAACGCCAGCGCTTTACCCACTGTATGACCAAAACCAGGCAATACGTTTAATACGCCGGCAGGAATACCCGCTTCAATGGCTAACTGGGCCATACGAATAGCGGTTAATGGTGATTTTTCTGATGGCTTTAAAATCACACTATTACCTGTCGCTAATGATGGCCCTAGCTTCCAGCACGCCATAATCATCGGGAAGTTCCACGGTACAATCGCGGCAACCACACCAACGGCTTCACGGGTGATCATGCCAATTTCGTTATGGGCTGTTGGCGCTATTTCATCATAAATTTTATCGATTGCCTCACCAGACCAACGGATAGCACGGGCAGCACCGACAACATCAACCCCTTTAGAATGCTGAATGGGCTTCCCCATATCTAGGGTTTCGAGTAACGCCATTTCATCGGCATTAGCTTCAAGTAAATCGGCAAACTTAATCATGACTTCTTTACGTTTTACTGGTGGTAAATTAGCCCAGGTACCCGCTTCGAATACTTCACGCGCATTGGCAACAGCAAGGTTTGCATCGGCTAAATCACAGCTCGCGACTTTGGCAAGAACTTTGCCATCAATTGGGCTGATACAGTCGAAAGTGTCACCAGACACAGCACTTTGATATTGACCATTGATAAATGCACTGCCATTGATTTGTAAACTTGCTGCCAGTGCTTCCCAATCGCTACGACTTGTTGGAGTACTCATTGTGACCTCGAAATAATAAATGGATTGATAAACACCAAAACTAAGAAATAAAGCAGGTGCCAAGACTAATTTGTGCCGTCTAAAATGGATTACTGACACATTTATGTTAATCAATATTGTCACCTGATTATGCTGAACAGCAAGAAATTTTCAATATATTTTACAAAATAGGCACATTTAGTTTAAATAAATGCACAAAACACTTTTATGTTCATTATTTTTGACATAGCATAGCGAATATTCGTCACTCATTATTTAATCAGTTTAAGATGAATCCCTAATAATTGTAGCTATCAATGTAGAGTCAATTTATGAGCGAATATAAGCAAAATGGAATCAGCGATTCATCACAATCTTGGCCAAATATGGCGCACTTTTGGATGCCATTTACCGCCAACAAGCAGTTTAAAGCCAATCCACGTCTCCTTGTTTCGGCACAAGGAATGTATTACACCGATATTGAAGGCAATAAAGTACTCGATGCTACCGCAGGTCTATGGTGTTGTAATGCTGGACACGGAAGGCAAGAGATCTCAGAAGCGGTAAGTAAACAAATTAGCCAAATGGATTATGCGCCGTCGTTTCAAATGGGTCATCCACTTGCATTTGAATTAGCGCATAAACTCAGTCAGCTCAGTCCAGATGGATTAGATAAGGTATTTTTTACCAATTCAGGCTCAGAGTCGGTTGATACTGCACTTAAGATGGCACTTTGTTATCACAGAGCCAATGGTCAGGCATCTCGAACGCGCTTTATCGGCCGTGAGCTTGGCTATCATGGTGTCGGTTTTGGTGGCATCTCAGTGGGTGGCATTAGTAATAACCGTAAAACATTCAGCCAACAATTACTGCAAGGTGTTGATCACCTGCCTCACACTCTCGACATTGCCAATAATGCTTTCAGTCATGGTTTACCTCCACATGGCTTAGATAAAGCCGAAGTGCTTGAGCAACTGATTACGTTACATGGCGCGGAAAATATTGCCGCTGTCATTGTCGAGCCGATGTCAGGATCAGCAGGGGTTATTCTGCCACCAGACGGTTACTTAGCGCGCCTGCGTGAAATCACTCAAAAACACGGTATTTTGCTTATTTTTGATGAAGTGATCACTGGCTTCGGCCGAGTTGGTGCTGCTTTTGCCAGTGAACGCTGGCAAGTGACGCCAGACATGATAACCACAGCGAAAGCGATTAATAACGGTGCAATTCCAATGGGCGCTGTATTTGTCAGTAATACCATTCACGATACATGTATGAATGGCCCTAATGAGTTAATTGAATTCTTCCATGGTTACACTTATTCAGGCCATCCGGTTGCCGCAGCGTCAGCACTTGCAACTTTATCAATATATGAAGATGAGCAGTTATTTGAACGCGCTAAGGGACTTGAGGCTTACTTTGAACAAGCCGTTCACAGCCTTAAAGGACTGCCAAACGTCATTGATATTCGCAATACCGGTTTAGTGGCAGGTATCCAACTGGCACCGAGCGATAAAGGTGTGGGTAAGCGAGGTTACGCCATTTTTGATCACTGCTTTAGGCAAGGTGCCTTAGTGCGAGCAACCGCTGACATCATCGCGTTATCACCGCCATTGATTGTAGAAAAATCACAAATCGACGACATGGTTAATCACATAAGCGATGCGATTAACGCGGTTGGTTAATCATTTTTAAATACCCATTTCTTGAATACCTATTTTGCTTAAAAGGATCCAGTTCATGCTTAACATTACTCATTTTGTCGATGGGCAACACACACCAGCGAGTCAGCGTAATCAAACAATCTATGATCCTGCAACGGGTGAAACCCGTGGCCAAGTATCACTGGCGAGTCATGAAGAAGTGAGCTTAGCGATTAGTGCGGCCAAAAAAGCTTACCAAACCTGGTCACAAGTCACCCCACTCAACCGTGCTCGGGTATTATTTAAATTTAAAGCCTTAGTCGAGCAACATGTTGATAAATTGGCACAATTAATCACTCTTGAACACGGCAAAGTATTAGATGATGCTAAAGGTGAAATCACCCGAGGGCTAGAGGTCGTTGAGTTTGCTTGTGGCATTCCACATTTGCTCAAAGGCGAACATACTCAGCAAGTCGGTGGCGGCGTTGACTCATGGTCAGTTAACCAATCATTAGGGGTGGTGGCGGGTATTTCTCCGTTTAACTTTCCAGTGATGGTGCCAATGTGGATGTTCCCTATCGCGATAGCCTGCGGTAATGCTTTTATCATGAAGCCATCTGAAAAAGATCCAAGTGCAGTAATGTTTATTGCCGAATTGCTTAAACAAGCCGGTCTACCTGATGGTGTATTTAACGTTATCAATGGTGATAAAGAAGCGGTTGATACCTTGTTAACTCACCCTGATATTCACGCCGTCAGCTTTGTTGGCTCAACCCCTATTGCTGAATATATTTACAGTACAGCTTCTGCTCACGGTAAACGTGTACAGGCGTTGGGCGGTGCTAAAAATCATATGATATTGATGCCAGACGCTGACTTAGATCAAGCCGTTAATGCGCTAATGGGAGCTGCATACGGTAGTGCCGGTGAGCGCTGTATGGCGATATCAGTCGTATTGGCGGTTGGTGATGTGGCTGACAAATTGGTGGAAGCATTACTGCCACAAATTAGTGCCTTAAAAGTGGGTAGCGGTGTGACGCCGGAAATGGACATGGGGCCGTTAATTTCGGCGCAACACTTAGCCAAAGTACGTGATTACGTTGATGCTGGCGTGAATGAAGGCGCGACGTTAGTGGTTGATGGCCGTGATATCAGCATTAGCGACCACCAGCAAGGTTACTTTTTGGGTGCGTGCTTATTTGATCATGTCACGCCAAACATGAGCATTTACCAGCAAGAAATCTTTGGCCCTGTATTAGCAATAGTGCGAGTCGATACCTATGCCGAAGCCTTGGCGTTAATTAACCAACATGAATTTGGCAATGGCACCGCAATTTTCACTCAAAGCGGCCAAGTTGCACGCCATTTTTGTCACCATGTTGAAGTGGGTATGGTCGGAGTGAATGTGCCCATTCCGGTTCCTATGGCATTTCATAGTTTTGGGGGGTGGAAACGCTCACTATTTGGGCCTCTGCATATGCACGGACCTGATGGAGTACGTTTTTATACTAAGCGAAAAGCCATTACGGCTCGCTGGCCACAAGCTAAAAGCGACAGTAACGAACCTTCAGCATTTATAATGCCTACGATGAAATAAGTGAATACGATGAACAAAAACATTAGCGATATTACCGTGTTTAGTCGCCAATCAACTGCGGTTGAGTCTTATCACTTGGCCAATGAAAAACTGATAACAGGTAATCCATTACAGTCAGTACAAAATCATTTTGAAAGCCCATGTAAGCAATTTAATGTCGGTATTTGGCAAAGTGAGTCTGGCAGTTGGAACATTAATTATAGCGAATATGAATATTGCGACATTCTCGAAGGCACTAGCATCATCACTGACAGTCAAGGCCAACGCTTAACCGTCAGTACGGGTGATAAGTTTGTTATTCCAGCTGGATTTACCGGCACATGGGAAGTGGTTAATCACTGTAAAAAAATCTACGTTATGTTTGAACAACAGTAACGTTTAACCGCCATGCGGTACAGACGAAACCATGACGGTTTTGCTTCTGATAAGTGGCATACGCAGTAGCTAGATAGCTCAATATCAGTCACTGTATTTTATGTAAATGGAGATAATATCGTGTCGAAAACATTTAAAAGAACGCGAATTGCACTGTTAAGCGGATTAACGTTATCAGCTACTCTTCTGGCTCCGTTAGCAACGGCAGAAGTATCTGGTGCGGTCACTGTAACCAACGATTATCGTTTCCGTGGAATATCACAAACCGCTGGGGATCCAGCGCTACAAGCTAATATCGATTGGAGCCATGAAAGTGGTTTTTTTGTCGGTGCTTGGGGCAGTAATGTCGATTTCGATGAGCCAGATTACAATGGCCCAGACGTCGAAATAGACTTGTATGCTGGTTACTATGGTGAACTTAACGACGATACCAGTTATGACTTAACCTTATATCGTTACAACTACCCAGGCGAAAGCGATCTGGATTATTTAGAGATTAGCGCAGGCGTCGACTTCAGTGGTTTCAGAGCAGCCTATTGGTATACGAATGACTACGGTGGAAGCGATCTTGATCTGCACTATACCGAAATCAATTATGGCTGGGAGTTTGCCGAAAACTGGAGTTTAGACCTGCATTATGGCTACAACTTTGGTGACGCCATTGATGATGGTGAAGGTTTTGACAGCTATTCAGATTACTCTGTGGGCGTATCAACCGAAGTCTCTGGTTTTGGCTTATCTTTAGCTTATTTAGACACCGACATGAGTGGTGATTACAAAGTAAGCTCTGGGCTATATAAAAACTCAGGCACAGTACTAGCCAGCGTTAGTTACGCATTTTAACCCCTAGGGGTTAATTGCTACGCAACAGCGCTGATCATTGTTTATCGTATTATCACTAGCCCATTGTGGCTCACGATATACAAGTTGCAATGTGACATGAGTGTTGACGATTAAACGGTTATCAGCCGGTGTTAAAAACAAAAAACCGCGTAATGCGGTTTTTTTTATGGTAAAACCATAAACTAAGATTGGATACTGATTATAAAGGTCATAAAGCAGAAGTTATTTGGTCGACAATCCATTTAGCGATTGCCCTTGGGCTTGCTTTTTAACGCATTGCCAGCCGTCAGCAATATGTTGCAATTGTTCGCGTCTCTGCGGGAATTTATCAGCTAAATCAAGCATTAATGATGTTTGAATTTCACAGATTTCGGCCCAACGACTAGCATTAGAGAGTGACATATTTAGTCCTTAAATAAGTTATACATCCATTTACATGCACCTGCATCGTCATTAAATGTAGCACATATTCATCGTTTATAAAGCCATTTCGATAACTAAACCAGCCTAAAGATCACCCCCTCAGATATCCATTATGCCCTAGGTTAAATGACAGCAAATTTAGTTTAGGCAGCACTCAAATGACAAAATCATCTTGGATTAATCAATAAGGTCTTAACCATAGAATATAACTTGGATCTAGCGCATATATTTTAATAAATTAGCATTGCATCCAGAGCGTAGCATAGTATCTTAGGGTAATAGCCATCGTATAAATATACGGTTTAAAGGAGCAAACTATGGTTGATACCATCATCAAAGTACTGATAATTGCAGTATTATTTTTTCTGGCCTACAAACTGATTTTCAGTGGTAGCCGTGGATTAACCCTTTTTGAAATGCATTTCAAAGATGGCAAACTCAACAGACATAAAGGCAAAATTCCAGAGAAGTTTGAGCGAGACTGCCGTGCAATCGCTAAATCAAACAAACTCACTTGCACTGTTAGAGCGGAAAAGTCAGGTGACGTGCGTTTACATGTTTCGGCCAATATAGGCGATAACCTAGTACAACAGATCCGCAATCAGTTTCCATTTGAATATTACGATAAAAAACATGTTGATGCGTCTAAGCTTAAAGGCTAATACAGCTTAATGACGAACATAAAAAATGGACTCTAATGAGTCCATTTTTTATGTTCGCAAAGCACCAGCCTATAGCTTGGTCCGCTACTTAATCAGCTTGCTTAGCAATAACTAAAGTGACCTGAGCTACGGTAACACCAAACTTAATGATGTCACTTTTATTGATAATGGTTTGATCATCGACTAAAAACATCCAATCATCAAAATGCACTTGATACTCACTGCCATCTACAGCTAATTGCATATCATAGCGCCAGCGTAATGCGCTGCCGCGCGACTCACCCTCTGCAATACCTAAGATATCATTGGCTGTGCCTTGGTAAATACCATTACCTTTGTCAGTAATTTTCCATACTCGAGTTTGTTTTTCGCCATCATCGTAAACAAACCATTCGTTGATCACACCTTGCTTACCTTGTGGCGTGTCGGTCCAGTGCGCTTCCATAGTCACAGTAAATTTACGCGTCACCTTGCCAGAAAAATCTTGTACTATGCCTGCCGCCGTTAGCTTACCGTCAAAAAATGTGGCTAAGTCTAACTTAGGCGTCGTTTGTTGATAATCTTCAATCGAGGCTGATGAACATGACATCACACCTAAAAGTAATCCGCTAAACAAACACACATGAGCAAACTTTTTAATCATGCCGCGCGCTGAGAAAGATATCTTTTGAGGTATGGATAATAGGCTGGTGCGCATTAGTTGACTCCAATTAATTGTTTACGTAATTCGGGGTGACTGGTTTTTTCTGACAACCAGATATCGAGAAAAGCTTCAGGGAACTGGCTGTTATTAACTTGATAATATGGCTTATCATTAAGTAAAAATGCTGCATCTTCAGGCGTGTTAACTCTAAATGTGAGTCTATCGCCCTCTTTAACATCAGGCCATGCTTTGACTATCTGTTGACGATAAAGCTCAATATTATCTTTAGTTAACCCCAAATGTTGCCATTGCTCAATTGTCGCATCAACCAAATCACTGGCATCAATATCGCGGTGATATTGGATGTCGAGAGTCATTGGAAATCGATTAGCTTGATATTTACCGTCGATGGAAAATAATTTAGCGCTATAGATATCCAGCCACAGAAGACTCATATCGGCTGTGCCAACTTCAATCAGTGGCACATCAGCTGTGTCGGCTTTAACCAAGGGGGCTGTTGTCGCAATATGTGAAACACTGTCACCATCATTAGCAAAAGCATCACTGACACTCAACATGACAATAAGTGCTAATACCATTGCGCCCACCACACCAAAGAGTAATTCTGCTAACCAGTGCATCGATTGAGGTATCTGCCAATTTGGCTGCGATTTAGCAGCCTTGGTTAAGGTTTTCATCTAGGATTCTCCAAAACGAGAGCCACCGTTGTAATACGGGAGTTTTTTGCTACTGATTATTAACAGTACGGGAAATAAGCCACTCCAGATCAGTGCCAATATCAGTGCACTCCAAGCATCTCCCAATGGCAGCTCAACTGCATCAAATTTAGCGCCAGCAAGATAACTTAAACAACCAAATACCCCACCCAATACTGACTGTAACCACAGAGGGAGCTTTCTGAATACAGATAAGCTGTAGTCTAAACAAAGTGCAAAATAGAGCCATAATAGTCCCAACCAATAAGGGATATTAGCGAATTCAAATACGCCAAACCACACCAATAGACTATCAACCGCGATGCCAAATGCCCCACAAACACCCATAACTAATGCATCATGACGCGCTGATGGTGACAATAAAAAGTGACTAATGATCAATAAAATAGACAGTAATAAGAGTTGATTTTGAGCCAGTACTCCCGCCCACCAAACTAATTGGAAGCACACGGCGTTAATTAAGATAAATAACGTTGGCGGAATACCGTAAGAAGACATAACACCTCACACACAGGATGAGACGTCCCGGTAATAAATTACCGGGGATGTAAATAGCAAGATAACACTATCATTGATTAAGATCGGTATTGAGGACGCACGGCAACTAAATGCACTGTACTTGTGGTACGTTCTAAAAAACCACCTTCGCAGTAGCTCAGATAAAACTTCCACATACGAATAAAGTCATCACCATAATTTAAGGCTTTTATTTTGTCGTAAGCAGCATCAAAATTCTCATGCCAATGCTTTAAAGTACGTGCATAGTCTTTACCCATATCATCAATAGACCAGGTGACCATGTCGGTTTTCTTGGCGATGTGACGAGTCATTTCACTCACCGACGGTAAGCAACCGCCGGGGAATATATAGCGCTGTATAAAGTCGACACTCTTGCGATAGCTATTGTAACGTTGGTCGGCAATGGTAATCGCCTGGATAAGCATGCGCCCGTCTGGTTTAAGCATATGCTGCAGTTTTTCGAAAAAACCGCCTAAATATTCGTGGCCGACAGCTTCAATCATTTCAATCGATACGACTCGGTCATATTCACCCGTCAATAAACGATAATCTTGTTTCAATAAGGTAATACTATTTTCAAGCCCTTCTTGCTTCACTCGCGCTAGTGCATAATCGTACTGAGCATCGGAAATGGTCGTGGTCGTAACATGCACGCCATAATGTTTCGCCGCATAAATGGCCAAAGCGCCCCAACCGGTACCAACTTCAAGCAAGGTTTGGCCTGGACTTAAATCTAAACGCTCACAAATGGTGTGCAACTTGTGTAATTGCGCTTCATTTAGACTGCTATCATCTGCCGGATAAAGTGCACTTGAATACATCATTTCTGGGTCAAGAAACTCTTTATACATGTCATTACCTAAATCGTAATGCGCCAGAATATTTCGCTTAGAGCCGGTTTCAGAATTACGATTAAATACATGTTTAATACGATTGATACCATTGCTCAACCATGAAAAATAACGCTCTATATTGTCTAGCAAGGCTAAGTTTTTAGCAAAAATCTGCACCACTTTGGTCAAATCAGGGCTACACCAATGGCCTTGAATATAAGCTTCACCAGCGCCAATTGAACCGCCAAACACCACTTGACGATAAAAGTTAGCATGCTGAACCTGCATTGTGGCGTGCACATCGCTTTTAGGATCGCCAAATTCTGAAGTTTGATTACCATCAACAATCGTTAAATGACCTTCAGCAAGATGCGCTAATGCGCGAAGAAGAACTTTCCTTGCCAGGCTGTCAGATAAACTCGCTTGAGTCATGCTACTTTCTGTCACCATATTTTCCATGTCATTTCTCCAGTTCATACACTGTCTTATTCGATCGCTTTATTGGCGTAATGCAACTGTAATACGTGATAACCACTTATTTGGTTTACATTTTTCAATAATGATTAATTCAACTTAACGGTCTGCTTGCCAACAAATGGGATCCGTTTAATAAATAACTTCATAGCTTGCCAATAAATACCCAACATAATTTTGAGCGTCATCAATGGGTAACCCAACATAAATTGGCGTATCGAACTTGAGGTAATCAGTTGGCGTTTTAACACTAAACCAGCATCAAATAGCTTATCGTTATTGGCATTTCTATTTTCAATAGTCACTTTCAAATGTTTAGCTGGGGGCGTAATACGCCACAAGTAATGCATATCTAAGTTCATAAAAGGCGACACATGAAACACTTTGTCTGTTTGAGTAGTATTGGCAATATCCACCAGATAACAATGACGCTCATTCCAAGGAGTATTACTCACCTCAGCGAGCATATAGATTAGCTCATCTTGATGATAACAAAAGTAAAAATTGACCGGACTAAAATAAAAACCAAAATGGCGTATCTGCCCAGAAAATATCACTTTATCGCATATTTGTGTAGCACCTAAATGCTCAATGGTTGCCAACACGCGATGTTTCAATGCCACAGCATCAGAGCCTACACAAGCTTGGCTTAACGCAAGTTTCTCACCAAATTGCTGCTCAAGCGCATTGAGATAATCGCTAGGCTTAAATTTAAGTGGGGTAAACTTGTCTGTTGAAAACAACTTACTCACCGCCGTTAATGCTGGCAGTTCATCTAAATCAATTGCCATCATCGCAATGTTATAACCGAAACTGTGCACCTTAGGCGTATGACGGCGATGGTTAACCTTGCCACAATAAATGCCACTGTTTAATTGATCATGTTTCATTACCGATGTGGGTTGATTCATAAACTAATCCCAAAAAGATCGCATACTTCAACCGCACTCCGAACGCCGTCTTCATGAAATCCGTTGTGCCAGTATGCTCCCGCAAAGTAGGTATTGTGTTTACCATTGATAAGCGATCTTTTCGCTTGAGACTTCATGCTGGCATCATTAAATACAGGGTGAGCATAATTAAACTTACGCAAAATTTTACGTTCGTCAATTAACGCCGTTTGATTGAGAGTGACACAGAATGTTGGCGCACTGGCTGGTAAACACTGCAAAATATTCATGTTATAAGTCACACTGGCAGGACGCTGGGCAATATCTTGCTGATTTTTACCATCTAAACGATAATTCCAGCTTGCCCATGCCGCTTTGCGTTTAGGCAGCAGATTAATGTCGGTATGTAATACCACTTCATTATTCTGGTATTCCATTGCACCTAACACGTCAATCTCGTCTTGAGTAGCATCAGTTAACATCGCTAATGCCTGATCGCTATGGCAACTCAATACCACATCATCAAAACGCTGCCATTCCCCTTTAGCCACTTGAACATATACGCCATCATCGCTGCGCTTAATACCTGTAACGGGAGAATTAAGCTGAATGCGATCTTTGAAAGGTGCCGTTAAAGCAGGAATATAACTGCGCGAACCGCCTTCAAGTACATACCACTGCGGGCGATCATTAATATTTAATAATCCATGATGTTGGAAAAAACGAATGAAAAATCGCAGTGAAAAACCGCGCATATCATCAATACTGGCAGACCAAATAGCGGCGCCCATAGGTAAAATGTAATGCTCACAGAAAAAGGCAGAAAAACCTTGCTGGTCAAGATATTCACCTAGTGAAGCCGTAGGGTATTTATCTGCCTCATAAATCACTTTACAACCATTATTAAACCGAACTATCTCGCCTAAAAACTTGTAAAAACTTGGACGAAATAAATTACGGCGCTGGGCAAATAAACTCCACAAATTATGGCCATTATATTCAAGCCCCGTGAGTGCATTGTTAACACTAAAGCTCATTTCAGTGGGTATCGATTTAATCTTAAGTTGCGCCATTAATGTTTCAAAAAGCGGATAAGTACGATCGTTAAACACAATAAAGCCTGAGTCGATTGCGTATTGCTGGCCTGCAACTTCTACATCTATGGTAGCCGTATGACCACCAATATAATCATTAGCCTCAAACACAGTTACCGTGTGTTCCCGGCTGAGTAAGTGAGCACTCGTTAAGCCTGCAATTCCACTACCTATTACAGCAATATTTTTCATTTCGTTAATCCCTGACACTAAGACTTTATTGTTGATTGACTTGAGCAAGCTATTTAGGAGCCAATAAAGACACTAATAATTTTTCTGGCAATAAAGAGGCTAATTTAAGTAACCAAGTGAATTTGGTTGGAAAATGGATCTCACATTTTTGGCGTTGCATACCGTTATAAATGGCCACAGCGGCTTGCTGAGGCGAGATTTGCATTGGCATAGCAAAGTCATTTTTAGCGGTTAAGGGGGTTTTAACAAAACCTGGGCAAATCACACTCACCCCAATCCCATGTTTGGCAAGATCAACTCGTAAACTGCGACCTAAATAAGTAATGGCCGCTTTTGATGCGCCATAGGCTTCGGCACGCGGAAACGGCAGATAGGTGGCGCTTGAACTCATCAGCCCCAGCTGAGCGCCACGGCCTAAAAGCGGTAAAAAATGTTCTAGACAATAACCCATAGCAACCACATTGGTATTGATCACTCGCGCAAATAAAGCCGAGTCAAAATGCAATGCATCATCAATGTATTCGCAGCTTCCGGCATTCAATACCACTTGCTGTAACTGCCAACCATTATGCTGCAATAGTTGCTTAAGCTTAGCTGCGGCGGCTTGTACCTGCTCATTATCAGTAATATCAAATTCTAGCGGTGTGGCGCCGGTAATCGCCTCTAATGCTTGAGCATTTCGGCCACAAGCTATTACAGCAATACCTTTTTCAAGGTAATATTCAGCTAAAGCTAACCCAATACCTGAGCTGGCTCCAGTAATTAATACGGCCTTGGAACTCACGTTAACAGTTGCCATTACTTCGCCACCCTATTTTTAAGTAAGCCGATGAGACCTCCTAAAAAAGGCACTTGCTCATAGAGCATTTGTCCTAGGTCAAAGTAGTCTCTATGAGAAAATATCTTATCGGAAAATTTAAGTTGCGACATGCCTTCAACATTTATTAGCTGGCCTTTACTTAATTTAGGATGTGTATAACTCATGGTCCAATACAAAGCGGCTTGCTGATTATCAGCACTGATGACCACTTCTTTGATATCAAATTCAATGTGGGTGACGTTTTGATACATGTTGGCAAAATAATGCGTTAATGCTTCCATGCCCTGGACATGATGCATCGGATCTCTAAAGCAAATATCATCGCGATAGACTTGACTGAGTAGAAACAAATTATCTTTATTGAGCTGTTGATACATATTAATAAAGGCATCAACAATAGCCGGATGACCACTCACAGACGCAGAATTGTCCGTATTTAATGGTACTGATTGAGTATCAACTATCGATTGTGCACCTTGCATTAACAGACTCCTACCACGCGACCCTAAAAACTCACGGAACATAAATATAACAATGCCTTATATGACAATCAGATAAAAGCATTTAATGACCGTGAAACAAATAAAAACTTATGTGGGTTGATACGACATACTCGCAAAAGTAGATCAACATGTTAAATGAGCCACACAGCAAAACGCCTAAGCAGAGCTTAGGCGTTAATAAAGTCAGTAATAGTGTGTTTTATTCAGAAACTGAGTAACCTGTTTTGGCCACTGGATGCCAGTATTTATCAACTTCCTGTTGAATAAATGCATGTTTCGCCTTCATCGCGTCGGCTTCAACAAAGCCAATAGCGGCGTGGGCTTTTTCTTTGGTACTATAATCTGGGTACTCAACTTCAGTAACTGACATTTGACTTAATATGCGGGCCAATGCTTTACGGGCATAAGTAACCTGTTCAGTCGATTTATCCAGTAGTTCAATCCCTTCTTTAGGGTTATGAGCGTACATACCATGCGATGCAGTGGCAAAATCCCAACGCCATTGTGAATGACGAATAGCCATAATAGCATCATTCATTTGCGCCCATGTAGCCCCCGCATCCCACGCAGCTTTGGCTTCGTAATGCGCCTTAATCAGCAATGACTCTACATGTCGTGCTTTAGCATCAATAGTAGCTTTGGTTTTATCAAGCTTTTTGGTGATGGCCGCTTTACTGCTATGACAATTTGCACAACTACGATCAAAATTGTCTAATGCACCACCAACCTTATGGTCAGTAAATGTAGCGCCTTTTTCATCGGTCGCAGGCGGCATATGACAGGTTATACAGGTCACGCCTTGCTTAGCGTGAGCCGAACGACTCCAATGTTCAAACTCTGGATGACGCGCTTTTAATATTGGGGTTTTAGAAATGGGGTGGATCCATTCGTAAAAGCGACGTGTATCGTAATACTTTTCAATTTCATCGGCAGTGCTGCCAAAAATCCATGGAATATTAACCTTGTTATTATTTTCAGGCTGGAAATAATAACTCACATGACATTGACCACAAACCTGTGCCCCTTGCATTGTGTGGTTTTGCTTATCAAAAGGCAGTTTAATTTTTGCCATCGCATCTTGTGCATGAGGTCGAGGTAATGCGAGTTTAGCACTGCCATCAAGATGACAATCACTGCAGTAAACAACGGATTTGATTTCACGGCCTAAATCGACAAAATTGGCACCTGAAAAACCTTGAATACCCATTTCTTTAATCAATCTAGGGGCATCGGGTGTTTTACAGGTCCAGCAACTGGCAGATAAACCTTTGTCACCTTCAGCTATTGCAACACCAGTACGCAAGGTATGTGTCACGTCAGCTACAGCAAACTGATGCCCGCGAGGGCTATGATATTCTTTGGCAAATGATGAACCAGCCCATAAAATGATATTGGCAGGATATTGCGCCAGTATATCGTCTCGCTCAACTTGGTCTTCTGTTGCTTGCCAAGAGTCATATTGCTGTGGAAACTTTAGTTGATTAGGATCCACCTCAGCACCTTTGAGCGACCAAGAGGTTAGACTCAACAGAGCTATTGCCCCAAGAATAACACTTAAGCCTATCTTGCTTCGCATCGGCTGCGTAGCCTTCATTATCACCTCGATAAGTAGATCCATCATATTGCTAACCTTTGTTTATTCATCACGTTAATTAATCTTTGAGAACTAAGCATAAAGTACTGCTTATCTATAAATGGGTTCACTGGTTATGACACCGTCTGTTTAACTACCTAGCCGGGTTATTACTTAAATAACTTGATATAAAAGATACAGTGGCCAGATTATCCCGGACGACCATCAAGACGCGGTCGCATTAATATCGGCGCGTAAAACCACACAAATAATCCAAAGCCCATAAACCAACAAGCCCCTGCTGCCCATAACCAAATTTGCGTGTATTCAGGCATCAACAAAGGCATAACGGCACGTAACAGTGCAGCAAGCGGCACACATAAAAATGCCCAGGTCATGTTAGGTCCTTGGTAAATATTACGACTAGTATGCCCAAGTGAAACTCTTGAAATCATTGATAAACATAATGAAGCGATCCCGCCAATGGCAAACAGATGCAGCAAGGTACGATAGGCATATTCGTTATCAATATTTACAGCCATTAATAACAGTGTGATAGGCAACGAAAAATACGATATATGTAACGACCATAACATCGGCTCTTTTAGAGTTTTATGTGCTTGCCATCGGGCAAAACGGAGTAAATGTAATATGCCTGCAACAACAAGCAGCAGTTGCTCTGCCCCCTTAGGAAGCCAATGAGTGATGGCTTGAATAAACAGTAAACCCATTGCCAATATTAACGTGTTCTCGAGTGCGATAATGGGATCGGGTTTGGGTTGTTTAATTCTCATTGCGGTAAAAAATGGGATCACGCGGCCACCGACTATAGTGATCACCATGGCGAACCACCAAATCATCCCTTGCCATAATTGAGTTGATAACGAGAAGTTACGTTCAGACAGAGCATAGTAACTGACTAAGTTGACCACCAAGGCCACCAGCAATAGCAGCGGAAACCCAATATTTCGCCATTGCTTAACGGGATAAATACAACGCCACAATGCATAAGCGCTCAAGCCTAAAAATAAGCTGTCGAATATTGCCGGTAAAAATAAAGGAATATTCATTGGCAACAGCAACATCAAGCGAGCAATAAACCAACACCCAAAGGTGATCATTAATGCACGCCCTTTAATGGTCGGTTGGTTAGTCCACGCTTGAACGGCTGTGAGTAAAAAACCACATACTATCGCCATGGCAAAGCCGAATAACATTTCGTGCGGATGCCACCATAACGGCACCACGTTAGCCCAAAATTCACTGTTAAATAGGCTAAATTGTGGCGTAAACCAACCCATTAACCACAATGGAATATATAAGGCCGCAATACTCGCCCCACCCAAAAAAAATGGTCTAAAGCCTAAACGCCATATAGCAGGAGTGTTATCAGTTTCCGCAGGATCATCAATATTTAACATAAACAGTTCACTCACTTAGTGGCATAACAGCAATAAGATTTAAACATGCATAAATTTTAAATCTTTAATAAGTCATTCTATGCCGTTAATTGAACCGCTTCAATCAATACTGAGCAATCGACCGTTTAGCCAAGCCCATAGTGTGATCTAAGCCCAAAAAAAGGCCGCTATTATCATAAGAGATAATAGCGGCCTTAAACTGTATTCACCGATTTGCGAACTTAAGCAGTCAAGTTAATCAACTCAATAGCTCGTCAGTAGTGACAATAAATAGGATTAACCACGCTTTAACGCACTTAACACTTCTATTGCCCGGAGGCGGGCCATCTTGTGTTCCACAATAGGTTTTGGATAACTGTCGCCTTGTGGTGAGGCAAATAAGTCATTAACGTTAACCGTTTTAGGTTCATGGATATCTTTTAACGACCAGCGGGCAACCTCTGGAACGTAACGTTTAATAAAACTGCCATCAGGGTCAAACTTACTACTTTGGGTCATAGGGTTAAATACCCTAAAATAAGGCTGCGCATCGCATCCGGTGCCAGCAGACCATTGCCAACCACCATTATTGGCAGCTAAGTCTCCATCAATCAATTGCTGTCTAAAGTAACGTTCACCCCAGCGCCAATCGACCAATAAGTGCTTGGTTAAAAAACTAGCGACCACCATACGTAAGCGGTTATGCATCCAACCCGTTTGATTTAATTGGCGCATGGCAGCATCAATAATCGGATAACCCGTCTGCCCATCGCACCAGGCGGTATACTCCTCAGCATTATTTCGCCAAACAATCCCTTTACCCAGCTCATTAAAATTTTGCGCCATTGATAAATGCGGGAATGCCACGAGCAGATGTCGATAAAATTCACGCCAAATAAGCTCATTTAACCAGGTTTTCGCCGCGCAAGTATCATCAACTAATGCTTCTGGGTATCGCGCTAATATTGCCGCAACACATTGACGAGAACTCACCACTCCGATAGCTAAAAAGGGTGATAAGCGACTCGTGCCTTCAAGGGCGGGGAAATCTCGTTCTGCTTGATAATCTGCAACCTGACTTGCTAAAAATTGTTCAAGTATTCGCTTTGCTGCACCTTCGCCAGCAGCCCATTGTTCGCTGTTACGCGAAGGGCAAGTAAACTCAATAGCGGCAGGTGATGGCAAGGCTGCCGCAACTGGAGCTGGCACTGCGAGGGGAACTATCGCTTTTTGACTGGCAATGCTTTTCCATTTTTTCGAAAATGGGGTAAACACCTTATACATATCACCAGACAAATTTTGTACTTGCCCACTTGCCACCACACAGTCTTGATCAATTAACGTCAGGGGTAACCCTTGCTCAATTAAGCCACTGTCGCGGCGGCGTTCGTTAATTTCCGGCTCGCTACCTGCAAACACGGCATCAATATTATGCTGCTGCAGGTAATCATTTAACGCGGCATGAGTATCACTAAACCACTCAAGATGCAGTACGTCCAAGGGTATGCCTAACGCAGCAAGTGACTGGGCTAATAAATTGACGTGCCGCTGAATAAAGTTAATTTGTATTGGCGCGACATCATGCTGCGCCCATTGCGACGGAGTCACAATATACACAGCCCTAACCTTACTTTGATGTTGCTTGGCAAATTGACAAGCCGCGGCTAATGCTGGGTTATCGGCAACACGTAAGTCTTGCCTGAACCACATCAAGCTATTCATAGAAGTCATTAACACTCGACCTAATAGGCGTAACGAAGCTTTAACGCTTCAGGGTGCGGATTTAAATACACTTGCTCTTCAATATAGGGTGTCGGAAACTCACGCACATAATGATTGATCAAGGTAATAGGAACCAGTAAAGGTAATAGTCCTTGACGATATTTTAAAATCGATTCGCTTAATTCTTCTTTCTGGGCTGCCGTCAGTTTCTTCTTAAAATAGCCCTGAATATGCTGCAAAGTACTGGTGTGATTTTTACGGGTGGCAATAATTTTAAGCGCGGTCATAAAGCCCTCAAAGTATACCTGCGCCGACTGCTCAACATCTTGAATATCAGCCAGAATAGGGCCTAGCTCGCGATACCATTGGGGGCTATGTGCCATAAGTAAGTACTTATAACGCGAATGAAACTGCATTAACTTGTGCTTAGTTAACCCCGACTGAGTCATTTTACGCCAATCGTTATAGGCAAACACTCGAGTAAAGAAGTTCTCTCTTAATGGCAAATCATGTAAACGGCCTTCTTCCTCTACTGGTAGTAGTGGATAACGCTCCATTAATTTCTTGGCAAACACGCCGACACCAGTCTTGGTTCCATTATTGGTGCCAATTTTGTACTCGGTTACCCTTTCCATACCGCACGTTGGCGATTTAGCACATAAAATATAACCACCAAGGTAGTCTAACTCTTCTACTTTAGCTTGGGAGTATTCATTCAATTTATCGGTCACGTCTAACGAGCCATCGGCACTGCGGATATGGACAATATCGCCATCTCGCACTTGGCGAATACTTTTACGTGGTGCACCCATGCCAATAGCCATTTCAGGACACACTGTGGTGTATTCAAAAAACGGTTCAATTTCTTGTCTGCAGTAATAGGAGTTTTTGTGGCCGCCGTCAAAACGAACTTGGTTACCCAGCAAACAGCTGCTGATCCCAATCTGGATTTTTTCTGGCACAAATATATCGATATCTGGCATGTTATGCACTCCTGTGGCAAAAGTAATATTCCCAAGGTGGGATTAAAAAAGATAGCATAGTTAACGCATATGTAATTAGACCAAATATACGAATAAAACAAAATTAAGTTCATTGTTTATAGGGATATTTGTGGTTTTGTGCAACATAAGATTAGGGCGGTTAAAGTTTGTTCGCAGCAAACGGTTTTCAATCGCAGTATAAGATGCGCCACTTAGTCATGCTAAACAAAACCTGATAACAAACTCATTGTATCAAGATAACCAAGACCCTTTAGCAGCCCATTTGGATAGCATCCGAAGCCACCTTCTAGTGCGTTATTGGCTTATTATCGAACAACCATTTGCGGCAAAACATAATCAAACATAACACCAACATAAGCTTACTTAAAAATAGCGATAAAAAAACAGAACCTAAGTTCTGCTTTTTATTCATATGCAACTTAAGGCGTTAACTCAACGCCACTGATTGAAATGTTAAATGAGTTTTACGCTCGATTACCCACGCGCTCTAGGCCCCAAACCAAACCAATGCCAATCAGCAGACACACTATAGCGACGATCATTTGTGATGACTCACCGGTAATGTGCTCAAACTGAAACGGAGATAAATTTTGCTCAACCAATGGCACTAACTCGCCTTTAGAGTTTTCACGCCAGCTAATCACTTGTTTCCATGGCCAGATTTTACCGAGCGTGCCTAACATCAACCCAGTTAAAAAGAGTAAAGTCGCATCGTGGAATTTACGTAATAATGCCGATAACACATGGCTAAAGCTCAATAGTCCCGCAACAGCACCTAAAGCAAAACAGGCTAAATAAACAATATCAAACCCTTTTGCAGCAGCTAACACCGCAGGATACATCCCTAAGAGCAGTAAAATAAAACTGCCCGAAATGCCTGGTAATATCATGGCGCAAATAGCAATGGCACCACAGAAAAAGAAGTTAAGGTAACTCACCTGCATTTCAATAGGGTGCAACACTGTGATTGCCCACGCAAATGCGACACCGACAATAAACATAACAACCCGAACAACAGTGAATTTATCCACTTGCTTGAGCATGTGAGCCACAGAAAACAAAATTAAGCCAAAAAAGAACGACCACACAGGAATAGGATGCGTCGCTAATAGCCAAGAAATTAATTTAGCTAAGGTAAAAACACTGGTTAAAATACCGCCAAATACACACAATAAAAAAGGACCGTTAATGTGTAAAAAAGCACCTTTAATCCCTTTTTGTTTAATCACCCCCACTAACGACAAATTAATTTTGCGAATACCATCCAACAGCGGGTCTAAAATACCGGTAATAAATGCAATTGTGCCGCCAGACACGCCAGGGACAACATCTGCCGCCCCCATAGCCATACCTTTAAAATAATTTAATATCAGTGAGTCAGTTTTCAAAATTCATCCTTAAAGTGTCTAATCAAGTAAATTATACCTGTGGCCAGTGTAATGATCGATGGAAAATATTGATCATGACTTCACCGCAGGTTACAACAATGCTAACCTCATCCGACCAGATAACTTACTTACACAATAACCAGAGTCTTTCCAATGGCCCAAACTAAATCTAATAAAGTCATGTCGCTATATCAAAAAGTAACCGCGTACCCTTTTGGTAAGCATATATTCTCTAAAATGGTAGCGCGTATGGCGCCCTATTTTGGCACAGTACATCCTTACATAAGCGATTTACGTGTAAACCGTTGTGAATGTTTAATCAAAAAGCGTAAAAAAGTCCAAAATCATATTGGCACTGTGCATGTTATTGCTATTTGTAATGGTTTAGAAATGGCTATGGGCACTATGGCTGAAGCATCGATTCCGGCGCATTTGCGCTGGATACCAAAAGGAATGTCGGTCGATTACACTGCAAAAGCGGCGAGTGATATTCTATGTGTTGCAGAGGTAAAACCAGAGCAGTGGCAAGTGGGCGATATGTTAGTCGATGTTAAAGCCTATGATACCAATGGTGTGGTGGTCGTCCAAGGGCACATTAAACTGTGGATTTCACAGAAACCTCAAAAATAATTAACTAAAGGTTGTCTATATCCATAGTTTTTATTGAGTTTTTTATTCAACTGATTGAAAGGCATAATGTTAATAATGCTGTGCGCAAGCCAATATAAATCATCATAATGGCTATGCTCTATGATGACTGTAAAGCTCACAGTTAAGGTATTTCAGACGAGATTAGTCAGTTTGAATGGCAGAACTTAGTCAAGCATCTTGTTGATTAATAGAAAATTACATTTGCATCATCTCAGAGATCGTTCGAGTCTGAGTTTTAAAAGGCGTCATATAACATGACGCCTTTTTCATTGGTTATACGCTAAGAGTGTGACTTGTCGAATTCCTTTTTAGCCTCATCTTTAGCCATACCATATTTCTCTTGCATCTTACCTTGGAATTTCTCAAGTTTTCCATCGATTTCCTGTAAATCATCGTCGGTTAATTTACCCCAACGTGCTTTTAGTGAACCAGATGCCTGCTTCCATTTACCTTTAATAATGTCGTTATTCATAATTAAATACTCCTCCAGGTGAGAAAAATTCTGGGTCGCCGCAGTAGACATATCCATCTTAAATAATTACATCTTGGACAAAACCCACAGCCGATGATGTGTATTGATGATGTGGTTCGGTATTAAATACACATCAGCGACAGCTATAATTTTGATATATCCCTAATCCGTAGTCCGGCTTTAGAGATTACAACCAAGCATTCAAATACCCCGCCGCAGGGCATTTAAACAATGAACCAGTACTAGTTTTTCTGTAACTGTTGCAGAGTTTTCATTTCGTCGTGCATCGATTGCGCATCCGCTCGAATATTGGTCAGTATAAGCAATGCCTGGCCCTGTTGATTTTTATCGATTGCATCATCTAGCACTTCAAGTACCTTATCTTCAACTTCTTCAAGTTGCTTAATATAGGTGTAGTCTTCATCACTTGAGAACACTGCCACAAATTTGGTGTATATTTTGCGCGACTCTACCGCAAAAGAACTCCCATCTTCAATATCACCTTGCTCAGCAATGGCGAGTGGTTGTAATGCTTGAATCGCTGTGGCTTTTTTCGTGGCCATTTTGGTGAAAGTACTTTTGAGCGCTGGGTTACTGACCTTCTCAATTGCGTCTTGGTAAAACTCGACACCAGCTCTCATAACTTGGATGACATCTGTTACATTCTCTACACTTGTTTTTTGATTTAACATATTCACTCCTGTTTTGACTGTACTACTAACCATTGTTAGCTTACTTTCTTAGATGCAATAAACACCCCAACAATAAAATAAACTTATCAATTTGATTTTATTGAAAAATAAAATTAACCTTGATCTGCTTAATCTATAAAAGATGAATAATTTACAAAGAATATGAAGTTTTTACACACACGGTTGTGGTTTAATTTACTCCCCAATAGAGAACATAAACTTGTCTGATATCTACATGATTGACTCAAGTCATTTAACCAAGCCTTGTGGAGTATTAATGTTTATACCGGAGTGAATAAAAGATTAAATAGCGAATTAAGTCGTCAATGTTTATGCGGTTTGTGGCAGCGCAAAAAGCTCACCTATTTAACTCACTTCAACTCGAGTTAAGTGGTGGGATATGTAAGGAAAAAGACAATATTAGTGGGTACACTTATTTACCGCTGGTTTCTTAAACACTAGCGTACAAACAAAAACATATAATCCAGAAGTAGATGCATAAGGGTTCTACGTTGTTGCTAACTATGGTTATTTACGAGTAGACGGCGACGAAGAATGTGATGACGACAAAGATGCATATCAAGTATTTGCAGGTTATGGATTTAATCAATACATTGCAGTTGAAGATGGTTACATTGACTTTGGTAACTAGGGCAACGATTTAGCCAATACAGATACTAATGGCTATTCCCTAAATTTAAAATTAGGTTTGCCAGTGTCAGACAACATCAGTCTTTGTGTCCATGGTGGTCAATTGTGCCACAAGACTGATTATTCGGTTCTTGGCGCTCGCGACAGCACTGATGATGAAGGTTTATTTGCTAGTGTTGGTGGTAGTTATCATATCAACGAAAGCTGGACCGCTGAGGTCGACTACACACTATATGACAGTGACTTAAACCTTGATAGTGCAACCGATGACATTGATGATGCTAATTTCTCAACCGATTTAAAATAGGCCTCGTTCGGGCTTAAATATAAATTTTAATCGTAGTGATTCGGGATAAATAGCACCCATGTTTTTATCCAAAGGTAATTATCAATGGCTTCAACACTAAAATGTGTTGGAGCCTTTTTTAGATAACGATTCAGCCCGTAATATACTTTACAGCCAGTAAGCACATATCTAAATAATCTCTTATACCGTTTTATACAACCATAAAATGAAACAAAGGCGCAGGCCTAACTAAGTGTATTGTAGGTAAGTATTACAGCGCTAATGTAACTATTACACCGTACTATTAAACACGACTATATTAGCTGTGCCCTGTTAGGTAAGAAGAATTGATAGGATAATCGATTAATTTGCTTTAGGGCTAGCGCTGATGCAGTGCATCGGCAAGCTATCCCTATGGGTATGAAGAAAATTTACGTTAATAAAATATGAATTAAACAAACTAATTTAATGACTTACGCTACTTTATTCCCGCTACTTAGTTGGCATAAGGGTTATTTCACGTATATCACATCGCGGATTAGCAGAAATAGCATATATAACAGCATCTGCTATATCGCTAGGGTCTAGTTTGTCAGGTTTAGCCTCATCGAAAAATGGCGTGTTAACCATGCCGGGGCATATAGTGGTACACCGTCCGTTCCATTCAGCCATTTCGGCTGCCAAATTCTGTCCAAACCCGTAAGCAAACCATTTTGAAGCGCCATAAACAGAGCCTTTAAGCGTTATCTTGCCAGCAATTGAACTGGTAATAATAAAGTGCCCCTGCGTTTCTTTTAGCGAAGGTAAACTGGCTTTTGCAGTAAATAATAAAGCATTAATATTGACGTCGAGCATCGTTTTCCATTCATCTGGATCGCCATTTTCAATGCCTGCAGCATTAACGCCAGTACCTGCATTAGCAAAGACAACATCGATTCGACCAAATTTCTCTTTTGCCTTGGCAACGACATTGTTAATCTCATCCAGCTTGGATACATCTGCCGTTACCGCCAAGACCTTGTCTTCGCCCCAACGTTTAGCTATTTCATTAAGTTTATCAGTGCTTCTTGCCGTGATCACGGCTTTGTGTCCAGCTTCTAGTACCTTCTCTACGGTTGCGGCACCTATGCCACTAGAGGCACCGGTAATCAATATTATTTTTTCATTTGTCATGAGATTTATCCTTAATTCAAGCATTACTTAACTTGTTGGTTTTTCTGTGAAATGGTATCGATAAAAACAACAGCAATGCGATATCGCTGCTAGGTATGGTTATAGCTATGCAATACAGATACCACTTAACTCAGTACAAAACTCAACGTTGGGCCTATATAATGGTTTTTTCAAGCTTAAACGCATTATCTAGTTGCATTACAACAGGTGGTTGGTAATCTCTAACAGCGCCTCTTTAATGAATAAAGAGGGTTCATAAATAGCTAATAGCAAAAGGAATTCGGTTATTAACGTTACAACTGACATGGATGAGCAAACTGCTCCGAGTAAACCGATACGTTTGGCTAATCTTGACGCGATTAGAGGACTTGGCGTATTAGGTATTTTCTTCCTTAATATCTATTTTATGGGCAATAGTTTTTTCGGTTATGCTCCCCATGAAATCCAACCTCTATCAGATATTGGCATACTCATTTTTAGCAATTTCTTTTTAGAAGGTCGTTTCTTTAGCCTATTTGCGATGATTTTCGGTGTAGGAATGTTAATCCAATACCAACGCCAGCAAATGGAAATGGATACTGCCACCACTACCCAGAACAATAAACACATAAAAAGCCGCCAATATTGGCTAATTGCCTTTGGCGTAATACACGCCATATTCATCTTTCCCGGCGATATATTATTATCATATGGTGTCGCAGGACTATTAGCTTTTCGCTACATCAGACTCAGTGCCGATGAGCTAATGAGCAAGGCTAAATGGTTTATCTTTTTATCACTAATCCCCATCGCGCTTATTTCACTGATGCCTGACGATCAAGTTTACTCACGCGAGTCAGCTTTTTTCACTGAGCAACTGTCGGCTTGGACCGGCAGCTATTGGCAACAACTGAAGCTGCATTTAAGCTTGTTTGCTTACATGTTAGCGGTGATCCCATTAACGTTAATGTGGTATATCGCAGGCTTAATGCTATTGGGCATGGCGTTATATAAACGTAATATATTTATTGATGGGCTGGACAATAAAACCCTGTGGCAATGTGTGTTTTGGGCCGTGGTATTGTCATCATTAGATTCACTGCTGAGTCTTAGCGGTAATCCAATGTGGGAAGCGATATCAGATCTATTATTATGGTTCAGCGCGCTTGCGACTGCTTTGATTTATATCCATATTATTGTAAAGCTTTGCAAAAATACTCCCCATAGATTAACTCTACTGCAGAACGTTGGTAAGCTGGCATTTAGTTTATACATTCTGCAATCAATTGTCGGTATATTGCTACTACGTTATATCGCACCAGAGTGGCTGTACTCGCTAGATAGAATAGGTTACTTATCAATTGCAATTATCTACAGCCTGTTACAGCTGGTGTTAGCCGATGTCTATTTACGTATATTTAATCAAGGTCCGCTAGAAAAGCTTTGGCGTATGCTAGTCTCACGTACCAGCTAATGAATAATCAATACTTATGAGAAAATCGTCTGTAACAGACATTCTGTGCAATATTGCTCTATCTCATCAGATAGATGAACTTACTCTTACTGGGCTGACGCTAGCATGAATAAATTTGCTTGGTTAATGTTACTGCTTATCGGTGCTATTTGGGCTGCAGTCCAGCCTTGGCTTGCTGGAGTATATGGCATAATTAATCTGCTCACATTTACCTTGTACTACCGCGACAAATCGGCGGCTAAACGAGGGAAATGGCGCATAAAAGAAAGTACCTTACAATTTTTTGCCTTAATTGGCGGCGGGCCTGCAGCGCTACTTGGGCAATATCACTTACGCCATAAAACCCAAAAATCATCTTTTAAATGGGTGTTGTGGTGTTGTATCGTACTCAACTCAGCAGGGCTCAGCTTATTGTGTTACCAGCAGTGGCATCCGTTATTAGACGCATACCGTTAACCTCTTAGCTCAATGTTACCTTTAGCTACGTTGAGAAGTATTAGCCCAGCAGTTTTTGCGCTAAACTAGTCGCACTATCTACCCAACAATTCGAGATCAATTATGCGTATGATTTTGGCCGTACTGGTCATTGCGGGCGTTATTTTTTATTTTTTTACTCAATCTAACAATTCTAAAGCCGCGAAAGAAAATATTGAGAAAGGTAAGGTTTTTTTAGCTGAAAATGCCAAACGCCAAGGTGTGATACAAACCTTATCGGGCTTACAATATGAAGTATTAGTCAAAAGCGAAAACACTGACCATCCGAGCGCAAAAAGTAAAGTCACCGTGCATTATCACGGTACACTCATTGACGGTACAGTATTCGACAGTTCTGTTGATCGCGGCGAAACGATCAGCTTTGGCTTAAACCAAGTCATAGCTGGTTGGACCGAAGGTGTACAACTAATGAGTATTGGCGATAAATTCCGTTTTTATATTCCTAGCCAATTGGCTTACGGCAATCGCTCCACCGGCAAAATTGAAGGTGGTTCAGTACTCATATTTGACGTTGAGTTATTTGAGATTAACTAATCAGCACTGAGTATCAGTTTAAACTGAAAATAAAAAAGCCTCCTTGTTGGAGGCTTTTTGTTATGGGTTATTGACTCATTAGGCTTCACTCGATAACGATTTGATTATCATGCTAGATAAAACGGATCATCGATAGACTTCGCGGGCGGTGTAAACCATTTAGGCCCTTGCGCTGTCATATAGAAATGGTCTTCATGGCGAATACCAAACTCGCCTGGTACGCATAACATTGGCTCGTTACTAAAGCACATACCAACCGCCAGCGGGGTAATATCATTACCCACCAAATATGGCCATTCATGAATGTCTAAACCAATACCGTGGCCTGTACGATGAGGTAAGCCCGGAACTGCGTAACCTGGACCAAAACCAGCAGCTTCAAGTACTTTGCGCGCAGCAGCATCTACCTCGCCACACGGTGTACCAATTTGCGCCGCCTCAAATGCGGCAATTTGCGCATCTTGTTCAAGTTGCCATAACTGACGTTGACGAGCGTTGGGTTCACCAAATACATAAGTACGGGTGATATCTGAGTTATATCCCTGTAACTGGCACCCTGTATCAATCAGGACGGTGTCATTTAGCGCTAATGCTTTAGGCGATTTAACCCCATGCGGATAAGCAGTATCTTCGCCAAATAGTACGATGCAAAAATACGATCCTTTAGGCGCACCAACGGCAACATGAGCTTGGTGAATAAAGTTTTCAACCTCTATGGTAGTAATGCCCTCGTATAATATGCTGGCCGCCGCTTTATGTACTTCAAGGGTCATGTCTTTAGCACGTTGCATTAAGGCAATTTCAGCAACCGACTTCATCATCCGACACCCAGCTGTAACCGTTGTGGCGCTGACAAATCGATGCTGTGGAGCGGCTTGGGCTATGCCATCACTGATGAAAAAAGCGGTTGACTCATCAATACCAATTTTGGCTTGGCTCACGCCAATGTTATCTAACACGTCGGCAAATAGCTGAAATGGACTTTCATCCTCATGCCACGTATTCACTTGGCCCTTAATGGTCATATATCCCTGTAACGTATCAAGCTCAAAAGCTGGCGCAATATACTGCACCTCACCCACAGCAGGGATAATCGCGCCAACCATACGCTCACTCGCAAACCAACGAGTACCAGTAAAATAGTACAAGTTAGTGCCAGCATTAACATAAATCGCATCTAAACCGTGCTGTGCCATCAATCGTTGTGCATGTTGAATTCGTCGATTAAATTCATCATCACTTATCAACCCTATGCCATGAGTCATATTCGTGAGTGTGGCTAATGCTTGTTGCGGGCTAACGCCGCCGACACCGATTGTCATAGGTTTTCCTTTAGTTATTTTTATTGTTATTTATCTAGCAATAGAATGATTGAATCAAATCGTCTTATCTTGTCCAAATATACAAGATAGTTACTACCGATAAGAATACCGTCTGCATCGCTTTGTTACCATTGTATACAATATAAGTTTACAATTTTTGTCTGATTGATAAACATTATGTCAGCGACTTCACTTGCCAGTTTGCCGTCACACTTGCGATAATCCCCCTTCATTCTACAGAGCTGAGTTCATCAGTCGCCTCCAATGGAGAAACCATGTCCAATATTATTGCTACGCGCCTTAGCGCCATTCGCCAGCAGCTTGAAGTAAACCAAATAGATGCATTCATCATTCCCCGCGCTGACGAATATTTAGGTGAATACGTACCTGCCCGTAATGAACGTTTACATTGGGCCACTGGCTTTACCGGTTCTGCTGGCATGGCTGTTGTGCTAAAAGACCGCGCGGCAATATTTACTGACGGCCGTTACACAGTGCAAGTGCGTCAACAAGTAGACGGTAACTTGTTTGAATATTTAAGTCTGTATGACGATCCACAAATTGACTGGTTAATTGACACGTTACCTGCTGGCGCGAGTGTCGGCATCGATAGCCGTTTACACACCCTAGCTTGGTATCAACAAACTAAAGCACAATTTGATAAAGCCGACATCAATCTCGTCGACGTAGATAACAACCCCATCGATATAAGTTGGTTAGATCGCCCTGCACCGTCAGCATCGACCATGACGCTATTCAGTCACCAAGGAGCTGGAGGCAATAGCGTTGAGAAACGTCAACAAATTGGTGGGTTGGTTAAAAAACAAGGTGCCGACGTCGCTCTAATTGCAGCATTAGACTCATGCTGTTGGTTACTCAATATCCGTAGTAATGATGTACCACGCTTCCCCGTCATTCTTGGTTGTGGATTATTATCGACCAATGGCGACATGACCTTTTTTACCGATTTAGCCAAAGTGCCGCAAAATATTGCCGCGCACGTTGGTACTGGCGTGAGCTTTAAAGATGAAGCAGAGCTGGCTTCTGTGTTGGCACAAATGAAGGGGGTTAAGTTATTAGCTGACCCACATTCTGCTAACGCATACTCGCAACTACTCGCACAAAAGGCTGGCGCAAAGCTGATTGTAGGTAGTGACCCTGTTGCATTACCTAAAGCACAAAAAAATAGCGCCGAATTAGCCGGTATGCGTGCATGTCATATCCGTGATGGTGCAGCAGTGAGCCGCTTTTTAGCCTGGTTAGACAACCAAGTTGAGCAACACATCATGCATGATGAAGCCCAACTGGCTGACAAATTAGAAAGCTTTAGATTACAAGACCCGCTGTATCGCGAACCAAGCTTTGACACCATTTCAGCTACCGGCGCCAATGCCGCTATGTGCCATTACAACCACAATAATGGCACGCCAAGCACCATGACCATGGACAGCATTTATTTGGTCGATTCTGGCGCGCAATATTTAGATGGCACCACAGACGTCACTCGTACCATCGCCATTGGCAAGGTGACCGATGAGCAGAAGAAAATGGTCACGCTGGTATTAAAAGGCCATATTGCCCTTGATACTGCCCGTTTCCCTAAAGGCACTTCTGGTCAACAACTCGATGCGTTTGCTCGTCAGTATTTATGGCAGCATGGTTTTGATTATGACCATGGTACTGGCCATGGTGTCGGTCACTTTTTAAGTGTTCACGAAGGCCCGCAGCGTATTGGCAAAAACGTCAATGGCGTGGCATTACTGCCGGGCATGGTATTGTCCAATGAGCCTGGTTATTATCGCGCCGACGGTTTTGGTATTCGTATCGAAAACCTGGTTACAGTGCAGCATTGCCAAGCCCTAACGGGTGCAGAGCGTGAAATGTATGAGTTTGATGTATTAACTCATATTCCAATGGATGCACGCTTAATTGATAAGTCATTATTAACTGATTTTGAAGTCAATTGGTTTAATCAATATCAGCAAAAAGTGCATCAAACCTTAGCGCCATTATTGCAAGGTGATGAGTTAACTTGGCTCAATAAAGTAACTGCTGCGATTTAAGTGTTAACCAATACAACATAACGCGCGAGCACTGAATATAGGGCTTTAGACGAATAACTCGTCTAAAGCCCTTTTAGTGGAATACCATTAAGTTCAAACTAGGTCATAGCACGCTAAGGCACGACATCAGCGGCAATATTTCCCCCATCATCACAAGCATATTTATCGTCAGATTTACCATGAGTTAACCTGTATACATGTATTAACCCGTTTGGATCGTAAGACGTCACTGTCATCTCTACACCGATAATGCGCAATAACAGCATAATGTTGCCAACGTCGAGCTTGAACTCACGTCGGTTAATTTGCCTATTCTTGGCAAACGCCACTATTACTAAATAATGGTATTAAATTGCCATACCAAGGGCGGCGATCCGTTATTAGTGATAAATGCTCAAAAGGGTTATAACTGCAGCGAGTTAATTTTATTGTGAGGTATACAAAACAATCTGTTTTTAGTGCGTTTTTGCCTATATAACAAAAAATGTTAGCCGCTTCCTATTTCCGCATTGTCGATTGTTGTAAACTCCGCGCCAACAAAGGCTATGTTGGTAAGAGTAAATTTTACCAGACATGTGTTTAACAAAGTTGTTTAGCACAATACTCGCAGGTCACTAACGCTATATGCGCCAAGTGGATCTCTCACCTAAGTGTTTCTTGTTTAGGGCTCTACCTGCCATAGCCGTGTCGCCAATGAATGACCATTGGTTAACTCATAATTTAAGAGATCAAAAGGTATAATCACTATGAAGTCTGAACAGACTCTCTCTAGCTCGACCGCCGCTTCTGATTCATTTTTGGATCGTTATTTCAATATATCTGCCCGAGGTAGTACCTTAAAACGTGAAGTCATTGCTGGCTTAACGACGTTTTTAGCGATGGTTTATTCGGTGATTGTGGTGCCAAACATGCTCGGCGCGGCAGGGTTTGATCCTGCTGCGGTATTTATCGCCACTTGTTTAATTGCCGCGTTTGGTTCATTACTCATGGGACTATGGGCTAATTTACCTATGGCCATAGGGTGTGCAATATCACTCACCGCATTTACTGCATTTAGCATGGTGCTGGGACAGGGAATATCGATTCCAGTGACTCTTGGCGCTATTTTCCTGATGGGTATCGTATTTACACTTGTGAGTGCCACAGGGATCCGTCAATGGGTGCTCACTAACCTGCCAACCGGTATCGCTCACGGTACGGGAATTGGTATTGGTCTGTTTTTACTCCTTATCGCAACCAATAGCGTTAAATTGATTGTATCAAACGATGCCGGTTTACCCGTAAAGCTTGGTGATATTAATAGTTTACCGGTTATCGCAACGATTATTGGTCTTGCTATGACCATAGGGCTTGAGCGCCGGGGCACACCAGGTGGCATATTATTGGTAATAGTCGGACTATCGATTTTTGGGTTAATATTTGATCCAAGCGTGACTTATCAAGGCCTATTTGCTTTGCCGGACTTAATGTCTGATACATCGCTGATTGGTCAACTCGATATTATGGGCGCACTGAATCCAGTAGTACTGCCGATTGTATTGGCATTGGTGATGACCGCCATTTTCGATGCCACAGGCACGATTCGAGCAGTTGCCGGACAAGCGGAACTTCTCGATGATAACGACAATATTGTCGGCGGTGGTAAAGCACTGACATCAGACTCAGTCAGCAGTATTTTTGCTGGCGTGGTAGGCGGCGCTCCTGCAGCAGTTTATATTGAATCCGCAGCTGGAACCGCAGCAGGTGGCAAAACAGGCCTGACTGCAACCATAGTTGGCTTGTTATTTTTGATGATGATGTTCTTAGCGCCGTTAAGCTTTTTGGTACCCGCTTATGCGACAGCTCCTGCGCTTATGTATGTTGGCTTACTGATGCTAAGCAACGTCACCAAGCTTGATTTTGACGATAAAGTCGATGCAATGGCGGGCCTAACCTGCGCGGTATTTATCATTTTAAGCTGTAATATCGTTACTGGGATTATGCTTGGCTTTGTTACCTTGGTTATTGGCCGTATATGTAGCGGCGAGTGGCGTAAGCTGCGACTTGGGGTCATCTTAATCACCCTAGGTTTAGTCGCTTTCTACATGGGTGGCTGGGCGATTTAACCCAATTGTAAACTCAATATTAAGGCCAGCCATAGAGGCTGGCCTTTTTGTTTTCAACAACCATATCTGCTAACGAAAGGGCATCAATTTAACGCCCCTAGTTTTGGACGATCACTCTAATAGGGAGGCCACTTGAATGCCTTGATACGTTTAAATGTGTAAAAGCTCTGTCAGGTTTACGCATTCTGACGTAGAAAGTTTTCGAATGAAGGTTTAGCATCTTTTATGTTTGCTGAGTCGTGTTGAGCTGAGTGGGTATGGGTTAAATGGCTTGCCCTTCATTGTCATCCATCACTTGCAGTGGGCTTATGTGTAGATACTGCTTCGGGACGCTTTGCGCCATCCATGGCCGCTTAACGAAAACGTCCCTGTTTTCGATACCCTCAGTCGCATCTACACTGGATCATTCTATCTCTTCGATTTGGCTTCATTTGGTACGAATGTTAAGTTAAAAGCTAACTTGATTATGCTTCTTTCTAAGTTAGGTATAACGTTCTATTACATTTACGGGTCATCATTTATCTTAGGAAACCAATCATAATTCTTCTGTAGCAAAGACCATTTATTGTAAATTTAATGAGAACGATGAATAAGCAAACGAAAGTAGTATGGTTGAATAATCTAGCCTCATCTAAGTTGTTGATAATTAGTCATTTAAAATAATTATCATTTTTTTAGCCACTTTTATCGCGCAACCTCGATTTGTTTTTATGGTTTAATAATAACTTATCGTTTTACATCAATAAGATAAAGGATTTAGGATGTTATTAATCAATAACTTGAACAGCCGACTTTATTGGGCGAGCCGTTCAATAAGCTGTTAGGCATCATCAATATGAGTACCGAAGATCGACTGAAAATGTGGCGAGCATTCTCGGATCTATTTCTAGATACTGAAATAGAAGATTATGTGTTTGAGTTCATAGCTCGAACAATTTCCGAATGCGGACTTTCCCTATCAGAGGCAGAAGAAATTCTCTGGTACGAGGTTTACCCAGTATTGGAAGGGAACCTTAGAAGTATTGCAGGAGTATGGGAGGGTTGGCCGGATTCTTGGTTACTTCAAAATCTACCTGCACCGGTTCGCCCAAGTGCTATTCATGGCGATCCCATAATAATCAAAGAGATTAAACGATACTGGCAAAAAGTAACTGAAACCTATGAGGGTCAAAATGCCTAACAAACAGCCCAAGCCGACCGCCACTCCGTTGCTCGTTTTGTGCTTTAACGCTACGCTAGCACAAAATAATCAACTCCGTTCCGGCGGCTAAGCTGGGCGTTAGGCGGTCAAATCTGAATCGGAGATTTAACATGGGAAAAGAATTTCCAGATGTCTTAAAAAAATTGCATGCAATTGAAATAGATTATGCTGATGGGGATGGAATAGACTTCGAGCCATTTGATGAATTCTATTCTGAAGAGGATACTTCTGATTGGATCAAAGCATGGACTGGAAACAGTTCACTTGATGGTAGTGAATATTTGATATTTGGCCAAGATGGAACAGGGGGTTATGTTGCAATTTGGCTTGTAAGAAATGATAGCGATTTGCTTCAGCAGCCAATTGTATTTTTTGGCTCTGAGGGGGAAGTTGGAGTAATCGCGCAAAACTTTAGAGACTATGTTTGGTTATTCGCTAATGGCATTGGCCCATATGAGGCTGTAGCTTATCCCGGCCTAGACAGGCCAAAGAATCAAGTGTTTTTTGCATTTGCTAAGAAGTTTGCTTCACAACACGAAAGCACTGCTTCTGAAATTATTGGAAGGGCACAATCAGAATACCCTGATTTTGAAAAATTAATTGAGCAACTATGCAAGTAACCTCATAAGCGCCTAACAAGCGCAGTAAATGCGAACGCGAAAAGTGCGGCGCTTTCTGTGAGCGTTACCCATAAAAATTTAACCTGAAACTCACGAATTAGAATTAATGGTCTAACCCACTTTTGTTCAAAAACGAGTTAACAGCCACGCACTTAAGGTGCTGTAATTGCCATGAGTATTAATCCATATCATCTAAACTATTCTGTTCTAAAAAATCTTCTCTTTTGACACAGATAAAGTTCAGGATTTAAACAAAAGTTTGTTATACTCCGCGGCCGCTTATCGATGGCACTCAATTGGGTGTATCATTCAAGCTTAATGTTTTTCAGCTATCCGAAGACGTTAATCAACCCAGTTAAGCATGAGTTCAGCCATAAATAAGGCTATCGGCCCCAATATTCCAGATTGATGTTGTGCAGATAATATTAACTTCTCGCAACTAAATCGCTTTGTTTTGATGTACATACAGGAACCGCACCATGAAATTCGAATCTTTTAGCTTCGCCCCAGAAATATTACGCGCGATCGCTGAGTGCGGTTATCAATCTATGACGCCAATTCAACAACAAGCGATCCCGGCAATCCGCCGTGGTGAAGACGTGTTGGCCAGCGCACAAACAGGAACAGGTAAAACGGCGGCTTTCGCACTGCCTATTCTGCAAAGAATGTGTGATAACCCAAAAGAAACGATGCCGTCTAACACTCGCGCCTTAATTCTTACACCAACTCGTGAGCTTGCCGCACAGGTTGCAGATAACATTACCGCTTACAGTAAACACCTCAACTTAACCGTATTAACCATTTATGGTGGCGTTAAGATAGATACTCAGTCACAAAAACTGAAACGCGGCGCCGACGTGATTGTAGCAACACCAGGTCGTTTACTTGAACACATAGTGGCGTGTAACTTAAGTTTATCTAATGTTGAGTTTTTAGTACTTGATGAAGCCGACCGTATGCTTGATATGGGCTTTAGTGCCGATATTAAAAAGATCCTCCAAGCAGTAAATAAAAATCGCCAAAACATGTTGTTCTCTGCAACCTTCTCTACCGAAGTGAAAAAGCTAGCGAATGAAATGCTTGAAAAACCAAAAGTAATTACTGTGGATAAACAAAACACCACAGCAGCTACCGTAAGCCAAGTTATCTACCCTGTTGAACAACGTCGCAAGCGTGAATTATTATCTGAGCTTATCGGTACTAAAAACTGGCGCCAAGTGTTGGTATTTACCGCGACCCGTGATGCGGCAGACAAGTTAGTTAAAGAATTAAACTTGGATGGTATTCCATCTGGCGTGGTTCACGGCGAAAAAGCCCAAGGTAGTCGTCGTCGCGCGCTACGTGAATTTGTTGAAGGCAAAATTCGTGTATTAGTGGCTACCGAAGTTGCTGCCCGTGGTCTTGATATTCAAAACCTTGAATACGTTGTTAACTTCGATTTACCGTTTTTAGCCGAAGATTATGTCCACCGTATTGGCCGTACTGGCCGTGCAGGTAAAACTGGTGTGGCAATTTCTTTTGTAAGCCGTGAAGAAGAACGCACATTAGCTGACATTGAAAAATTAATTGGCCAACAAATTCGCCGTGTTACGGTACCAGGTTATGAAGTGGGTAGCCGTGAAATGCTGCTTAAGCAAATTGAAAAACGTCGTAGCTTTGCCAAAAAGCAACAACGCGGTGATAACGCTGGCGCACAGATGATTGCCGAGAAAAACATGGATGGCCGTCGTGTTAAAGTCGGTAAAGTGAGCAGTACCGTGAAGTACAAAAAAATTAAGTAATCTTTTTGATGCAAACAAAAAGGCGCCTCGGCGCCTTTTTTGCGTATTAATCAAAGTCATTAGCGTGTCATCTGGCGCATTGCTACCAGCAATATCCTTTGTTATCACTAAGGAGCATTCTCAGGATATGACGTCACAACTCGCCTAAGCATAAAGCCGAGCAATAATCGCAAATAATGTAAATCCTGTCGTGCCATGACTCATAGCTACAACGCATGTAAAATCTAGACTTGTCGTCAAAAAAACACAATCTTTCATCACAAAAAACGGTCATATTTGTACTATTTTCGCCATAAAGTGACTTTTATATTGGCTTTTTAATAGCGCATCTCGTTACACTGTTCGGCATATAAAAATATCCCTACACAGAGGCTGTACATCATCATGGCGATTCCTACTACATTTGGCACAGCAAATACTCCAGGCACGATTAAAGCGATGCTATTAGGCTGCGGTGAACTCGGCAAAGAGGTGGCTATTGAGCTGCAACGTTATGGTATTGAGGTGATTGGGGTTGATCGCTACCCTAATGCGCCTGCTATGCAAATTGCTCATCGCTTTCATGTGATTAACATGTTGGATGCTGAGGCATTAAAAGCGGTTATTGAGCTTGAAAAGCCTGATTTAGTCATTCCAGAAATTGAAGCCATTGCCACCCAAACCTTAGTAGAACTAGAGCAACAAGGTCTGCATGTCGTGCCGACAGCCAATGCGGCCAAACTGACTATGGATCGTGAAGGAATTCGCCGTCTCGCGGCAGAAACCTTAGCGATTCCAACTTCAAAGTATTTTTTCTGTGACACCCAAGCAGAATTTGAACAAGCCGTAGCCGATATTGGTATTCCTTGTGTGGTTAAGCCGGTGATGAGCTCATCTGGTAAAGGTCAGAGTGTGATTAAATCAGCAGATACTGTTCAGCACGCATGGGCTTACGCTCAAGAAGGCGGCCGCGCAGGCAAAGGCCGAGTGATTGTTGAAGCCTTTATTCCATTTGATTACGAAATTACCTTGCTAACCATTAGCGCTGTTAATGGCATTCACTTTTGTGACCCAATTGGTCACAGACAAGAAGATGGTGATTATCGTGAATCATGGCAACCACAAGCCATGCCAGCTGATGTACTACAAAAAGCCCAAGCTATGAGCCAGCGTGTGGTTGAAGCACTGGGGGGATATGGCTTATTTGGGGTTGAACTATTTATTCGCGGTGATGAAGTGTACTTTTCTGAAGTATCACCAAGGCCACACGACACAGGTTTAGTCACTTTAATCAGCCAAGATTTATCTGAATTTGCTTTGCATGTTCGAGCGATTTTGGGCTTACCAATCAGCAATATTGCCCAACATGGACCCAGTGCTTCTGCAGTGATTTTAGCAACAGGCACCTCGACCAATATTCGTTATCAAGGCATCGCGGCTGCGTTAGCCCCGGCTAACACTCAATTACGTTTGTTTGGTAAACCAGATATTGATGGTCGCCGTCGTTTAGGCGTTGCATTAGCCCGTGATAGCTCGGTGGAAGCAGCGGTCGAAAAAGCTAAAATAGTGGCGAGTAATATCAAGGTTATATTTTAAATAACGCTTATCTCAGTTAAGCAATAACAGCTCAACAAAATGACTTGATAGACAAAATTAAGCCGCCGAATCTGTTACACGTTTCAGCGGCTTATTTTTTGCTTTTTGCTTTTTGTGTTTAAGTGAATGTATACCTTAGCTTGATAACTTAGTTTTTTGCTTTTGGCAGTGACTTACTGGCTAAATGAAAGTGGACTAACATCATTAGACGAAATAGCGCTTTGAGTTTACGTTCCTGATCAAACTTACCCACATTGATCAATTTTCGTAATACGGTGATTTTCATGTACAGGTTTTTCACCAACACATCACTTGGCTCATCTAGATATTTATCAAACTCTTTATAACCCTCAATGGTTTTAGCGCTCAGTCTAGCTTGTCGAATACGTAAACCTGAGCTCATGGCATGTTCAAACGCTTTAGTTTCTAACCCTTTAATAATATCAGCGGCGCTGATTTCCTGCGCTAAGCCATCAACGATAAAATGAATATTTGATTCAATCTCAAATTGCAGCGCATGGGTATCATGACGTACGTTATCAAACTTTGTCCGTTCTTTATCAACAAAATCAAACAAGATTTTCCATAGTGACATAAGCGAATATCCGTATTACTGGTGGTGATTAAAGAGCCATTAGCCATTAACCTGATTCAACACTTTACCCTGTTGAAACTGGTGTACATTTTCAACCGCGATGTTGAGTAGATTTTGTCTAGCCTGCAATGTTGCCCAGGCAATATGCGGCGTAATGGTAATATTGGCAGCACTAAGGAGCGGATTATCATGACTTGGCGGCTCAGTTGATAGCACGTCAACGCCAGCAAATCCATGAGCATGGTTAAGCCATTGGGCTAAATCAATTTCATTAATCAAGTCGCCGCGAGCAGTATTAACTAATAAACAACCCGGTTTAAGTAAGCGTAAACTGTCACTGTTTATCATATATTTGGTTGCCGCATTAAGCGGACAATGTAGCGATATAATATCGGCTTGCTTAAGTAAATGGTCACGTTGACACCATTGAATGGCTGCTGGTAAATTCGTTTTCGGTTGCGTAGTGGTGATCAAGACATTCATACCGAATGCCACACCTAAATTGGCAACTTGCTGACCAATATCGCCATACCCCACCACCCCTAAGGTTAATCCTTTTAACGAGGTTAATGGACTCAAACTAAAACAAAAATCCCGATTAGCAGCCCATTGTCCAGCTTTAACAGCGTGATCGTGTAAGGCCACCTGCTGATGGTGATGCAGAATATGGGCAAACACCATTTGCGCCACGGCATCTGGGCCATAAGCAGGAATATTGGTGACCACAATCCCCTGCGCGGTTGCGGCATCCATGTCTACAACATTGGTGCCTGTGGCAAGAACCCCAATATAAATTAATCCGGGCAGTTGCTTTAAGGTTGTAGCACTCAACTGGGTTTTATTCGTCAGCACAATTTGCGCACCTTGACAGCGACTGACGATTTGGTCGAGTGGTGTATGGTCGTAAATATCGCACTCGCCTAATGCCTCTAGCGCCTGCCAATTCAAATCACCAGGATTCAGAGTGTAACCATCTAATACCACTATTTTCATCGATTTTTGGCCCTATTAATAACAGCGTGCACAGGCATTGAGCCTATTACTAACGCATTCCACGTGAAGTTTTAATTCGCTCGTAAGCAGCTTGAATATCTTGCGCTTTAGTGTTGGCAAGCTCCATCATTTCTTCTGGTAAGCCTTTTGCAACAAGCTTATCAGGATGATGTTCGTTCATCAGTTTGCGGTAAGTACGCTTAACGTCTTGATCGCTTGCAGACTCTGATACGCCGAGGAGTACATAAGCATCAGTCAGCGGCATTTTATTACCTTGCGGCGACTGATGATGACTGAATTCAGCTTGCCAACGAGCCAGTAACACATCAAGTTGTGCAGCAAGACCAAGCTTATTGGCAATAGCGGATAAAATTTGCTTCTCATTGGCATGTAACTCACCATCAGATAATGCAGTTTGAATTTGGATCTCTAAAAACATCTGCGCTAACTCAGCTCGGCCTTGAGTGGCTTGTCGAAACAACTCAAGCTGCTGTAACAGATCAAAATCAGCTTGGCGCCCTTGGCGAAAAGCTGTTTGCGCATCAATACGCGATTGTCCTGATAACTTCATTTGATCCATTAACATGGCCGCAATACGGATGTCGGTTTCAGTCACTCGCCCAGAGGCTTTAGCTACATGGCCCATGACGGCAAATGTAGCATTGAAAAACATCGCCTGACGCTCACCGCCTTTACGCATTAACGCGCTTAAGCCTTGGCGTCTGTCATAAGCATGGCCTAACCATAAGCCTAAAATAGCCCCAAAGAAACGCCCAAACATAAACCCAATGATAAACCCAAAAACTTTACCCCAAATTCGCATGTTGTTTTCCACTACGGTTAAATAATTAATATGTCGCGCTTTGCATTTAGGCGCGCTCGCATGCCTTAATCTTGAGCCAGTAATCGACTCTGCAGTTGTTCTAGTCGCTCAATCGTCCCGACATCGCACCAATAAGCCTTAAAATGCACACCTTGTATCCGCTGCTGGCTCATTGATTGCTTCAGCACAGGTCCCAAGGCTTGCTTACCTTCGGGTAAGTTTATAAATAATCGAGGATGGTAAATGCCCAAGCCAGCAAAGGTTAACTTTGGCTCATCATCAACCGTTAATTGGCCATTCACATCAATAGCAAAATCCCCCTGCGGATGATGCGCTGGATTATCAACTAACCATAAAAACGCGTCCGCTTCAGCTTGGATAACCTTTCGATAAGCTAACGAGACATCGGGCAAGTAATCGATAAATATATCACCGTTGATGACTAAAAAGGGCTCATCACCTAATAATGGTAATGCGTGCTTGATACCGCCAGCCGTTTCTAACGCAGTGGTTTCATCGCTATAACGGATCTGTACTCCCCAACGACTTCCATCGCCTAATATTTCAGGTAATTTATGCCCTAACCACGCCTGATTGATCACTATGTCACTCACCCCCAGCAAAGCAAGTTTCTCTATGTGATATTCTATTAATGGTTTACCGGCAACGCTCACTAACGGTTTAGGTAAGGTGTCGGTTAAAGGTCGTAAACGCTCTCCACGCCCCGCAGCCAAAATCATTGCTTTCATGCTTCGCTTACCGCCTCATCAATACTTTTACGGTTTACTCGCGGTAAAATCACCTTATTAACCCATTGACTAAATTCAGCAATTTGTGAGTACTGCATACCAATATCAGTAACGTATTGTAAGGTTAATGGAATATCAGCCAAATAACCGCGCTTGGCATCACGATGGTATAAACGAGCAAAAATACCTGCGGCTTTAATGTGGCGTTGTATGCCCATTAAATCAAACCATTGTTGATAAGTTGAAAACGTTACATCGTCACTCATCAATTGATGATCAATTGCCAGTTGATAATGATATCTCATCAACGGATTAACGATATCGTCAGGCCAGCGCACGTAACAGTCACGTAGCAGAGAGACAGCATCATAAGTGACTGCGCCATAGACGGCATCTTGAAAGTCGATCACTGCTAACGCTTGATTATTTATCAGTAAATTACGGCTATGATAATCACGATGCATACCGACTTGAGGCTGTGCAAGGACATTTTCGGTTAACGCATTAAAGGTCGACTCAATCATTGCCTGTTCATTGTCCGTCAGCGAGTAATCTAAATGCTCTTTCAGAAGCCAATCGACAAAAATCGCTAACTCTCGCATCACAAAAGCAGCGTCATAATCGGCCAGCGGACCATCTTGGGTCTCGGTCACGGATGCAATAATGGGTAATAAGTTTAATGCGCGCTGATAATAGTCGCTCACATTAGCTTTATTCAGCACTGACAAGAGTTGTAATTCGCCCACATCAGTTTGCAAAACAAAGCCATAGTCATCGCAGGTGGCAAGTACTTCGGGTACCAATAACCCAGCATGATGATAAGCTTTTGCAATCGCCACAAAAGGCGCGATAGGCACTAAATCAATGGGCGAATCAGAGACAATATAATGCTTACCTTGATACTGAATACGAAAATAACGTCGAAAACTGGCATCACCACAGATCAAACTAATGGCAACGTTATCGCCGAAATATTGGTTTAACCAGTTACTTAACGCAACAAATCTTGGGTCAGATAAAATCATCTCAATGGCTCTTAACTAAAAATTGCTTTATTATAGCCAGCATAACATTTGGAAACAGCTAAAGAATGGAATGTTTCATCTAGCTGAGTATCTTTTTCTCTCCAAAACTTTCCGGAATCAGAATTCATAAATTATTGACAACAATGCAGATCCGTTATTTTCTGGCACTAAGCCTACTCCCAAATATCGTGTTGGCTGATGAGCCAACAACGACCGAAGCGCCTGCGCTACAATGCGTTGTTGCGCCACCTGTTTCTCGTTCATTCGAAGATCGTGCAGCATTAACCGGTATTTCTGACGATCAGATTGTTATCATTAGTGATCACTCTGCTGTTTCTTATAACGAGCAAGCCGAATTTTCAGGCGATGTGAGTTTCAGCCAAGGGTTTCGTCATATTGCGGCTGACAATGCCGTATTAGATCAAAAGCAACAACGCTTAAATGCTAACGGCAACCTAATATTTAAAGATGAGTTATTTACCGTTACAGCCGATACACTAGAAGCTCAAATGAGTACCAATAACGCCACCTTAAAAGGCGCACAGTATTGGTTGCATGGCCAACAAGTTCATGGCGATGCTGAAAAGTTACAGATTACGTCAGACAATAATTTATTACTGACCAAAACCAACTTTTCAACCTGTCCTCCAGGTGATGAATCATGGCTGCTTGAAGCGGACATGATCAAAATTGACAGTAAAGAAGAATGGGGTGAGATTTGGAATGCCAAGCTGCGTATTGCAGACATTCCAGTGCTATATATTCCATATATGACAGTACCGGTATCTGATAAACGTAAAACAGGCTTTTTATTCCCAAGCTTCAGTACCAGTACCACGAATGGTGTGGAAGTCAGCACCCCTTATTATTGGAATATTGCGCCAGAGTTTGATCTTACTTTCACTCCGGATTTCATGTCCTCACGTGGGCTGTATACCAAAACTCAATTTCGCTATCTTGCCGGTGAGCAACAAAACGGCCAGTTCAATGTCGAATACTTAAGTAATGATAGTAAGCTAACCTCAAACGCTGACCGATATTTGTATCATTGGAGTCATCAAGGGGCCATCAATAAAAACTGGCGCGTCAGATCAGACTATACCGATGTGTCTGATAACAATTATTTCAACGATTTAAATTCCGACGTTAACCGTTCAACCGACAACCAGTTATCACGCATTGGTGAAGCCAGTTATTTTGAACGTAACTGGGATTTCAATATGCGCGTACAAGATATCAAAGTACTTGGTGAAGATGAAAAACCCTATCAAGTGATGCCACAGTTAAACTTTAACTATCGTTCTGCCGATATTTTTAACTCTATCGACTTTAAGTTTAACTCTGAACTGACCAACTTTCGTCATCAAGATAATGACTACAATACCGCGACTCGCTTACACTTAGTGCCTAGCTTAATCTGGCCAATTCAAGGGCCTGCGGGCTCGTTTACCAGTGAAGTTAAATTACTGCAAACCCAGTATTGGCAGCAAAATATCGATCCCGATTCAACCTTAGATAACAGCGTAAGCCGTACTATTCCGCAAGCGCGTTTACATGGTCAGGTTAATTTCGAGCGAGCTACCCAAATGTTTGACGAACAATACCGTCAAACCCTAGAACCGCAAATTCAATACCTTTATGTCGGCTATGAAGACCAATCCAATATTGGTATTTATGACACCGCGCAATTACAAGAAGACTATTATGGCTTGTTCCGCGATCGCCAATATTCAGGCTTAGATCGTGTAGCAGATGCTAACCAGTTCACTTTGGGCTTCACCACCCGTTTATTTGACCAAGCTAACCGCGAAAAAATGAAGTTTAGCGTAGGTCAAATCATGTATCTACAAGACTCAAAAGTCAGCATTGATGATACCTATGAAGAAACAACGCAGTCGACGTCGGTATTAGCAGCAGAACTCGATGCTCAGTTATATAATGACTGGTTTATCAGTGGTTCGGTTCAGCACGACACTCAAACAGGTGAGAATAAAAAGAATGAAGTCACCTTGGATTATCGTCCAAGTAATGACAAATTATTACAGTTAAGCTATCGCTTTGTTCCAGACTTACTCAATACCAATACCAATGATAAAGTTGATATTTCTCAAGCAGGCGTAAGAACATCTTGGCCTCTTAGTGACAACTTATATTTTGTTGGTAACTACTATTATGACCTTAATGAATCTCGTAGTATTGAAACTTATACAGGCGTGCAGTATGAGTCATGTTGCTGGGCATTGCGTCTGAGTTATCATTACCGAATTAAAACAAACTACGATGATGATTTGTCAGCCGCCATTGACGGACGTGAAGAGTTTGAGAGCGGTGTTTATCTAAACTTTGTCATTAAAGGCTTAGGGGGATCGGGTCCATTAGGAGTCGACGACATGTTAAATGAAGGCTTATTTAACTACCGTAAACCACTTTACTTGAGGAATTAACAATCTTTTGTGATAGATTGCTGAACCTAGCGATAAACTCATAGTCCAATAACAACAAACATGCTGTTGAGTATGATGTAGTAACCTTATTTTGGCGATCTATTGCCAGTTTATATTGAATCGAATGTGCCAAGGATTTTGTGGATGAAACACAGTAAAAAAATAATTTTTGCATTACTAGCACTGGCTATAAGCAACACCAGTATTGCTGCGCCAATACCATTAGATCGCGTAGCGGTACAAGTTAATGACGGTATCATTCTTGAAAGTGAAATCAGCAACATGATTACCACAGTCAAAGCCAATGCCAAATCGGCTAATCAAACGTTGCCTTCTGATGACGCCTTGCGTACTCAGGTTATAGAACGCCTCATTTTAACCCATTTGCAAATGCAAACAGCTCAACGTATCGGTTTGCAAATTGGCGATTTACAATTAGACCAAACAATTGAAAATATTGCTAAAGAGCAGAAAATATCGGTTGCACAGATGCGCCAATCGATTGAGAGCGAAGGCACTAGCTTTAGTCAATATCGGGAACAGTTACGTCAAGAAGTCACCCTAGGTGAAATTCAGCGTATTCAAGTACAACGCCGAATTCAGGTGTCGCCGCAAGAAATTACTGGCTTAGTGAAACTGATTCAGGAACAAGGCTTAAAAGATGTTGAGTTTCAAATTGGTCACATCCTGATTGAAGTACCAAGTAACCCAACCAGTGAACAACTTGAAAGTGCTAGTCGCCGTGCAGATATCGTGCTTAAACGCTTAAATGACGGTGATGATTTCCGTAGCACAGCTATTGCATCGTCTTCGGGTCCAAAAGCGCTAGAAGGCGGGATCTGGGACTTTATGAACATCAATGAAATGCCAACCTTATTTGCTGAAGTGGTTAGTACAGCTAAAAAAGGTGACATTATTGGTCCGATTAAATCGGGGTCAGGTTTTCATATTATCAAAGTAGTCGATACTCGTGGCTTACAAACTCAAGAAGTTGAAGAAGTAAAATCACGCCATATCCTATTAAAGCCCTCACCGATTTTATCGGAAGAGCGTGCTAAAGCGATGTTAGCCAACTTTTTAATTCAAGTGCGTGCCGGTGATGCTGATTTCGCTAAATTAGCCAGTCAGTACTCTGAAGATCCTGGTTCTGCAGCTAAAGGCGGTGAATTAGGCTGGGCAGACCCAAGCATGTATGTGCCAGAGTTTTCACAAACTCTAGCAAGCCTTGAAGAAGGTCAGTACAGTGAACCGTTCCGTTCAACGCATGGCTGGCATATAGTCCAACTTGAAGCTCGCCGTAAAACAGACGCAACAGAACAATTTAATAGCAACCGTGCTCATCAATTAATCTTCCGTCGTAAGTTTAATGAAGAGCTACAAACCTGGTTAGACGAAATGCGTTCAGAAGCGTATATCGAAATCGTTGAGCCAGAAAGCAAACGAGGCTAAGCATAATTAATGACTAAACGTATTGCCATAACACCAGGCGAACCAGCAAGTATTGGTCCAGACTTAGTCATCAAACTCGCTCAACAGGCTTGGCCTGTTGAGTTAGTTGTTTGCGCCGATCCTGATTTGCTCATGACGCGAGCAAAAATGCTTGGATTACCCTTGCAACTTATGCCTTACCAATCATCACAACCACCAAAACCTCAAGCCGCAGGAACATTAACTATTGCGCCTTTTGCATTAGCTGAAGAAGCTAAATGTGGTGTGTTGAATGAAGCAAACAGTGCATATGTAGTAGAAACCTTGCGTTACGCCGGTGAGAGAAATATGTCGAATGAATTCGACGCCGTCGTCACTGGGCCAGTGCATAAAGGCATTATTAACCAAGCGGGTATTCCGTTTAGTGGTCATACCGAATTTTTTGCACTGCAAGCTAACTGTGCTGATGTTGTCATGATGCTTGCCGCTCCAGGCTTGCAAGTGGCATTGATGACGACTCACATTCCTTTAGCGTATGTCGCTAAAGCGATTACCCGTGATAGACTGCATCATATTATTACCATTTTACATCGCGAGTTAGTCAGTAAGTTTGGTTTAGGCTCACCTAAAATTTATGTGTGCGGACTCAATCCACATGCAGGAGAAGATGGCCATTTAGGCCGTGAAGAAATTGATACCATCATACCTGCGCTCAACGAGCTACGGGAACAAGGTATGGATATTGTTGGCCCCTTACCGGCCGATACGCTATTCCAACCTAAGTATCTCGAACAAGCTGACGTGGTATTAGCCATGTATCATGACCAAGGATTACCTGTGCTTAAATCATTAGGATTTGGCAAGTCGGTCAATATCACCTTAGGTTTACCTTATATCCGTACTTCAGTCGATCACGGCACCGCGCTAGAATTAGCCGGCAGTGGCCAAGCGGATAGCGGCAGTTTTACCTGTGCATTAAACAAAGCCATCGAATTGGCCTCAAAAAGTAAGTAACCCATTTTAATGAGTAATAAAGTACATTTAGGCCATACGGCCAGAAAGCGTTTTGGACAAAACTTCTTAACTGATCAAGGCGTGATTAGTAGCATAGTCGGGGCTATTGCGCCTGATAATAATCATGTGATGGTCGAAATTGGACCTGGCCTAGGTGCCTTAACTGAACCTGTTGCAGACATGATTGATAACCTCACGGTTGTTGAATTAGATCGCGACTTAGTTAAGCGCCTACAATATCATCCAACACTAAAAGACAAACTGACCATTCACCAAGGTGATGCATTGCAGTTTGATTTTAACCAATTGCAACAAGCTGGCAAAAAAATGAAAGTGTTTGGAAATCTTCCTTACAACATTTCAACGCCCTTGATGTTTCATTTGTTTGAGTTTGCTGAACAAATAGAAACAATGCATTTTATGTTGCAAAAAGAAGTCGTATTACGTTTATCGGCTAGCCCTGGTAACAAGGCATATGGCCGCTTGACGGTAATGGCACAATATTATTGCCAAGTGGTTCCTGTACTAGAAGTGCCGCCAACCAGCTTCACTCCTGCCCCTAAAGTGGATTCTGCAGTCGTCAGATTATTGCCTTATGCAGTCAAGCCTTGGCCATGTCAAAATGTTGATGTATTAAGGCACTTAGTGACAACCGCATTTAATATGCGCCGTAAGACATTACGTAATAATTTAAAAACATTATTGTCAGACGACGATTTTGCTACGTTACAAGTTGATGCTAGTTTGCGGCCCGAACAAATTAGCGTCGAGCAATACGTCACAATGGCTAATTTTCTGTGTGACAAAAAAGATTAAATATAAGGGCATGCGTATTGAGCATGCCCTTTTGCTTTAGGATCTAATATGAGCCAAGTTGAATCACCGATAAAAATTAAAGTCGACACCCAATATTTAGAACAACAATCTGATGTTGCCGATAATAAATACCTCTTTAGCTACACGATAACCATTATCAATCTGAGTGATAACAAAGTAACTCTAAAAGACCGTCATTGGATTATCACCGACGCTGACGGCGATAAAAATGAAGTCAAAGGCCCTGGTGTTGTGGGCGAAACGCCGACCATTGCTCCGAATACCGCATATCAATATACCAGTGGTACTGTAATGGAAACGCCAGTCGGTTTTATGCAAGGTTTTTATGGTATGGAAGATCATAAAGGAGAGCGCTTTTTAGTCGCAATCCCACCTTTTCGTCTAGCGGTTCCTGGGATATTTCAATAACTTATGGCTAACTATTTTGTTGGCGATATTCAGGGTTGTTATTCAGAATTACAACTACTGCTGCAAAAAGTGGCTTTTAATCCGTCTAAAGACCAACTCTGGGCCGTAGGTGATCTTATTGCCAGAGGAACTGAGTCACTTGCAACCCTGCGTTTCTTTCAATCCTTACAAGATTCTGCAAAAGTGGTGCTCGGTAATCACGATTTACATCTGCTAGCTTTGCACGGAAAATTAAAGCGACCTAATCCCAACGATCATCTTGACGAACTCCTCAATGCACCTGATATTGATAATTTGGTCACTTGGGTTCGTCAACAACCCTTGATTCGGACCTTACCCGAACACAATATCATCATGACGCATGCCGGTGTTCCCCCTCAATGGGACTTGGCCATAGTTGAGCGTGAAGCAAAACAAGTGAGCATAGCTTTACAGCAAGATGATTATTTAAGCGAATTAATTGGCCAAATGTATAGCGACGATACCGAACAATGGTCGCCAGCACTGGCAGGTATAGCTAGGCTACGTTACTGTATCAATGCCTTAACTCGAATGAGATTCTTGCACTTAGATGGAAGTCTTGATTTTAAGTGTAAATTGCCGCCCAGCAAACAACACTCATCAGATTTACGCCCATGGTTTGAATTCCCATCGAAAATAGTGCCACAAAACACCTTAGTTTTCGGACATTGGGCAGCATTAATGGGGCAAACAAATAACCAGAAAATTCTGGCATTAGATACTGGTTGTTGCTGGGGAGAGCACCTCACATTATGGCATCTTGAAAAGAATGAAAATATTACCCAAAAAAGGTTAGTTTAACGTTAAACTAAAGTAGCATTTAGCCGATAACTAAATGTAGAATTTGTTACGCTTGCCTGAGAAACAATCACCCTCTAATAAATTCGATATGATGACATGCAACAGCACACACCAGAAAAATCAGGATCAAATAATAATAGCCGGAGTACTGTATGAAAATTAATGTAGCGACCAGAGTCATTGGCGGTTTTACCGTGGTGACGCTGTTATTGATAGTACTCGGTGGTGTAACCATGCTGAGTAATGACAGAATTAAAGATGGAGCGACGATTCTTAACACTATCAGTTTACCTGCGCTTGAAAAAACGAGCATTTTAAGTGAAAACTTAAGCTCGCAACAAATTGAAGCACTACTGGCTTATTACAGTACTCGTTCATCCCAAATTCCTGCCATAAAAAAACAGTTATCAGATTTAGATAACACCTTTAAACAAGACCTCAGTAGCTTAAACAACTTAGTCAGTAAACAGACACAGCTTTCAGCCCCCTTAGCGGCATTAAATAAAAGCTATACTTTGTATGGTTCCAATGCCACAAAGATGCTTCTTGAACGTCTAAGTGCGCTTACTTTACAAGAACAGTTACTTAAGATGCGCAGTAATCTTGAAAACGCAGCGGATGACTCCTCATCGATTCTGTTAGATATTATCGATCTAGAAACTAGCGAGGACGAAACTGAACGCAGTTTAGCCGCAACCGCCAGTGTAATCGATAGTACATTCATCAATATCATTACCACAATTTATGATTTAGTGGCGACAACTGAACAAAGCAAATATGACTTAATCATTAAAGAACTCGATTACATGGTCAGCGAAGCATCGACCAAATTAGACTTTATCAACACTAAAGGTAACGGTGTTGTAAACAGTTCAACTTTAGAAGATTTAACTGCTGAAAGCGCAAAAGTATTTACTTTGCTAAAGGGTAATGACTCAATTATCGCTTTGAAACAGCAGCAATTAAGTCATGAGTTTGCCGCGGCTAAACAACTTGTAGAAACTCAAAGTTCCGCCAAAGACGTCAACAAGAAGATGACTGTTTTGGCAAAATCAATCGATACTTTCGCAAGTGACATCAGTAATTCGGCGTTAGATATTATTGATTCCGCAGCGATTAAAACCCTAATAGTGGTATTAATGGCAATTGTCGTCGCTATTATCGTTAGTATTGCGGTTGTTAAACCACTGACTAATTCGTTAGAAAAAGTCAATAAAGCCCTTAATGTATTGGCATCAGGTGACTTAACTCATAAATTAGATGACACAGGTCACGATGAGTTTGCCGAATTGGCTAAAAACTGTAATCGCTTAGTCGACAGCCTACGCAGTCTTATTATTGGTATTGTCGATCGCTCGAACCAATTAGCGGCTGCAGCTGAAGAGACCTCTGCCATTACCTCGCAAACAACGATAGGTATTCAAGAACAAAAGAGCCAAGTCGATCAAGTTGCTGCTGCGACGACTGAATTGAGCTCAAGTGCACAGCAAGTTTCAATGAGCGCAGATCAAGCACTCAATGAGATTAAGCAAGCTGACAATGAAACCCAGCACATGCGTACCCTTGCAGAAGAAAGCAAAAATACCATTATTGCCCTTGCAGAAGAAGTCGCCAGAGCCGGTGTTGTTATTAATAAGGTTCACTCAGACAGTGCATCGATTGGTTCTATCTTAGACGTAATCCGTGGGATTGCCGATCAAACCAACTTACTGGCGCTAAATGCCGCGATTGAAGCAGCAAGAGCGGGTGAACAAGGCCGAGGTTTTGCGGTTGTTGCTGATGAGGTTCGTAACTTAGCATCACGTACACAACATTCAACCAGTGAAATTCAGCAAATGATTGAAGTTTTACAAGTCGGCACTCAGGAAGCGGTTGCCGTAATGGAGCAAAGTCGAGGTCAAGCAAACAGTTGCGTTGAAAAGAACGAGCAATCTAATATTGCCCTCGAAACTATCAGTAAGTCGGTTCACCGAGCCTATGATTCGGGTAATCATATTGCCCATGCTGCGCAAGAGCAAAATATCGTTAGCCAACAAGTTTCCGAAAAACTTGAACATATCGCATCGATTTCAGAAGAAACCTCAATCGGAGCCGATCAAACTGCACAATCAAGTCATCAAGTTGCAATGCTTGCTGAAGAGCTGCAAGCCTCTGTACGCGAGTTTAAGGTTTAATTGATAACTATTTATGCTCAAATAAATAAAAGGTCCCTCTGGGGCCTTTTTTATTGCTATCAATATCAAATGCAAGGTTAACCCTAATCGATGGTAGCGCTGGTTTATCACATTGATTAACCCACTATAGTCGGACATATAACAGTTAAAAATAACCGCAACTGAAGTATAGGGAGCGAGTCAGTAAAGCTTAATAGCAACATTTGGCCTAGCTCTTATCAAACTAATACTCAATATAGCCTATTGCAAATCAATGCAGCTGGCGAGACGGAGAAGAGTTAGATAAACGTTTATATTCCCAACCAAGGTTAAATAGCACACTAAAATGGGCTTTAATCGAAATAAAACTCTTAAACTTGCTCATAAATTACCGACATAAAAAATGCCGATAATTACTTATCGGCATTTCTGGTTCGCTTTATGTTACTGCATACTCAGATGATTAATCATCTGACCCAGCACCACCACCAAGACGGTCTTTGATCGCTGTTGTTATTTCGCTTGCATCGTAACCATTGGCAGAAGCCCAATCTAAAATAGCTTTACCGTCAGCTTCTGGAGCAGCAAGATCTGATGATGGCATACGTTTAGCAATAAATTCACCCACATTACCCGCGTTCGACTTGTAGGCAGTACGCAATAAACTGCTGCCATCACAAGAAATACTGGAGTATACGTTACGTAATTTAACACGGCTCTCTTTCATTTTTTTACGTAAGCGGTTTTTATCATCTGATTTCACATAATCACAAATATTTGCAACTAATTGATCTGTATCGGCAATAGCAGGTACTGATACAAAAGATGATCCAATCAGGGCTGCGATAGCTACAGGCAATAGACGCATCTGACACTCCTTTATTTTTTTATAGTTATATAGCTATGTATAGAGATCATATTTTAGATCGCTGTCAAACTAATTCAGGGTTAAACACGCCTAATTTAACACTTTTTATGTAAAGTGTTAAAGCTATATTGCAATCCTTTGTCGTTTGTTGCATTTACTGAATTCTGTAATTGCCAAGATCCATCATCCCAATCAGGAAACAAGGTGTCACCATCAACATCAAGATCGATTAACGTAAGGTATAAAATATCAGCTTTGGGTAATAATTGTTGGTAAAGCTGACCACCACCAATGACGACTATTTCGTCACAATCGCCAGCAGCAGCAACAGCATCATCAAAGCTTTGAACACAGGTCACGCCATCAATACTCAGCTGGCTGTTACGACTTATGACGATATTATGTCGACCAGGTAATGGCCGCCCAATTGATTCAAATGTTTTACGACCCATTACCACAGGTTTAGACAAGGTCATCGCCTTAAAATGACGTAAATCTTCCGGTAAATGCCATGGCATTTTATTGTCTTTGCCGATAACTCTGTTGTTGGCCATTGCGGCAATCATTGCAATACGCATTGAGGCAGAATCCTTGTGGTTAGATAATCGATCTGGTGCGATAGTAGAGTAAGCTTGGTAACGCGAGCCCAACGGCAAGCGCACCTAAAATAAATACCGTTTTTAAGCCGTTTAAAATGACTTGTGCAGTGAGTTCAGGGCTGACTTGACTTTGGGCGGTCAGTTGAATCAGAGCAATCACGGTATTAAATGCATAAGTACCTGGCACCATAGGGATAATAGCGGCGACAGCATACATTAATGGTGGGGCTAAATGTTGCTTTGCAAACCGAATCGTCACGACGCCCACAATTGCAGCGGCTGCAAATGTCGCCCATTCTATCGGCATTGAAAATTGCATTAGTAAGGTTCGAGAACTGTGACCTATCGCACCAGCAAGGGCGCAATAGAGTAAATATCGTTTGGGAACGTTAAACACCATGGCAAAACCAATTGCGGGTATCGCGGAAAAAAAAGCGTCATGCAATAACAAACTAATCAGCTCAAGCATTAGAAAATCCCCCCCAATTGCATGGCGATGGTGATACCGATAACAGAAGCTAATGTTAATAACGTTGCATGGCCCCAGCGAGAAATGCCTACGTTCATATGACCTTTAACCATATCTGAAATAGCATTAATCAGCGGAAATCCAGGCACCAGCATTAATACGCTTGCGGCCATTGCCACTTGGGGAGTATGGGTAATTGGCCACATATAACCGGCTTGGGCAACAACAGTAATAATGAATGCTGTAATCGAAAAGTTAACCAATAAATTGAAATGGCGCGATGCTAGAAAAAGCCGCACCATCATGCCAATCGACGAGGCAAAAAATGTGATTAAACATGCCATCATGTCGCCATCGAATAAATGACAGAAACTGGCACATGACAAACCAATCATAGGGACTACGGCGATTGCAGGATAAGTTTTAGGGGTAATATGAGCGAGGCGGCGGCGAACTTCATTGGCACCATAAATGCCTTTTTCTGCCAATATACAAATTCGCTGTAATTCACAAATCACCGTCATATTAATGCCATGAGCACGAATACGACGAGTGGTCGTGACACAGCGACCGTGTACTAAGCTGGTCAGTACTAATGCATTAGATGAAATTGATATCTCAATGCTAGCAAGACCGAGTGCTTTACCTAGGCGCTGGCTAATCTCTTCAACAAGATCAGACTCAGCACCATAAGCCAACAGTAGTTGCGCACAACGCACTACAAGGCGGGTAATTTCATTTTGGCTATCTTCGTACACGATATCCTCAAATGAGTCTATTAACGTTGATAGATCACTTCTACATCATAATCGTCATCATCAAAATCATCGTCAAAATCATCATTATAATCTTCATTAACGACTTCATCTTCAGCGCTATGGTAATTATCCCATTTAAATTCAACATCAGCATCTGGCGTTATTTCTTCGACAATAGCCGGTAAACTTCTGATGTAGTCGAGCATCTTAATGCTTAACTCTTCAGTTCCGGTTCGATTGTAAGCAGACATAGTATAAACATCTCCTTGCCAATCTAGCTCTTTAACGATGCGATCGATTTTACCTTGTAACTCTTCGTCGAGCAGCAAATCGGTTTTATTGAAGACTAACCAACGCGGTTTTGCCGCAAGCTTTGGAGAGTACTTCTCAAGTTCACCAACAATAGCACGAGCTGAATAGACAGGGTCAACACCATCGATAGGTTCAATATCAATAATGTGTAATAACATGCGACAACGTTCAAGATGCTTTAAGAAACGAATACCTAAACCAGCACCTTCTGCAGCGCCTTCAATCAAACCAGGAATATCGGCAATAACAAAGCTTTGACCTGGACGCGGATTCACCACACCAAGGTTTGGAACTAAAGTTGTGAACGGATAATCAGCCACTTTAGGCGTTGCACGTGAAACCGAGCGTATGAAAGTCGATTTACCAGCATTTGGCATACCGAGCAAACCTACATCAGCAAGCAATAAAAGTTCAAGCTTGATTGAACGAACTTCACCTGGAGTACCTAAGGTCTTTTGACGAGGAGCACGGTTAGTACTGCTCTTAAAACGAGTGTTACCTAGACCGTGGAAACCACCTTTAGCAACGAGAAGCTTTTGTCCATGCGATGTAAGATCACCAAGTGACTCTTCTGTTTCTTGGTCAATAGCACGAGTACCTACAGGTACTTGAAGAACTAAATCACTGCCGCCATGACCGGTACAATCACGACCACGACCATTGGTTCCGCGCTCAGCCATATGGAAACGAGTAAAACGGTAATCAATTAGCGTATTAAGGTTTTCATTAGCTTGTAGGTATACACTACCGCCATCACCACCGTCACCGCCGTCAGGGCCACCATCTGGGACATACTTTTCGCGTCTAAAACTCACGCAACCGCTTCCGCCGTCACCTGCTTCTACGCGAATATTCGCTTCATCAACAAACTTCATACTGACTCCTGACGCCACTTAATCTGTAATTATAAACCCAAATAACTGAGTTTTGCAGGAAAGCGCTGAAGATAGCATTCATCACGATATCGCCTACTGCATATAAACAAAATCATCAAACTATCCTATAACAGTTTAATGATATAAAAAACACAAAAGCCCCACCATAGGCAGGGCTTTCGAGATCTAGCTTAGAAAGAATTAAGCTTCGATGCTAATAAATTTACGATTATTAGGACCTTTAACTTGAAACTTTACTTTACCGTCTGTTAATGCAAACAAAGTATGGTCACGACCAATACCTACGTTTACACCAGCGTGGAACTTAGTACCACGTTGACGAACGATAATGTTACCAGCTAGAACTGATTCACCGCCAAAGCGTTTAACACCAAGACGTTTACTTTCTGAATCGCGGCCGTTACGAGTAGAACCGCCAGCTTTTTTATGTGCCATGAGTTAGACTCCTAAATTATGCGCTGATCGCAGTGATTTTAACTTCGGTGAACCATTGACGATGGCCCATCTTCTTGTCGTGATGCTTACGACGACGGAACTTGATAATAGTTACCTTGTCGCCGCGACCGTGGCCAACTACTTCAGCTACGACTTTACCGCCAGCAACTAAAGGAGCACCAACATGCACTGTTTCACCATCAGCGATCAATAAAACTTGATCGAATTCTATGGTTTCACCAGTAGCAACTTCTAATTTTTCTAAACGAACTGTATGACCTTCAGCAACACGGTGTTGCTTTCCGCCACTTTGAAAAACAGCATACATGGCTATTTTACTCCAAATGACTAACACACTAACTCATATTATTGACGAGACTAGGTGCTAAAAAACTTTTAATGACAATGGGCGCGGATTCTACGCGAAGAATTATCATCCGGCAAGTGCTAATTCACTATCAAATAAAAAAGACCCTATTACTGCACACTATTCATTAATAGCTAATGTGCCTTCTTTAAAATTTAGTTAACATGTTTGAGTTAATCTATGCCTAAATTTTATAGGTAAATTGGCAATAATCCAGCAAACTATCGCGAAATCAGGATAATGTAAGCGCAATTGTGTAAATACATACTTTGAAAAATAGCACTAATATCCTGTAAGATATGCGCTCTAATTCGATATGACTAATTAAGGGTGCAAAGCCTGTCGCCCAACAACCAGAGACTATTATGGATTTAAACGCCATTCGTCAACTGGCTGACACTGATATGCAAGCAGTCAATCAGCTGATATATAAACAACTTGAATCTGATGTAGCCCTAATTAATCAATTAGGCTTTTACATAATCAATGGCGGTGGTAAACGTTTACGTCCGTTATTATCTGTATTGGCCGCCCGAGCTGTTGGCTATCAAGGCGAACATCACTTAAAACTCGCTGCGATTATCGAATTTATTCATACCGCGTCTTTATTGCATGACGATGTTGTTGATGAGTCAACACTGCGTCGCGGCCGTGAAACTGCCAATGCGTTATTCGGTAATAGTGCAAGCGTGCTGGTTGGCGACTTTTTATATACTCGCTCATTTCAAATGATGACCGAGCTTGACAGCATGAAAGTGCTTAAAGTCTTAGCCCATACGACTAATGTACTTGCTGAAGGCGAAGTATTACAGTTAATGAACTGTAATGATCCCGATACGACCGAAGCAAACTATATGCGGGTTATCTACTGTAAAACCGCTAAATTATTTGAAGCGGCAACTCAATTAGCCGGCGTATTAGCAAATGTCAGCCCGGAACAAGAACAGGCATTAGCCAATTACGGCAAATACCTAGGTACGGCGTTTCAGTTAACCGATGATTTACTTGATTACACGGCTAACTCCGACGAACTCGGCAAAAACATCGGTGATGACCTCGCCGAAGGTAAACCGACGTTACCGCTGATATACGCTATGGAAAATGGGTCTGATACTGCTAAAAAGCTGATTAGAGACGCGATTGAACAAAGCGACGGTACTAAAGCTATTGATGAGATATTAGTGGCATTGGGCGAGTCTGGTGCATTAGTTTACACCCAAGAAAAGGCGCAAGCTGAAGCACAAAAAGCCATTGATGCACTCGGAGTTTTTCCTGATAATGACTACAAACAGGCATTAATTTCACTGGCTCACTTATCGGTTAATCGCAGTAGTTAGCAATCATCAAGAGCTCAACAATTACCATAAACAGTGGTTTTCTGATGACAAGATTTTATGACTAACGGCATTGAGAAAGGTGTGAATATCAATTCACACCTTTTTTGTTATCACACTTGCCAATTTATCGGTTTATTACCCTGGTTAATTAATAATTGATTAATACTTGAAAAATGATGACAACCAAAAAAGCCCCGGTAAGCAGATAAGGGCGATGGATGTGGGCCGTTCATTACATGATGATGAGGTGCGGTAATCAATCGACCTTTTTTAATCGCGTGATTGCCCCAACACACAAATATGATTGGTGATGCTTGTTGATCTAAGTACTTCAGCACACTATCGGTAAATGTCTCCCAGCCCGCTTTAGCATGTGAATGAGATAACCCCTGCTCTACTGTCAACACAGTATTGAGTAACAACACCCCTTGCTTAGCCCAAGCGCTTAAATCACCATGTTCTGGGATCACAAAGTCGTCAATGTCATTGGTTAACTCTTTATAGATATTAGCCAATGAAGGCGGTGGTTTTATGCCCTTCTTAACCGAAAAAGACAGCCCGTGAGCTTGATTTGGGCCATGATAAGGGTCTTGCCCTAGTATCACGACTTTAACCGCTGACAAGGGCGTTAAATTAAAAGCAGCAAACACTTCATCATCCGGTGGATAAATAACCTTATTAGCGGCCCTTTGTGAGGCAATAAAGTGCATCAAATCTTGATAATATGGCTGTGATTGTTGTTGTTCAAACAAGGTTTGCCAATGGGAAGTCATCTAATGTATTCCTTCAAAAGGTTAGCGATAAATTAGCGAACAGCTCAGTCTTTAGTTTACTATCAACAGATTAATCACTTTTATGCCTAATATGATGCCATTACATAATAACAAAAACACCCCTAAAAATGGTTTTACCCTTATTGAACTCGTCGTTGTTATCATCATACTTGGGATTATCGCAATGATTGCCTTACCAAAATTTGTTGATATCGGCAGAGATGCTAAAATCGCTACGGTAAAAGTCACTGGTGGGGCATTTTCGTCAGCAATAACCCTAGCGCACATGAAATGGGCAGCCATGGGGTATTCTGGCCCGGCAGATAATTTAGCGATTTTCAGTCAAGCTGGAACCGATGGCCAACTTGATATCAACCAATGGGGTTATCCAGCACAGAATTACCCACCTTACGAGGCTTCGCCAAGACTGGATAATAATAATGACTGTCTCTCAGTCTGGCCTACGCTATTACAAGATGGCCCAAGTGTTTCAATTAGTGCAGATAAGGATATATCGGATTATAGAGCTGAATATATCAATCCAGATCAGTGCCGTTATTACTACAATTTACTACCACTGGTGTCCATATACTATGATTCGCGTAACGGCGAGGTCTTGATAGATTCAAATCCTGATAGCTAATTTTTTACCTGAAATTTTCAAATAAAGACGTTACACTCATTGGAAAATTAACTCACCAACAAAGTGGATATGATGTCTGAAGCCAAAACAGAATTAACAATGTATCAAATAGCTGACCAATTTATTGCCTTAGCCAATCAACTTAGCCAACAAGAAAATGATATTGGCAAAGTCGGTACCGCAATGAGATTTGCCTCTGCTCGTTTTAATGCGTTTGAAGCATCGATTAAATCAGCTAATCTTGCTGCGGAAAAAGATCATGCACTCGCTTGGTTTTCTGATGAATTTAAAGCAATGTTAAAAGAGAATTTAGAAGACCACATCGCTAATCCTCCTATTGCTGCAGAGCAACAAGAGCCAGAAAGCGATGACAGCGTGCAAATGTTTAAAGGCGTTTAACCAACATATGACGCGTTATAACAATAATGCCTAACAGATTATTGCTAGGCATTATTGTTCATAACTGACTCATTTTGCACCGTCAGCAATACGGTTCATCCTAGCCGATATCATGATGACTATTTATAGTCGCAAAATTCAGATATTACAGCAGAGTATAAATTACCCTCATTGCGAGTAAAATTAACACCACACCTGAAAGCCTATCAATTAATTTGGCCTGATTTCGTAACTTAGGCAACACGGCAGAATGAGACAACAAAAACGCAATAATGGTGTACCATAATCCATCAACGATTAATGGCGTAAACACAATTAAACCTTGGCCAATAGCAGTCTGAGCTGCTAATACAAATTGACTAAATAAAGCCAAAAAGAACAGGAGTATTTTGGGATTAAATAATGAAATAGCCATACCATCTCTTGCTGCAATCCACAGACTTGTGGGTTGACCCGCCGCCAATTTTTGCTGCATTCCGCCTTTAGACCTAAGTGCTTGCATCCCCATCCAAGCTAAGTAAATCGCTCCAGTTACCGCGATGGTATTAAAAATAACCGGCGATGCTTTTAATATTGCTGCCAAACCCAATAGAGTTACCAGAGCATAGACACCAATACCGATTGAATGTGCCCAAGCACAGACTATACCGTGTAATCGGCCACCACCAAGGGTATGCCGCACCACCATGGCTAAACTGGGGCCTGGGGACATAGCCCCCAAACAACATATCGCCAATAATCCCAGCCAAGTACTTAACGTCATAACACTCCTTTACTTGTAGTCACCTAATTTATGCAAAATGCATTTTAACAACCAGTTAAGCATGCGCTGCTAGTGTAGCGCCGCTGATAAGGATGGGTATGATAACGTATTTACAGGGGAAACCTATGGCGACATTAATGATGATATTACTCTTGGTTATTTTTAGTGCCGTGGTGTTACTCATCAGGGCTAAAATTACAGGTAAATCGATTCCGACCCTGATTATTGTCATGCTCATTTTTATGGGGATCTGTTTTGCTGGTGTGCTCGCTTTTATTAATAAAGGTGAAAACTATCAAGCTTACCAAATGCTTCGTTGGCAGCCGCTACAGCCCGAAAAAATTGCCTCTTATGTTGCACAGGGCAATATTGTGTTTGTTGATATCACAGCTGATTGGTGTGTGCCCTGCCAGACCAATAAAGCCAATGTGCTTCACCGTGAACAAGTCGTAAACCAATTAAACCAACAGCATATTATCCTCATGCAAGGTAACTGGACCCATGCCGATGCTGTCATAGAGCATTACATGGGGCAACAGGCTGTTGCTGGTACGCCGTTTAATAAAGTGTATGGCCCTAGCTACCCAAAAGGGATTGAGTTGCCTAAAGCGCTCATTATCGATGACCTTTATCAAGCGTTATCTCTAGTCGCCCAGTAAATTATCATCCTTGTGATACTTGAAATAAAAAAGACTGCCGAAGCAGTCTTTTTCGTTATGGTGCCATTAACAACAATGGCAGTTAACTTATATTAGAAGCGATAGTTAACACGGCCGTAATAGAAGCCACCGTTGTAATCGAATGGACCACTTTCGTAGTACACTCCACCTAACTCACCTAATGTGCCATCTTTTAACTTCTGCGCTTCTTGATCGAAGATGTTATTAGCACCTACAGATACCGTTAAGTTATCAAGTACCGCATAACTCACTTCAAGATCGATAGTCACTGCAGCATCAGCAACCTCAGAACCCCAATCAGAAGTATCATCAGCATGTGTTGCGTAATATTCACCAAAATAGTTAGCACGCACAGACATGCTTAAATCATCCCAGCTTTGGCCCCACGTTAGAGTGGCACGATGTGCTGGAATACCATCTTCTAAACGACGAACTTTACCTGCATCAGTTGTTTCTGGATCATACTTATCAACACTAGTATCAGTCCAACCATAGGCTAAGCTAAACTTGGCATCGCCAGAAAGCATTTCAGTAGTATACGAACCGACAATATCAACACCTTGAGTGGTGGTATCAAAGTCATTGGTATAGAAGGTTACCGCTGAAATCAGTTCAGGGAATTCAACACCAGCAGCTCTTAATGCATCATAATCACTTGCTTTAACCGAAATTTGGCTTGACTGAGCAATACGACCGGTGACTTCAATGTTGTAGTAATCAACTGTTAAGAACAAGTTTTCATATTGATACACCAAACCAGCTGCATAGCTAACAGACTCTTCAGGCTTAAGCACTTCACCGCCATAGAAAGCCGCTAATGGATTTGTTGGTGGCGCAATAAAGGTCTGAATCAAATCACCATTAACAATCGATGTTTGTGTATTGACTACGTTTTCTTGACCGACTGTAGGTGCACGGAAACCGGTGCTGTGTGAAGCACGGAACGATAATTCATCCGTTGCAACATACTGCGCGGTTAACTTGTAGTTTAATGTGTCACCAAAAGTAGAGAAATCTTCGTAACGAAGTGCGACACCTAGTAAGAAGTCTTCGGTTAAATACGCTTCAACGTCAGTATAAATACCAATGTTGCTACGGTCGTTTTTACCAGCTGATTCTGGACCAAAACCTTTAAATCCATGTGAGCCGATGTTGAAACCTTGGTCTGCGTAAGGGCCAGCAATCCAAGAGGCTTCATCACCTTGACCAATTTCAAATGACTCTTTACGCCATTCAGCACCCGCAGCAAAACTAATATCTTCAATGCCACCTAAAGTCACAAAACGCGAGAAATCAAGGTTTACCGTTGTTTCAACTTGCTCGTAAGAGCCGGTGTCAAAGTCTGTTGGTGTATCTAAACCCAACGATGGATTAAGAGAGTTTTTTAAACCAAAGCTGGCTTTGTTACTGCCTGTACCTGCACTGGCATCGTACATCCATTCACCTAACTCGCCTTTAACACCAGCAAAGAAAGACATGTCTTCAATTTTACCGGTAAATTGTGGCGTATACCCACCAGGGCGAATTTGGTTCATCGCAAAACAATTTGGATCGGCGACCATAGCTTGATACTCAGGGGTATCAAGCACGTTAGGAACATTAGCTGGCACAACCGCACAAGTTGATTGATCGCCATTAACAGCACCTACGAGTAATGTTTCACCACCATCGTTGGAATACACGTTACCGCGGTTATGTGGGTTACGATAGTAGAAACCACCTGTTGCTTCACGTGAAGAGACGTTACCAAAAGCATACAAATGAGTGTCATCATTAATATCAAAACCTGAGTTTATGAAAACAGTATAGTCATCATTAATCTCTGGATTACCCCATGTTTGTGCAGGGTCTTGAATTGAAGTGTTGCCAGCGGCGGCAATCGCAGCGGCATCTGGACGCTGTACACTGCGACTAGTCGCATCAGCGGTTTTATATTGTGCACTGATGTTAACAAAGCCATCATCAGTTAACGGTAAACCGATGTTACCATCGATAGTAGTTGCTGCGCCGTCACCTTCGTAGTATTCACCTTGACTGACGGTGATAGAGCCACCTTCAGAGGCGTCTTTTAATACAAAGTTCATGACGCCCGCAATCGCATCAGAACCATACTGAGCTGCAGCACCATCGCGTAATACTTCAACTTGCTTTAATGCTACACCTGGAATAACTGAAATATCTGGACCTTGAGCACCATCGTTAATGCCACCACCTTGGAAAGCAATAACTGACGCACGGTGACGGCGTTTGCCGTTAACCAAAATAAGCGTACTGTCAGACGGTAAACCACGTAAGTTAACCGGACGAACTAGCGTTGCTGCGTCACTGATAGGTTGCGCACGAGAGTTAAAAGAAGGCACAGATGTCACTAACATGTCGATCATGTCAGTTGATCCATTTTTCTTTAAATCATCACTGCTGATGATGTCAATTGGAACCGGTGAATCACCAATTGAACGCGGTGCAGCACGCGAACCGACTACTGCGATTTTTTCAACATTTTCTTTGTTTACAGCTTCTTCATCTTCAGCAAAAGCTTGAGAGCTAATTACCGTTCCGGCAAGTGCAAATGAAATGGCTAAGCTTAAAGAGCTAATACCAAATTTAGATTTTTTTGATTGCATCATCATTATTATGTTCTCAACTGCTTATTATTGTTGTTTGTCGACTATGTCTTTTACAAAAATTGCTAAAAAACACGTCACACTATCGAAATAATCCCTATCCCGACTACATTTCTATAACAATTGAATTACAATTGCTAACACTTTTTGGGATAAATAAGCACTTGCTAAAGATTGAACAACACAATAACGGTCTAAGCTTTTGATTTTTAGTGACATACATCACAAAACGAATTATTTTCAATAAGTAAATATTTTAAACATAATCACTACAAACCTTAAGTGTAATTATAATTTTACACTTTAAGCTGCATTTTTATCCTAGAAGTTTTTAGAGGATTAACCGAAATAAACAAGCTAATTTCAAATCAATATCAGTGAGGCTTTGCCAATTGATATTGACCCGTGTAGGTTAGTCAACATAATCTAAACGGACGTTTGATTTCTATAATAATAACTCAAACATAAAAGGAGATAGCATGCCTTATGATGCTGATTCAACACTCGACCTAGATCAATACTCATCCATTGTTGATTTAATCGAAACAGCGTGTGAAAAGTTCGCTGGCAATACTGCGTATGCTTGTCTTGGTAAAAGCACCACCTTTAGTGAAATAGAACGTGATTCACGCTATTTTGCCAGCTACTTACAGCATTGCACCTCATTGCAAGCGGGTGACAGAGTCGCAATCCAACTGCCTAATATTACTCAGTTTGTCATTGCGGCGTATGGGGTTATTCGCGCGGGGATGGTGCTCGTGAATACAAATCCTATGTACACAGAACGTGAACTAATTCATCAATTTAATGACTCAGGGGCTAAAGCCTTAATTGTATTATCTGATCTATTACCAACATTAACTAAGGTTATCGATAACACCGCTATCGAGTTAGTTATTTCAACGCATGCAATGGACCTTATTCAGCCACAAGGCCAGCCAGAAACACCATTTAGTAAAGTAGAATTTATGGCCGTGCTTGCTGAAGGTGCCAAACATCCATATAACCCAATAAAGCCCAACCATGATGACTTAATTGCGCTGCAATACACTGGTGGCACAACCGGTTTGTCCAAAGGTGCTATGCTCAATCATGGCAACCTTTTAGCCAACTCAGGCCAAGTGAAATCGCGAATTGCCAGCACCATGAACGAAGGGCATGATGTATTTGTCGCGCCATTACCGATTTATCATATCTATGCTTTTATGGTTAATTTAGTCCTGTATTTTGAATCAGGTGGTTGCTCAGTATTAATCCCTAATCCTCGCGACATTGCAGGGTTGATCAATACTATGAAAGCTTATCCCTTTACTGGGTTTGCAGGCTTAAACACATTATTTGTCGGTTTATGTCATCAACCCGAATTTAAAGCCTTAGATTTCAGCAGAATGAAAATAACCATTTCAGGTGGTACCGCCTTAACCAGCGCCGCGGCTAATTTGTGGCAACAAACCACTGGTTGTATGATTTCAGAAGGCTATGGTTTGTCTGAAACATCACCTGTCGTCAGCCTTAATGCACCTGGTCATCAGCGTCTTGGCACTATTGGCAAACCCGTTTTGGGCACTGAAGTGCGAGTGCTTGATATGGATGACAATGAAGTGGCTATCGGTCAAGCTGGAGAACTTGCTGTTCGCGGACCTCAGGTGATGCAAGGGTATTGGCATAAAGCCGAAGAAACCGCTAACGTCATGACTAAAGACGGCTTTTTCAAGACCGGCGATATTGGTATTGCCAGTGTTGATGGTTATCACACCATTGTTGATCGTAAAAAAGACATGATTATTGTCTCGGGCTTTAACGTCTATCCTAATGAAGTTGAAGACGTACTTGCAAGCCATGAGCTAGTGCTAGAGTGTGCGGTCGTCGGGGTGGAAGATGAACGTTCTGGCGAAGCGGTAAAAGCAGTGATTGTATTAAAACAGCCGCCAACAGATATTGAGGCAGTAAAACAGACAATTAATGATTATTGTCGAAGCCAACTCACGGCTTATAAAGTCCCACGTATTATTGAATTTACCGAACAACTGCCAAAAAGCACAGTAGGTAAAGTTTTACGTCGTGAATTACGCAAGTCTGCTTGATTAGCAATCGATGGTTTGGAACATTCTCCCTAAGGTGAATGCTTGTCGATAATACCGCGTCCCGTTCATCAATAAACAAGATGCTAAGGCATATAGTTTATTGATGAACGATTAACATACCGAATTAGCCAATCAATTCTGAGCTGATTAAATTGCGGGCTCATCGTTATCCATTAATAACTGTAAGCTAGCAAACTCACGATATAATTCGTTACTGGTCATCAATTCGCTATGGGTTCCGCTGGCAACTAATTGCCCCTTATCGATGACAAAAATCCGATCGGCATTAATCACTGTCGCTAAACGATGGGCAATAATCACTGTGGTACGTTGAGCCATTAGAGAATCAAGCGCCTGCTTAACTTTTATCTCGCTCACAGCATCTAACGCACTAGTGGCCTCATCAAGTAACAGTAATGGCCTATCGGCTAAAATCGCTCTAGCAATCGCTATCCGCTGCTTTTGACCACCAGATAAGCGCACGCCACGTTCACCTAAATAAGTTGCATAGCCTTGGGTAAACTCGCTAATAAACTCGTCGGCTTTAGCCGCAATACAAGCCTGCTTAACTTCTTCATCACTGGCATCTAAACGACCATATCGCACGTTATCAAGTACGTTCATAGCAAAAATCACCGACTCTTGCGGTACCAGTGCATATTGTTGGCGTAAATCAGCCAATGATAGCGTTGAAATATCAATACCATCTAATAAAATTCGCCCTTGTTTGGGCTGATAAAAGCGCATCATCAATTCGAATAAGGTACTTTTCCCTGCACCACTTGGACCCACTAATGCCACCCGCTCACCAGGAGCAATCGTCAACGACAGCTGGCGGATCACCTCTTGCCCAAGATCCGATGGATAAGCAAAGCTCACGTTATCAAAACTGAGCAAACCGTTAACAGGCAGCACCAATTGCGCTGGTACAGCTTGCTGAGGTATGTCTATTGGGGTGTTAACTAATTCTACTAACCGTTCAGCTGCACCAGAAGCCCGCTGAATTTCACTGAAGACTTCGCTAATAGTCGCTACAGCACCTGCGACCATCACAGCGTAAAACATAAACGCAGACAACTCCCCGCCAGTGATGCTGCCAGACATAACGTCTTTGGCGCCAATCCAAGTCACAAAGGCAATGGCGGCAATACTTAAGAACATCACGGTTGATATAAGTAGTGCACGATACTTGATACGGCCTTTCGCCACATCCATTACCGCCTCAACACGGTCGGAAAAAAGTTGACGGTCTTTAGCTTCATGGGTATACGCTTGAACGGTATGAATCTCATGTAACGTTTCATCGATATAAGCACCTAGATCGCCTACTCTATCTTGGCTTTTACGCGAAAAAGCCCTTACTTTTCGTCCAAAAAAGCTCACAGGACCTAGTACCAAGGGAACCGCTAATAAGACTAATGCAGTCAATTTAACACTGGTAAACGCCATCATAACAATGCCGCCAATCACAGTGACACTTGAACGTAATGCCATTGATAAACTCGACCCAACAACGCTTTGTAATAAAGTACTGTCTGCGGTAAATCGTGAGATCACCTCACCAGTTCGCTGGGTGGCAAAAAAAGCTGGCGATAACGCGATTAAATGACTGTAAACCTGTAATCGAATATCAGCACTAACCCGCTCGCCGAGCCATGTCATAAGATAGAATCGGCAAAAAACCGCTGTGCCGCTGACCGCTGTTATCGCAATAATAAACAACATAATCTCATTTAGACGCCCTGCGTTATCGGCAACAAAGCCCTCATCCACCATCAGTCGCACACCTTGTCCAAGCGACAGCCATGCTAGCGATCCAATAAACAAAAAGATTATTGCTGCCACTACCTTCAAACGATAAGGCGATAGAAACTGTAAAATCCAAGGCAGAACAGGATGCGGTGGAGAAGATTTAGTAGGAGAAATAGCCGCGGTTGCAGTAGTCGTTGAATTCGTCACAGTATTAACCAGCATAAATAACTAAGATATTCTGATAGTACCAACAAAACATTGTAGATGCTTTAACTACAAGCACCCAAAACACCTGATTAATGTTCAGCAAAAATAATGCTAAGCGGGTACTGAACCTTGTTGGTTGAAATTTGTTAGTTAACATTCGTTCGGCACGAACAACTTAATGGTTTATTTAGGGATACGACATAAGCCATTACCCTAAAACAAACTAATTTGATGAAAATGCAAGCCGTGTAGCAGCCCACTTGGGCTGCGTTTGTGGCTTCTTGCTGCAGTATTAAAAGCCTTATGCATATAAAATATTGCCACATACTGCGCCAATATTGTTATTGCAAGCTCCCCGCCCTGCTTTTGACTAACAATAATATGAGGAAGAATATAATGAAGAATAGCTTAAGCGCGTCAAGCGGTTTTACATTAATAGAATTGGTTGTCGTGATCATAATTTTGGCCATATTAGCTGTTGTGGCTACAAGTAAATTTATTGATTTACGTACTGATGCAATCGTGTCGACTATGGATGGCATGGAAACAGCAATGCAGTCAGCGGCAACGTTAACCTATTCCAAAGCCGCTATTGCCGGCGTAGAAAGACTTGCGTCAACGACACTTAATGTTGATGGTGTTGATATTAAGCTGGCGTATGGTTACCCAGATGGAAGTGCTGAGGGGATTGATCTATTAATAAACCTACCACAAGGTGATTGGAACAAACGCCCCAGCGTATTTGCTGGAGCCTGGATATATTGGCATGGTGTTATTGTTGAAGATGCTGGCACCGCAGCATGTTATTTACGTTACCGTCAGGCAACTTCAACCGGTGTTCGTCCCATTATAAATGTTCAAACTAGCGGCTGTTAATCGTCAAATATCATTTAACACACGCATTTATTGTAATCCACAAACACGATTAAGACTCAGGGTAGCGTTTTTCAATCGTTTTCAAAGAGCGTAAAAATAAGCCTAAACCACCCACACTAAGTACCAAAATAACAATTAAATCAAATGCACTCATGTAAGAGAATCGAAAATTAATCGAGCTTATTACGCCAAAAATTAATGCCACTAATGAGCCAAATGTCAGTAACCAGCCAAGTATGTTTCTGCCATTATAAAACATAATACCCACGCCAAACATAAACGGGATCATCACCATACCACTGGTAAGCCCAAAACCACCCAGCTGATATAAATGGCTACTAAAGCCAAATGAACTGGTCACTTTAATGGCATTTAATAACATATAAAAGCCACCACACATCATCACTAATCCAATAAAGAACTGACCTATTCCGCCAGACGTTCCACCAGCACCTTTCATCATTATCCCTTGAAAACCATTATTTTAAGTCAATAGATTGATGTTACTTAACCGTACAATTAATAGCAATCATCGGTATAACATGAACATTGTTACCCAATAATGCTTGATTGCCCTAGCGAGGTACTCTTAGCATCTTGTTTTATAAAAAATCTCCCTTGGCATTTAAATATCAATATCGCCTTAGCGAAAATAGCTGACGGATAAAATAGTAAAACTGAACTCATATTTTTCTTATCAACTTGTTTAAGCCTAAGCCTCGCGCTACTAGGTGTTATCTGAGATAATATTAGGCTATTTTATTGATATTCTTTTTTATTAGGTAACACAGTCATGACAACCCAATTTGCTTGTTCAGGTATAGAGCTTGAGCTTTTTCGTTATCCAAGCCAACAAGCATCCAACTTACAAGCATGGGACGCGGCTGATGAATACCTAATCAAATACCTCATTGATGCAGAAATAACCCCAGACACAACTGCAATTCTTAATGATAATTTTGGTGCGCTGACATGTGCATTAGCAGCACAAGCTCCAAACAGTGAGTTAATAGTTGAAACCGACGCAAAAACCAGTTTGCTAGGATGTCAGCAAAATTTATTAGGCAACAAACTGGCACCGACTAATATTCAATGGTTTAACAGTCGCGATACTCTGCCAGACAATATTCAATTAGTGTTGATGAAATTACCGAAGAATCTTCATTACTTTGGCCAGCAACTTGCGCGTTTATCAACCGTGCTTCCAGCGGGAACCCAAATACTGATCGGTGCTAAAGCCAAGTCAATCAACCCCGCATTGCTCGCCAGTATTGAAAAGAATCTAGGTCCTGCATCAGCCAGTTTAGCGTGGAAAAAAACACGGGTAATCAGCTGTATTAGCGATGGTAAACCACGCTCATTAGCGCAAGCTGTGAGTTGGAACGTCGATGAACTGAAACTGACGATGAGCAATCTTGCCAATGTATTTGCTGCCAATAAGCTCGATATTGGCGCAAGGATTATGCTCGATAACATGCCCAAAGGTGAATTCAACCACATCATAGACTTAGGCTGTGGTAACGGTATTTTAGGCTTACATGCAAAGCAATGTTATCCACATGCGCAGATCCACTTTGTCGATGATTCTGATATGGCTATCGCCTCGGCAAAGCATAATTGGCATGCTAACGCCCTAGACGCTCAGTCCCAAGAACCACAAACAGAACAAACGCCACAAGCGTTTTTCCATTGGGACGATTGCCTGAGTAACTTGCCAGCAGATGTTGAACCAGACTTAGTGCTATGTAATCCTCCGTTTCATCAAGGGGAAGCTATTACCGACCACATCGCTTGGCAAATGTTTGTCGACGCACATAAACGCTTAAAGAAAGGCGGTTTATTACATATTGTCGGTAATCGACATCTAGCCTACCACGTTAAAATAAAGCGCATTTTTAAAAACTGCACTACTGTGGCATCCAATGGTAAATTTGTCATTTTACAAGCGATAAAATAAGTTGATTGGTCGCTATATAAAAATTTGACAATAATCATAATGGACGAGTTTATTTAATGGACAATCAAGCAAAAGACTATTTAGCGATCAATAAACACGCATGGAACCAGCGAACTCAAATCCATCTTGACTCAACATTTTACGCCTTAGATGCATTTATCCAAGGCAAGTCATCATTAAACCCCATTGAACTTGAACAAGTCGGCGATGTACACAATAAAAGTCTGTTGCATCTACAATGTCACTTTGGGCAAGACAGTTTATCGTGGGCAAGACTTGGCGCTAATGTCACTGGCGTAGACTTATCTAGCGAGTCGATTAAAACAGCCAAAAAGCTGGCCACTCAATTACACTTACCAGCAACATTTATCAATAATGACATCTATCAGTTTGGTGACCACAATACCGAGCAATATGACATCGTATTCAGCTCTTATGGGGTGTTAGCTTGGTTACCCGATTTAACTCGCTGGGCCCAAACCATTGCGGGCGCATTACGTCCTGGCGGTGAGTTTCATTTAGTTGAGTTCCACCCGTTTAATGATGTGTTGTCTGGTTATGGCTATTTTGCGCAGTTACAAGCGGATATTGAAGCTGAAGTCACCTACACCGAAAACCATAATGACCAAATCGAAACCGTAGTCACTTGGCCACATCCGATAAGTGAAGTGATTAGCGCACTCATTGCGGCGGGCCTAAGCATTGAAGCGTTTAACGAGCACCCTTACAGTCCTTATAACTGTGTCGAGGGTTTGGAGTTTGTGGCAAGCAAAGGATATCAGCTAAAGCATCAAGGCCATCTCATCCCACTTATCTACTCTATTAAAGCTAGCAAAGTGGGATAAAATGAGCCTAAAGCCTATTTAACTAAGCTTAAGCATCCGTTTTAGTTGATGACTGTTGATGTGTTACAGGCGGTGCAAACAGTATCCGCCAACGTTGTTTTAGAGATAATTGGGCTTGGGTAACATCACCCCACATCTCGCGCCATTCACTAAAGGTCACCACTAACGGATTAAAGCTGTTTACCGGTTTAGTAATACCGTAAACCACAGTTTCATTTTCAGGCTCGAATGTACCAAAGAGTTTGTCCCATATAATCAGTACCCCCGCATAATTTTTGTCTATGTATTGTGGGTTACGCCCATGATGAACTCGGTGATGGGACGGTGTATTAAAAATCCATTCCAATGGCCCTAACGACTTAATCGCTTGGGTGTGAACAAAGAACTGCAGCCCTAGATTGAGCAACACCGCAAATACCACCCAGTTAGGATCAAAACCAATTACCACCAGCGGTAACCAAAACAGCCACATCCCTGCCAATGGGTACATTAAGCTTTGTCTAAAAGCGGTGCTGAAATTCATGTTCTCTGAACTGTGATGCACCACATGCGCCGCCCACATCCAACGAATACGATGGCTAGCGCGATGAAACCAGTAATAACAAAAGTCTTGAGCTATGAGCAATAAACCAAAAGTGAATAAGCTCATTTCCATATCAAATAAACGCCAGCCGAAAAAGTGTAAATAGATTTTCGCAATAAATAAGCCTGCAATGATATCCGCCACTTGATGCATACCAGCTAATATGAAATTACACAGCACTTCGGCAGGGCGATATTGAGCATTACTCGGTAATCGCTGGGCGCGAACGCCAAACCACCACTCCAATAAAATGCAGCCGAAAAAGATCGGTGCTAACACCAATAATAACCACTCAGGGTGAGCAATCAGTAAATCCATGTCCATATTGTTATCCATTTCTATTTATTATTATTTTAACAAGGTTTGTACTAGCGCTACGCCTAATGCCTAATGCCTAATCAACGCTTTGTTGCGCCAAAGCCATTTTAGTAAACCGCTTCCAATAAGCGCTTTTTAGTTCTCCTTAAGCCATAGGCTAAAAAAGCACTCACCTCGTAGATACCATTAGTATTTATCACCATTTGGCAAAATGGTCTTCAGTTAAGCCAAGCTGATTAGTTAACTTATATTGGTTACCATTGTTATCGCAAATCACGCCACTAAAATAGCCAATATATTGTCTAAAGTTGTTTTTTAACCAAATTAAATTGAGCTTTTCGCTGCGCTGATTTAATGGTCTAAATTGCAAGTCGACATTGCCATCATTAGTCGTGATATGCCATCCATCTTGTTGTGAGTGACGATTAAAATCAAACTGTGCACCACCCAATAAATGACGTTGACCATTAATCCACATTACATTTTCAGTCTGACCAGTTTCGTTAACCCCGGCGGCCAAATTAAGCCCAATAACACCATCGTCGGTTTGAGCATTGATTGAAGCCCAACGCCAACTGGTTTCGCGGCGCATAAATCCAGCTGAAAAGTCATAACCCGCCAATGCATATTGCAAAGGCTGTGGTTCATGATGAATGGTTAATTGTCCAGTGACGGCTAAGCCATTGTGCTTTTGAGTATAGGTCCAACCGTTATAACCCGTTGGGGTACACAAGCAGATGGGTAAGCTTAATGGTGCAGGCTGAATACGCAGATTGGCTTGTATGTCTGCAAGATTAATCTCGACTTGCCATTGGCCGTCGACAATATTAATAACAATTCCTTTGCTTTTCCGGCCAATCTCAGCGCGCCCATGCTTAGGTGAGTCACTTAATTTACAGCCAAGCCCTAATGGGGTGAGCCATTGTGTTTGCGTTAGCTTATTAGCTTTGATGTCATAAAGGTAACAAAAGCCATTAGCAACATAACGAATATCCGCAATCGCAAGTGCAACGATATAATGAGGGGTGATAATACTCACAAATTGGAACTGCTTAAAATCAAAATGCTTAGCCACTGCTGATGCAGGTTTGTCCATTACCGTAGAGTAAGCAAACTGATCAACGTTAAGTGAATCAACAAGCCCATCAAACATGCCAAATACAGGCTGGCCATTGGCATTAATCAATTTATCTGGCGCCAATTGTGGCTGTTTATGTTGCATTGCATTACCTACATAATGTTGTTTATCAAACTTAAGTTGCATAATACTAACCTGAATTGATCAGTGATTAATGTCAACAACCCCGTAAGATTGTTGTCGGCATCTAAATTGAACCTCTGAAACAAGTTATTGATTATTGACTTAGCTATATACCTCGAGGCGTTCATTAGCGAATTTATCTTTATAACAACATAACCTTAGCGATGCTGGAAACCCAGACAAATTCTGGTATCATTTATCTACCTTTTGCTTGTTATTGTTGCCTCATGAAGTTATTGATCCCTATTTTACTGTCTACATTATTGCTATCAGCTTGTGCGAGTTATGAGCCCACTCATGTTGGTCTCAATCCCACATTGGGGCCCGTCAAATTACAAACTGAAGCTGATTATCCGGTAATGGTTGACACCATAGACACCCGCGAAGCCAGTTTTGTGGTACGTTTCAACGAAAAAGGCAAAACGCCGAGATTAGTGAGTGCCAGTGAACCTATCCGCCAACAACTGGACAAATTATTTCGTAATGGGATGATCAAAGCTGGTTATGTCATAGACCCCGCCGCACGAAATTCAGTGCAATTTCAGTTGAATTATTTATTAGCAGATGTCACTGATACCACCTTCAGTTTTGAATCTAAAACACGTTTAGTGATTAATGTACTAGCTAAAAATTCACAGCAAGAATTTACTAAAACATATAATGCTAACGGCTACTTAAAGGGTCCATTGAGCCCTGATTTTGCCACGCTTGAATTAGATATCACCAAGCTAGTGGATAAACTCACGACTGAAATTCTTAACGATGAAGAGTTACACCAATTTATTCAACGTTAATTGACCACGGCTTAGCAGCGATGAGTCACGAAAGATGCCAATAAAAGGATTGCATATTATGTTTAAATGGCTTGCCACTTGTTTATTGTTATTGGCCAGCATAAGCGCCAATGCTGAAGTCGATATTCAAAAAGACACCCTATATCCACAAGTAGAGTTAGACACGTCTATGGGGAAAATTGTGGTTGAGTTAGATCGAACCCGTGCGCCACTTACAGTCGATAACTTTTTAACTTATGTGGTTAAGGGTGAATACGACAATACAATTTTTCATCGGGTAATCGCCGAATTTGTGGTTCAAGGTGGTGGCTTAACTCCTAAATTAGAAGAACGTCCTTCGCTAAAGCCTGTGGTAAATGAGTCGGGCAATGGTTTATCGAACGCTCTTGGCACAATAGCCATGGCTCGAGATAATGACCCCCATTCAGCCACACGACAGTTTTACTTCAACATGGGTGACAATAAGAAATTAGATCCGTCTAAACGCCGCTGGGGCTACACCGTTTTTGGTGAAGTCACGAAAGGGATGGATGTGCTAGAAGCCATTTCATTGATGCCGACTGAACATAATAGCACCCTAAACTGGCCCGATTTTCCGGTAAAAACCGTAATACTAAAAAAAGCCACTTTACTGCCTCGCTAATTTCCCACGACTGATCTATACCTATCGATGGTAATAAGCGCATTACCATCGATATTGTCTTAATGCTTAGTCTCAAAAATTCTTAGTTTCAAAAATATCTGGACCAGCACAAATACCAATACCAGTGCATGATTGACGTTAACCAACACCAAGGGATGTTTAACATAATCATCCGACTACCTAGCCCCTACATTTTTACTAGCTTATTAATCAATGAAATAGCACTATAGAATGACAAATATGACTCTTTTTTTAATGCTTATCACGTTAATCGCCAGATTAACGTCTATAATCTAGTTTACTCTTTCAGACAATTAGCTGCGCAACTCTTGGCACCGTACTTCTAATATTCAAGGACGTAAATATTATGACGGCTAATGATTTCATTGAAACCAAAGCCCCACAACTTGCCTATTACGGCAAAGCTTTTTTAGACAATCAATTAGATTACAAAGAAATACAACTGTACATGTGGGATGTATTAGAAGAGTGGCAATTTATATCAAACAATCCCAAGCAATTAACTGAGCAACCCAGTGATACTGAAAAAGTGTTTTGGCACTTATTGTATTGTTTTGATCATTGGTCTGGTTGGGCCATTAAAGGCAATCAATATTTACGCCAACAAGTACATGACTGTTGCGACTACATCAATATTGGTGGCAATGTGCCACAAAGCTGTATAGGTATCAGACCTTAAGTCAATTATCTGAATTATGGTCTGCATTCTAGTTTAACCTCAAACTGGCTGAATAATCTTTTAGAATGGCTTGAACCTAAACCTCTTGCAACATAAGCTAGAGCCATTCTCCATTATCCAGTTGTCTTATGTCGGTTTTTTTGGCTCGTACCCGTGAAGCATTATCGGTTTATTACCACAAACGAGTATTAATCTTACTCTTGCTGGGATTTTCTGCCGGCTTACCATTAATGCTGGTCTTTTCGACGCTGAGCTTTTGGTTACGTGAGGCAGGCGTTGACCGAGCCGCCATTGGTTACTTTAGCTGGATAGCACTCACCTATGCTTTTAAATGGGCATGGTCACCATTAGTCGACCGTATGTCTCTGCCCTTATTTACGCGTTTTTTAGGCAGAAGACGAGGTTGGATGCTGTTTGCACAATTGTGCTTAGTTGGCGCCATACTTGGTATGTCGATCAGCGATCCTGTGGTTAATCTTGAACGTTTGGCTTTGTGCGCGCTACTACTCGCCTTCGCATCAGCGACTCAAGATATTGTCATTGATGCTTTTCGAATTGAATCTGCTCCAGAGAAAATGCAAGCAGCACTCGCAGCAGCCTATCAGGTCGGTTATCGAGGGGCGATGATCATTGCCACCGCAGGTGCCTTAACCATAGCAGCTTGGGTATCACCAGGTGATGATGCTTACAATCTACAAGCTTGGCAAACAGCGTACTTTGCCATGGCAATGTTAATGGGCATTGGCATTATTACCACCCTATGCAGCAAAGAACCTCAGGTTGATACTAAATACGCTGACGATAAAGAACGGCAACTAAGAGCCGATTTTGCAGCCAAGTATCCAGCCAAAATCGCCGGAACGTTAGCCTGGTTATACAGTGCTAGCGTATTGCCTTTTATTGACTTTTTTAAACGTCACGGCAAAAGTGCCATTCTGATTTTGTTGCTCATTTCATGCTATCGCATCTCCGATATTGTCATGGGCATCATGGCAAATGTGTTTTATGTCGATATCGGTTTCAGCAAAGAGGAAATCGCTTTTATCAGTAAAGTCTATGGTTTAATCATGACCTTAGTCGGCGCCGCTTTTGGCGGAGTATTGCTGATGCGTTATGGCACCATGAAAATTCTATTCTTGGGCGCATTATTAGTTGCGGTAACTAACTTGTTGTTTGCTTGGCAGGCCTATATTGGCTATAACGTGCCATTTTTAACCTTGGCTATCTCGGTGGATAATTTTAGTGCTGGTATCGCGACTGCGGCATTTATTGCCTACTTATCGAGTTTAACCAGTACGGGTTATAGCGCAACACAATATGCCTTGTTATCCTCAATCATGTTGTTGTTTCCAAAATTTATCGCCGGATTTTCAGGCTTATATGTCAATGCTTTTGGTTATATCAACTTTTTCATTGCTGCGAGTTTGATTGGTTTTCCTGTGCTGTTATTAGTGGTGTTGGTTAATCGATCGCAGCTACAAGTGATGGCACAGGCTCAATCATTAGATGGTTCGATTGATGTATCAACAGATGTGGCTAAACCACCTCTTTAGCAACGCTATGATCAATTTTACCTCAACTCGGTAATACTTAGTTGAGGTCATTCTGGTAGCGTTTCTGAGTCAGAATCTGCCTTTATCTTTTTGGGCTGTTAGGTGTTAGCAAACTTCAGTTGGATTTTGGTGACAAGGTTCTGCGCTGGCTAAAGAGAATGGCAAGTCTGATTAATCTCGCCTAATTAACATTGCTTAAGAACACCATGACGTGATTGAAACTAACCGCCTGGTGCAGGCCTAGTGCAGATGATTAAGCGAGACGCCAGCGGTAAATTTTTTACGGTAAGCATCCATGTGGGCGGCGCCAAAATGTCGCGGTTTGGGTTACTCGCCGATTCATCTACACGGGAAATTTCTCTCTTCAATTTAACGTCATGCTTGTCTGCCGCTAAGAGCTCAATAGAAAATCTAATCAAATCTAAGCAACGGACTTACTTTTGGACGAAATGTGTTGTCGTTAACGCCGCAGCTCCTTTAGCTCACCGCTGTGATATTCAAAATGAATAAGCCACTAGGTTGTGGATGGACCACGACGGCATAGCGTTATCGAAGCGTTTAGTGATGTTGAAGGTATTCAACTCGGCATAAAATTACCATGAAATCCCAGGGGCAGATGGTATGGTAGCCATGCTCTTGCAATGGGACCTGAAGATAAATCATTCACTGCAAAGATATTCAAACAAGTACGCTTTGTCGGTACATGTAGCGCGGTACCGATTAAGTAGCCGGTATTTTCGATAGCTTTTTGGCAAACACTAATGTGCTCTTCAACCAAGTAATCTTCCCCAAAATGGTAATGCTGTTCTGCGCCAGTGTCGGTGTTGAGAGATGATAATGTATCACTCCATAGGCTATTGGTTTTAGCTGACAGATGGTATAAATAGTGGTTTTTTAAACCGACCACATGATCACACACGCGTGGGAACTCGCTCGTACCTGGCATTATTTGCATACTGTAATGACCCTCTGTGTGCAGAGTAATCAGCGCTGTTTTTGCTTTTGTACTGGCCTGTTCAATCTTGCCTTGCATAACATTAGACAGCTTATGCAATACATTCACGTCGGGATACAAGCTCGCATCAAAATGAATAGTGCCATTTATTTCTTCCCAGGCATTTCCATAATGAAATACAAAACCCGCTGGAAGTTCGTAGTGCTTGATAACAGTCAATGACTGCTTACTAATCACTAACACCCTCATTGGAATATCAGTATTGTATTTAATTTGTTCAAAATGCCCTTCAATAGATTTATCAGTAAACAGTGATGGCAGAATGATCAGCAGGTGCTTGTCTGTGATGAGGAAATCATGCAGCATTGCGCCACGATATTGAGTGTTAATTACCCCTGCATTTTTGACGTTACCGTTCGATGCCAGATGATAGAGCACAATATTACCTGATGGATGCAAACCAAAATTCCAAATATCACCACTAGGATCCACTTTTGGATGAGCAGAAAAAGGCAGCCCTTGTAAAGTATTGGCGTATTTTGACTCTGCGCCTAAATGAACTTGCTGTTGAAATTGCATTGAATCACGATCTATTTTTGTCGGAGACCCCGCCTCCCAAAGCGCCCAAAGATCATCACCAACAGCAATGATATTGGTATTGGCGGTATTGACTGTGTCAGGAGTCACCACCGGTAGCGCATGGGCAATTTTGGTCTCAGGGCCAGAATAAACAAATTGCTGGGCTTGTTGCTCTTGGCTAAATTTTGGTGTGTTAATAAACTGGCCGCGATGGACGATATTCTGATTTTTTATTTCAAAACGTTGCAACATGCCATCACCTTCAAAGGCATGTTGATATCGGATGGCTCCACGTTCATGTTTTGCTGGGCCATTGCGATAAAATACCCCATGTAAATCTGCTGGAATACGCCCTTCAAGTGAAAGTGTTTGTGGCTCAAAGTTACGTTCTACATTGGCAAAACCAATCAATTCAGGATGAACAGCTAAGGCATCATTAAATAACTGTTTAACATTGACCATAGCCGGAGCTACGGGTGCGGTAAGTAAGGTTGCAGATGCAGGCAATGCACTTGATGCACCGACTATAGCCATGCTTTTTAAAAACTGTCTACGTTGCATAATTAGCACTTCCCTATGTTAGTAGATAATGTGGGTTTGATTAATCACGGGATCTTGCTGTTCGGTTACGGTAAATGCCGCATCTTGATAACCAACTGGACCATAATTAGGTTTGGCGTTGTTTGAAAATCCATAACCTTCTGATGGCATTCCAAATAGGTTGGTGTCTAATGTGCCGTTATTATTTTCGTCTTGAAAGAAGCGAATAGCGTATTGACCGACAGGAATATTAGTAAAAATGACCTTATTGATACCTTGCTTAGCTTGAAGATAAGTAGCACTAAATGCCTCTCCTTTTGAATAGCTGTCTTGACTATTAAACAGCTGTGCGTAAATCTTACTGGGTTGAGCGTTAACGCCCTCTATTTCAAAAGAGATATCTGCTGCAAAAACCGATGAAGTAAACAATGAACTGCAGAGTATTGAGGTCAGTATGACTTGGGTTAATTTATTGCTGTTAACATTTATTTTCTGGCTGTTGATGCTCATTTTTATATCCTTAGCAAATGGTGTCATTGTGCAGGCACGTTGACTTGTTAAATTGGAATATGCTGGTGAAGTATCACCGTTGCGTCTTGCTAAATAGACGATAGAATGGGCATTAGAAAAGCAACAGCCGCTTTACGTAAAATGGGTTAAAAACTTCGTAAGATGTCACTAAAAAGGAATGTGTACCATTGGCGATTCGTGAAATATCTACTAAAAATCAATCGGTAAACTTTACTTTTAATAAAAGTAAATTACTGCGAGAACTACTTGTTGTAATATCTATAGGACTTTTTATTGGTTTTTTAGCACCGTTTGGCATGCATGATCTGCCGGTCTTTATGTCGATTAGCTATTGGGTTTTTACGTGTGTTTGTGGTTATTTTATTTATTCACCGTTAATCAATCTAGGGCATAAATATTTATCTGAGAAGTTCAGTGCTCCTTGGCTACGTGTTGCAATATCATCTTTAATAGCAAGTATATTAATGAGCTTAGTTGTGCCATTAATCACCATGATATTTTTTAATTCCCCTATTAATCTCATCAATGACTTTCTTCATTTCCTGCCTAAGACATTAGTGATTGGCGGTGTTATTACCTTTTTTAGTGTGTGGCAGAATCATGTTAAACAACAGCAACAGCAGTTGGAATTATCAACAAAAGTGATTGAAGAGCATGCCTCAACGACTGATACCAAGAGTATTCAAATTGAGCAATTTATGTCGTTATTACCCATCAACAAACGCGGCCAATTATTGTGCTTAGAAATGGACGATCACTATTTGAAAGTGCATACCGATAAAGGTAGTCACATGCTGTTGATGCGTCTGAAAGATGCTTTACTACAGCTTGAGGAGTTTCCTGGCTTACAAACTCATAGGTCATGGTGGGTGGCAAGTGATGCGGTCGTATCAGTAAATAAACAAAATAGGAAAATGACATTGTTGCTAAGCAATAACCTTGAGGTCCCCGTTTCAAGAACGTTTGTTGATGCGGTTAAAGCAGCAAATATTATTTAGGTATTTTGTTCAGAGAAAACAGTATGCTGTCGCCAAACAATGCTGGTTTCATGTCGATACACCTCAGAACGAGTATATGATTAGTCATCCATGAGGATTGTTGCAATGGATGTCTACCCTCTTGGCGTTTTAAAACAATTTTTCAATATTGGTCATTGGAAGAAATAGATTGCCGTCACCATTTTTACAGCCATTGTTGCGGGAAAAATGCCATGACGTACGACAGCCTCGGTCATATTCCTAACAAACTAAAAAAAATAATTCGCTTAATTTAATAAAAAAGCCGATAGGGTTACCCGTATCGGCTTTTTTCTGTTCAGAATGGCTCTCTTCAGGATTAATCTCTGAAGTTATTGAACTGGAATGGTTGGCCAAGATCAGACTCTTTCGCTAGGCGCATAACAGCTTGCAAATCATCACGTTTTTTACCAGTGATACGAACTGAATCACCTTGGATAGCAGCTTGTACTTTAAGCTTGCTGTCTTTGATAGCTTTGACTAGCTTTTTAGCAATCAGTGAGTCGATACCTTGTTTAAAATTTACTTTTAAGCTGAAGGTTTTTCCACTATGAACCGCTTTCTCATCAACTTCCATTGATGATGGATCGACGTTACGTTTACTCAGCTGAATGCGCAAAATGTCGACTAATTGCTTACAAATAAAATCATCTTCCGATTTTAAGGTAACCACATTGTCTTTCAAATCAATGTCAATTTCTTTACCACGTAAATCAAATCGGCCAGCAACGTCACGGCGGGAGTTTTCTACCGCATTGCGTAATTCTTCTTCGTCAACTTCTGACACAATATCCATAGATGGCATCTTGCTTTCCTCTTTGGTTCATCACATATATATTTTGCTATTTTACACTAGGAGTCATTATCGGGATAGTGGAGTGCGACCACAGATGTCATCACAAGGTTATTAATGACTAACTGGTGATTGATTAACAAAAAATCATCAAGCAGCTATTTTTATTGATAATATCACTATAGGGCTTATTTAGACTGAGTTTAACGATGATTAACTTACGATTATCAGCAGTATAAATGGCTCGACTATAACAATTATGACTTTCCAGAGAGGTTAATGAGTGACAATTTTCAGTAGGTTTCTTATTATTAGCCATCTTCTCGCTTCACTAGGCCAATATTACGCTCGTGATCACTTATAAAAATATTTTCAAGCTTGCCTTAGTTGTCGCCATCATTGTGACAAGCTATCTTGTTTTTTCAAAACCAAGTTATCCGCAGACTTTTGCTCATATGGACAAAGTAGGCCATTTAGGTAGCTTTTTCGCGCTTGCTTACCTAGCTCATTACGCTTTTAAACCACGCTGGTATTTTTTGTGTAGCGCTTTGGCGACATATGCCGTGTTGATTGAGCTGATCCAATCACGTCTTCCCTATCGTAGCGCATCAGCTGCCGATGTTATCGCTGATCTTACGGGTATTGCCCTGTTTTATTTAGTGCATTTTTCGATGATTAAATACCGTAAATTAAAAGCGAATCGCTAAAAAAACATGGTAAAAACATCACTATTGCCACCATCATCCACGCACGATAGTCATCGACTGATTGCCATATTAGGCGCGGGTGCAATTGGGCAATTGATGTATCACAAACTGACTGTCTGCTCGCCAACGCCAGAAGTAGACGATGTGATGTTTATTGGCCGAGATAAACAAACTCGGCAACAAAAACTGGATTTTATTGACGATAAGCAGCAATGCCATAAAGCATTAGCGACCATATTGGGCACCGAAGATAACCGCTTAGCCCAGGTTGAATTACTGCTTGTGTGTGTCAAAGCCTATCAAGTTGAACTAGCACTTATTCCCTTGTTAACCAAACTGTCTCCTCAATGCCATATTGTATTACTTCACAATGGTTTAGGTCCCCACTTTTCGGTGGCTGCTGCATTGGCAAAGCATCAAGGATTGACCCTAGGCACAACATCGCAGGCGGCATTGAAACAAAATCAGTGGCAAGTAAAACACAGCGGCTTTGGCGTAACCCAACTGGGGCATTTTAGCGGCCCTCTTATGCCGACAGCATTAAAGATGCGCCTAAATAATCTGCACAGTGACCATCAACCCATTGAATGGCATCAGCCTGTTTTACCCGTGTTATGGCAAAAGCTGGCGATTAATGCAGTCATAAACCCATTAACTGCATTAAATCAGTGTGCTAATGGTCAATTAGCCGCGACTCAATACCAAGCACAGATTGCGGCAATTATTGATGAATTAGTCCAAGTGGCTCAATGTGATGGCATCAACTTAGATAAAGCAGCACTGAGTGCGCGGGTATACCAAGTGATTGCGTTAACCTCAGCTAACTTTTCATCTATGTATCAAGATGTCGCTCACGGTAGACCCACTGAAATTCATGAGATTAATGGCTATATTTGCCAGCAAGCTAAGGCGCATCAGCTTGATGTTCCCCAAAATCAAGCTCTCCTCGAGAGAGTTTTACGACTCAGTAAGCCTAATAATATTAACTCCACATCACTAAAATAGCCGCAATAGCGATTAGCAGTAATCCGGCAACATCATTAATTTTCACTTTCTGTTTCAGCCAAAAGGTCGCAATAATCAGGGTGAAAAACACCTCAACCTGACCTAAGGTTTTCACATACGGTACAGCCTGCAACGACATTGCGCTAAACCAGCCAATCGAACCAATACAACTGGAAACGCTAATGGCTAAGGTTAATTTAGGTCGTTGCCACAAGGCTGCTAAAGTCGATTTATCTTTTGCCAGTAAATAACCAATTAGCACTATGGTTTGTAACCCAATAACCCACAGCAATACCCAGGCTGCACGATGCGTAAATGGCCCTTGTAGGGTTAAACTGGCTTCTCTTACCCATAAGGATGTCAACGCAAAAGCACTGCCGCATGCAAGCCCTAATAATACCGTTTTCAGTGATAACTGTTTAAAACCCTGCTTGCTACTGAGCAACATGACTGCCAAACCGCCGATGACAACGCCTATCCAACCTAGTATTGATAATTGAGTACCAAAAAAGATAACCCCAAGGATAGCGGCTACTAAGGCTTCGCTTTTGGCTAGCCCAGCACCTATGGCATAGTTCTGCATTTTAAACAGCTTCACCATAAGCCCTGTGGCTAAAATTTGCATTGATGAAGCACCAATAACAAAGCCCCAGAAGCTGGCAGTAAAAGTGGGTATTGCAGTAGGGGAATATTGATGCAAACTAAATAGATAGACAGCTGCGATGGGACCAGCCCAAATAAAGCGCGCCAAGGTTACGCCTGCCACACTGACGTCTTTACTCAGCTTGCTTTGAAATGCATTGCGCCACGCCTGCATGAATGCGGCGAGAAAGGTAAACATGATCCACATATTGGTTACTGCTCTAAAAAAGCCCTGAAACTTGGTAAAAAGTCAGGGCTTATACAAGGGCAATTAGATTACTGTTTACGACGATTAAAAGACACTTATAAAGTGCTAAAGTGATTAATAATCAACTTATCGAGTTATTAGTCATCCAATGCTATTAATAATTTACTTGCTGGTATCAATGAACTCGAATGATTTTACTAAGTCATCAACCGCTTTCATCTGGGTTAGGTATTTCTCTAATAAATGCAATGGGAGTGCACATGGGCCATCGCATTTTGCATTATCAGGATCAGGATGTGCTTCGATAAATAAGCCTGCTAACCCTAATGCCATACCGCTGCGCGCAAGTTCAGTTGCTTGTGCACGACGTCCACCAGCAGAGTCTGCACGTCCGCCTGGGCGTTGCAGTGCGTGGGTAGCATCAAAGATCACTGGATAACCCGTTTGCTTCATTTCATCCATGCCCAGCATGTCGACAACCAAGTTGTTATAACCAAAGCTACTGCCACGTTCACATAAAATAATATTGTCATTACCCGCTTCATTAAACTTAGTAATGATATGACGCATTTCATGCGGCGCTAAAAACTGCGGTTTTTTAACGTTAATAACGGCACCGGTTTTCGCCATCGCCACAACCAGGTCTGTTTGACGCGCAAGAAAAGCCGGTAACTGAATAATATCAACAACGTCGGCGACTGGTGCACACTGATAGATTTCGTGTACATCGGTGATAATTGGCACATTGAAGGTTGATTTTATTTCTTCAAAAATACGAAGACCTTCTTCCATACCTGGACCACGGTATGAGTTAACCGATGAACGATTAGCTTTATCAAACGAAGCTTTAAACACGTATGGAATACCAAGCTTTTGGGTCACTTCCACATAATGTTCTGCAATCGACATGGCTAAATCACGTGACTCGAGTACATTCATGCCCCCAAATAACACAAACGGTTTGTCGTTGGCGACTTCAACATGATTAGTTAACTGAATAATTTTTTGATCCATTTGATCCTCTTAGCGCATTACGCTGCAACAATTTGTAATAACTGACCACATAGCCAAGCCATGTAAGTACCTAATGCATAACCGAATACTGCCAGCAACACCCCTACAGGTGCTAAGGCTGGGTGAAATGCTGCTGCCACTACGGGAGCTGATGCCGCTCCACCAACGTTGGCTTGGCTACCCACTGCCATATAAAATAATGGGGCTTTAATGAGTTTAGCCACTAATAACATTAACCCTGCGTGCACTAACATCCACACAATACCTACTAAGAAATAAATCGGCGTATCCATTATTTTAGACACATCCATATGCAAACCTATGGTCGCAACCAGAATGTATAAAAATGCCGAAGCTATTTTAGAGGCACCAGACGCTTCAAGATGACGCACTGGAGTAAATGAAAGTCCTAAACCAACGGTAGTCACAATAACCACTAGCCAGAAGAATTTAGAGGTTAAACTATAATCTTCGGTCCATGGATAATGAGCTTCGAAAAACGGTCCCAAGAAATCAGCTGCAAAATGGGCAAAACCAGTGACACCAAAACCAACTGCCACAATCAACATAATATCGCGCAGCGAAGGAATGCGCGAATTTTCCGCGTGATACTTTTCGACTTTCTGTTTCAGCGCTTCAATGGCTGTGGTGTCAGCGCCAGTTCTGGCATCAATCTCTTTGGCTTTAGACGCCATAAAGAGCAACACGGCCATCCAGATATTGGCAACGATGACATCAACCGTCACCATAACGGAGAATATCTCGCCACCAACCTCATAAATTTCTTTCATTGCAGCTTGGTTAGCACCACCACCAATCCAGCTACCCGCTAAGGTTGTCATGCCACGCCAAACCGCATCAGGACCATTGCCACCTATAAGTGATGGATCGATGATCGACACTGTCATTAATGCAATCGGCCCACCAATAACAATCCCAAGCGTACCGGTTAAAAACATAATAACCGCTTTAGGGCCCAAGCTAAGAATAGCTTTTAAATCAACACTTAAAATCAATAATACCAAACATGCAGGCAGTAAATACCGTGATGCAACAAAATACAATTGTGATGAATGGCCATCAATCACACCAAAGGTATTTAATAATGAAGGTAAGAAATAACACAGTAGTAAAGCTGGAATGTACTTATAAAACTTTTGCCAAAAAGGATGAGTGGACGAGCTTGTGTAAAAAACAAAACCTAAAATAACGGCGAGTATACCCAGGGCGGTGGCATCATTGCTCACCATTGCTGACGTTGACATGTAGAGTTCTCCCTTACAAATACATTATATTTTTAGTTGTTATTGTTATTGTTATTATTTTTGCTGTTATGAAAATCGATGATGATAACTTCTCTGCTGCGCGCTGGTAATCAACTTGCAAGAAGTTCACTGCGAATAAGGCAGCTTTGAGTTAACTCAAAGCTGCCTAGGTTGCAGGTTATCAAATCATTAATGATAAACCTGCATATGTTGACTGAGTTCCTTTAATTGAATCTTAACCAGTTCAATCACAGGATCATGCGGACTCAAATCGATGAAGTGTTGTAAATCCGACATGGCCACTTTAATGCAACCTAACTGTTGGGCAATAAAAGCACGTTCACGATTAAGATGCACATCGTCTGGATGCCATTGTAATAATAAATTACAACATTCCATTGCCTGTTCAAATTTATGACTGACGATACAACCCGCTTTTAGCTCATGTAACATACGGCTAATTAACCGTTTGAGCGTAGCGGTTTTAAGGTGGCTTGGTTTTAATTTAGCCGCATTACCCAGTTCACCACGTACTAACGCATGCAATTGATGACGGCTAAGTTCTTTACCGGTTAGCGGATCATGGTATTTAACCACATCATTCACTTGGCTTTTTAATACCGTATTACCGGGTAATAAAACCGCCTCGAGTGTTAAGTCGAGTTGTTTAGCCAATAAAATTAACAATATTGATAGTGTAGTGCTATTGCCTTGACGCTTTAACACGCAATAGCTTAAATCTGCAGCCTCGACGCTAAAATAGTCGTCTCGAACACAAAAACCTAAATCATTGTAAAACCAATTAAACAGACCTTCAAGGCGCGCTTGTTGGTCAATAACATAGTGACTCAATACTGAACCTGCCATTTCATACCACGCCCACATAGCAGGTTTAGATGTTGAAAAGCCAAGATGTTCAGAGAGCTCAAATGCAGTTTCAGGTATCGAAACTGCATCATCAAGAAGATATTTTGCCATTAAAACCAATTAACCCATGAAGACGACTTGTTTGAAATAAGCCAGTTTGGCCGCTAACACTACCCAACCGATTGCGCCGATAAAAGCAAAAAACTTAAACAGCTTATTACGGTTAGATTTAAGTGCCATCACACCTAAAGCAATATAGGCCGCAACACAGATTATTTTTTCTGTCATCCATGGATCGACAAAAGGATATTGTTTGATCATAAAGCACAAAGTGAAGCCTGATAGTAATAAAAACGTATCAATGACATGTGGTGCGACTTTAACAAACTTTTTTTCCATGATGGGAGACTTGCGTAAATGTAAAACAAAACGCACGATAAAAAAGATCACACTCATGGCAATAAACATCATGTGAGTATGCTTTACCGCTGGATATAAACTGTAAAATGTTTCCATTAATTAAGTCTCATTAAAAAAAGGTAAAAATAAAAGGCGCCTAGTTTACTCGATCAACCAGCCGCATACTAATATTTGGATTATTGCTATTTACTTAGCGAGATATATACCTGTAGATACTGAATTACTCATCCATCCATTGCCCAAGCGTGCAGCGGTCATTACTGCCAAAGTCTCGAACGGTAGCCACATTGTGGTAGCCAAGTTCAATCAATTTCTCACGAACTTTAATCGCCTGTTCATAGCCATGTTCAAGCAATAAATAACCACCAGTAAGTAAATGAGCACGCGCTTGCTCAGCAATATAATACAAATCGGCATAGCCTTCATTGCCAGCGGTGAGTGCACTTTGCGGTTCAAAGCGAACATCGCCTAAATGAAGATGTTCATCGGCTTCATCAATATAGGGAGGATTAGACACGATCAAATCAAAATCGCGCTGTTTAACGGCTGAAAACCAATCAGACTGGATAATTTCAACGTCTGGTAAGTTAAGATTACCGCGATTAGCTTTAGCAAGCTCGACAGCCTCTGGAACGTTATCAATGGCAGTAATCCGCCATTTAGGTCGTTCAGATGCTAACGCCAATGCAATAGCACCGGTTCCTGTACCTAAATCTAATACTCTGGCATTGTGACGCACAGATAAGTTCAGTGCGGTTTCAACTAAAATTTCAGTATCAGGCCGGGGAATAAGCGTTGAGTCATTAACAATAAAAGGTAATGACCAAAACTCTCGTTCACCAATAATATGCGCTACCGGAGTGCCATTTTGACGTTTAGCGATCATCTGGCTATAAGCTTTAAATTGCTCACTCGTCAGTTGTCGCTCAGGCCAAGTATATAAAAAACTGCGATTTTTATTCAAGCAATGCAATAGCAATGCCTCTGCATCTACGTGAGCAGATTCAGAGGTTGCGGCTAGTTGTGAATAAGCCCATTGCAGGGCTTCAGCAATTGTTGAATACGAAGACTGCGTCAAGAGAACTCCTTAGTCGTCAGCTAACGCGGCAAGCATATCGGCTTGATGTTCTAGCATAATGGGTTCAAGCAAGACATTTAAGTCGCCTTCCATGACTTCATTCAAGCGATATAGTGTTAAGTTGATACGATGATCACTTACGCGACCTTGTGGGTAGTTATACGTTCTAATACGTTCAGAACGATCGCCACTGGCCACTAAACTACGACGGGTAGTTTCTTCTGCACTACGTCTTTTTTCATCTTCAACAGCTTGAATACGCGCAGCCAAAACACTCATCGCTTGGGCACGGTTTTTATGCTGTGAACGTTGATCCTGACACTCAACAATAATGCCAGATGGAATATGGGTAATACGAATCGCTGAATCAGTTTTGTTAACGTGCTGCCCACCGGCACCAGAGGCGCGGAATGTATCAACTTTTAAGTCTGCTGCATTAATCGAAATCGCTTCAGCTTCAGGTACTTCGTGCAATACCACGACTGTACATGCTGAAGTATGAACCCGGCCCTGAGATTCGGTTTCTGGTACACGTTGAACACGATGTCCACCAGACTCAAACTTTAATTTACCGTAAGCACCATCACCACTGATTTTAACAATGATTTCTTTAAAGCCGCCATGCTCGCCTTCGTTGACGTTCATGACTTCTATCTGCCAACGGTTCGCTTCGCAATAACGCGAATACATACGGTATAAGTCACCCGCAAAAATAGCGGCTTCATCGCCACCGGCACCCGCACGAATTTCAAGAAACGCGTTAGTGTCATCATTAGGATCGGTAGGCAAGAGTAAAACTTGTAATTCATCTTCAAGTTTTTCTAACACTTGTTTAGATTGCTTGTACTCATCTTGCGCCATTTCGCGCATTTCAGCATCGTCTTCTTCAAGCATCTCTTTAGCGTAGTCGAAATCTTTTTGAGCTTGTTGAAACGCCTTGAAGCTACTGACTACATTTTCAAGTTGAGAATATTCTTTTGATAATCCACGAAAACGGTCTTGATCCGAAATCACGGTAGCATCACTTAATAATGCTAATACTTCTTCATTACGCTCGAGCAAGCCTTCAAGCTTGCGGATAACGGATTCTTTCATTTAGCTCGCTAACCTTAGTTTTTATCTAAACCAAGCGCAGTTCTTAATTGGCCTAACGTATTCAAATCGCCTTGACGGCTTGCTGAAGTAAGCGCTTGTGTCGGTGCATGTATCAAACGATTAGTTAGCCTATTGGCTAACTCTAGTATCACTTGCTCACTGTCACTGCCATGAGATATTTTATTCAAGGCGCGCTCAACTAATTCATCTTTAATCGCCAAGCTCTGGCTGCGATATTCGCGAATACTGTCGACTGACTCTAAAGACCTAATCCACTCCATAAATAAGTGTGATTGGTCTTCAGTAATTAATTCTGCTTGCTCGGCGGCTTCTTTACGTGAAGCCATGTTCTGTTCAATTATGCTATGCAGATCGTCTACAGTATAAAGGAATGCGTCGTCTAACTCACCGACTTCTGCTTCAATATCTCTTGGAACTGCAATATCCACCAACAACATAGGTTGATGACGACGCTGTTTTAGCGCTTTTTCGACCATACCTTTACCTAAAATGGGCAAAGGACTGGCGGTAGAGGATATCACGATATCGGCTTTAGCGAGAAAATCTGGTATTTGTTCTAGGGTAATGGCGGTAGCGTTAAACTCTTCACACATGGCTTGGGCACGTTCGATAGTGCGATTTGCCACCACCATAGAGGCAACACCATTATCTTTAAGGTGTTTGGCCACCAGCTCAATCGTTTCTCCAGCACCAATGAGTAACACCTTAGTGGTGCTCAATGATGAGAAAATATGTTTCGCCATGCTGACGGCGGCAAAGGCGACAGAAACTGCCGCGGCACCGATTTCGGTTTCAGTGCGCACTTTTTTGGCCACAGAGAAGGTGTTTTGAAACAAGCGGTCAATGGTCAATGCAATCGTGCCAGCTTCTTTGGCTTTAACAAACGCTTGCTTTACCTGTCCCAAAATTTGCGGTTCACCCAGTACCAGTGAATCCAGACCCGATGCTACCCGCATTAAATGTTTTACGGCAACTTGCTCTTCATAGGCATAGAGACACGGCATTAAGTCGCTGTGCTCAATACTATGGTAATCCTCCAACCATTCAATAATGTCTTCCTTTTCAGCATTATTGCAATATAGCTCAGTACGGTTACAGGTCGACACAATAACAGCCTCGCCCGTACGGGTGCGACTAGCCAAGCTTTTCATGGCGTCATGAATGCGGTCTGGAGAGAAAGCGACTTTTTCACGCAAATCTACCGTGGCGGTTTTATGGTTTATCCCGATTATTACTAGGCTCATTTGATGGTATCAAGTTCTTTTCGGTGACGTTAATTAGGCTATTCTACTGAATTGAACCGACTAAAAACACAATTGGCTTAACAAAACCGAATAAATGTCTAAATATTTATTTATGGTTCACATAAACATTATGCAAACCCTTACATTAATATCACATTAATTTTGCTAAAAGCATTTTTACATAATGACTTAAGCCCAGTATCATAAGAAAATCTTAAGCAACTGATAGGCAATCCATTGCGATTATCTGCATCTTTCTTTTATACCGCTATTATCACCGCGTTGCTTTTGTTAACCGGTTGTAGTGTGACGCCATCTGAAGATTTTACGCCTATCAATGTGACCAATGCAGCTCAAGCCAATGCATGGGAGCTGCAGGGTAAAATTGCCGTTAAAACAGCGGAAGATAAATTCAGTACTAATCTGTACTGGCTACACCAACCCGCTGCCAATGACTTGCGTTTAACCACAGTATTAGGCACGACAGTATTAACCCTCAAGACAAATCAAGGCATGGCGACGCTTGAAGTAGACGGCAAAACCTATCGCGACAGTAACGCCCAAGATTTACTGACAGGTATTAGCGGCTGGTCAATCCCGCTTGATAGCCTTCCTTTATGGATCACCGGCCAAATTGGCAGCAATGATAAAATTGTCAGCTATAATCCTGATGGCACAATTAAACAAGTCATCAGTTACGATCCTCAGGCAAACTGGTCAGTGAGTTTTCTCAATTGGCAACAACAAAGCGGCGCGCTTGTGCCTAAGTTGTTGAAGATTGAGCGAGAAAATGTGCAAATAAAAATTCAAACTAATCAATGGACAGCTGTAGCAGCCAAAACCCAATAACAATAAATGTTAATTGCTGGCACATTAACAAGGTAGTTAAACAAACATGAAACCAACTCACTTACGTAAATCAGCCGTTTCAACAAGTTGGCCTGCGCCAGCAAAATTAAATTTATTTTTACACATTACCGGCCAGCGAGCTGATGGTTATCACCAATTACAGACCTTATTTCAATTTATTGACCATTGCGATTACCTCGATTTTCATATTACCAACACAGACGATTTAATTTTACACTCTGCTATCTCCGATTCTGTCGCTGACAGCGATAACTTAATTCTTAAAGCCGCAAAGTCACTCAAGCGTTATACCCAATATGAAGGCGGTGCGCATATTTGGTTAGACAAATTACTCCCTATGGGTGGTGGTTTAGGCGGTGGTTCATCGGATGCAGCAACCACATTAGTGGCACTAAATGCCTTATGGAAAACCAATGTGTCACCCAGTAAACTGGCTGAAATAGGCTTAACACTCGGTGCGGATGTTCCTGTTTTTATTAATGGTTTATCAGCATTCGCTGAAGGTGTCGGTGAGCAATTGATCACAGTAGAACCCGCTGAACCATGGTACTTAGTTATTGTCCCTGATGTGCATGTATCAACTAAGGATATTTTTCAGCATCCTGATCTACCACGCAACACACCTAAATTGGATATGAACAGCTTAATGACTCAGCAGTGGACCAATGATTGTCAGAAATTGGTCACAACTAAGCACCCTCAAGTTGCCAATGCCTTAAGCTGGCTGGTAGAATATGCGCCGTCGAGAATGACTGGAACAGGCGCATGCGTGTTCGGGGAATTTACACATTCGCAACAAGCACTTGACGCTTTAGCCGAATTGCCGGCTCATATGCGAGGGTTTGTTGCAAAAGGGATGAATAAGTCGCCATTAAAAATACGGCTTGAGCAGCTCTAATTACATAATATCTTCTGGGTCAGTTTTGAGTGACAACACGTAAAATTGATCTAGCCTTTAATCGTAAAGCAAACATCTGAGGTTCATAAAGTGCCCGACATCAAGCTCTTTGCTGGTAACGCTACCCCAAATCTAGCTGCTAAGATTGCCGATCGTTTATTTTGCAAACTTGGCGACGCAGTTGTAGGCCGTTTCAGCGACGGTGAAATCAGTGTTCAAATAAACGAGAATGTACGTGGTGCGGATGTGTTTATTATCCAATCTACTTGCGCACCAACTAACGATAACCTCATGGAGCTTATTGTAATGGTTGACGCGCTTCGCCGTGCATCAGCGGGTCGTATTACTGCCGTTATTCCGTACTTTGGATATGCTCGTCAAGACCGCCGTGTACGCAGTGCACGTGTGCCTATTACAGCGAAAGTGGTTGCAGATTTCTTGTCGAGCGTGGGTGTTGACCGCGTATTGACTTGTGACTTACACGCTGAGCAAATTCAAGGTTTCTTTGATGTCCCGGTTGATAACGTATTCGGTAGCCCAGTGCTACTTGAAGACATGCTCTCCCGGAAATTTGATAACCCTGTTGTTGTGTCTCCTGATATTGGCGGTGTTGTTCGCGCTCGTGCAGTAGCCAAACTATTGGATGATACTGATCTTGCCATTATCGATAAACGTCGCCCACAGGCGAACGTGGCTCAGGTAATGCACATTATTGGTGACGTTCAAGGCCGTGATTGCATCATTGTTGATGACATGATCGACACTGGTGGCACTTTATGCAAAGCTGCTGAAGCATTAAAAGAACATGGCGCTAACCGCGTGTTTGCTTATGCTACTCATCCTGTATTCTCAGGTAATGCAGCTGAAAATATTGCCAATTCTGTTATCGACGAAGTTATCGTAACTGATACAGTGCCATTAAGCCCTGAAATGCTCAAAGTGGCTAAAGTGACTCAGTTAACCATGTCTGCGGTACTTGCTGAAGCGATCCGTCGTGTAAGCAACGAAGAGTCTATCTCTGCTATGTTCCGCCACTAATCTAACCGATTAGGGTCATCAAAAACGCACTCGATTGAGTGCGTTTTTTTATTTGTGTGGAACTCGATTCATTAAGCAGACAAAGCATACTTAGGCATAAAAGATAATTGCTGACCTGGCATCATCGCTGGCGCAATATTGGCATGTTGTTGCTGCACTAAAAATGATTTCCCAGCCGCTAAGCCAGTATGATAATCATGCAGTAAATCTGTATCAGCACTGCCAAGCAGTTTACTTTGTAAACTGTTGTCGGCAAAAATTTGGATAATTTCAACATCAGCAGGCGGATTAGCAATAAACGCTAACTCTTGTTGATACGCTTGTTCATGTTGCACTAAGTAATCAATGGTTCTGGGGCAATAACCAGAGACACAAATCCATGATTTTAGCTTATGTACCCAAGCTGATTGCGCCTGAAAGTCTGCATTAACCGTTCGAATGACCACAATTTTACGCGCACCGCGCTGGTAAGCCTCACGAACAGGTAAAGGTGCCGCTAGCCCGCCATCAAGGTAAAAGTCTTCTTGAGGTTGCCCTATAAGCTCAGGTGTTTGATTCGCGGCATGGGTATTTAACCAAGGCGCGAGTTTCACACCTTGCTTGTATAGAAAAGGCAACGCACTCGATGCTTTTAACAACTCGCGCCAATGCTCACCATCGTTGCTAGGACTAAAAAAGTAACCTTGGCGATCTCGTGAATTAGTTGTAGTGATCAATAATTGCCGTTTGCCTAAATATTTTGCTGCAGAGGCGAAATCCAAAGTAAAACTGCCTCGAGTAGTTTTATCAAAATACCAATCGAGATCGACTACGTTTTTACCAACTAAACCTCGGCTTAATTGGTAAAAACGTTTATGACGTGATAATCCTCGAATTAATCGTTTTGCATAGCCTTTTTGGCGCGATAAAAAACTGGTTAAATTTTGCGAACCGGCAGAGGTGCCAATAAACAGATCAAATGGATCAAATTCGGCTTCTAACCAAGCATCTAACACCCCAGCAGTAAAAATCCCACGCTGACCACCACCTTCGGCAATTAACGCCGTCATAGGCTGTGATACATGCTCATAAAGCATTGGAGGATGAGTTGTTTGGGTGTTCATAGTAAACCTGACGTTAGTGATTAACTGCATAAGGTAAGTCTAAAGAACTGAAGCGAAGATAGATAATGGATAGAATCAATTGAGTTAATAGAAAAAGGCTATCAATACCGCGCAAGATTTAACGTTATAAAAACAAAAATGCAAAAAGCCCGTCTATTAAGACGGGCTTTTCAGAATTTGGCTGGGGTACCAGGATTCGAACCTGGGGATGCCGAGATCAAAACCCGGTGCCTTACCGCTTGGCGATACCCCAATTAAAACAAATTATGGCAATACAGACTAAAAATCACTTTGAATAAAATTTGATGGTACGGGAAGAGAGACTTGAACTCTCACACCTCGCGGCACCAGAACCTAAATCTGGCGTGTCTACCAATTTCACCATTCCCGCATCAAATTTTAACTTAGAGTATACTCTTTTTATTTCAGAGTAAACTTTGGCTTTACTAGCTAATGTAAGTACAACTCAATCTACCTAGTAAATATGGTAGCAATGGCGGGACTTGAACCTGCGACCCCAGCATTATGAGTGCTGTGCTCTAACCAGCTGAGCTACATTGCCAAAGATGGCTGGGATACAAGGATTCGAACCTTGGAATGCTGAGATCAAAACCCAGTGCCTTACCGCTTGGCGATATCCCAATAATCTTGTCTAACTTTATAAATGGCTGGGATACAAGGATTCGAACCTTGGAATGCTGAGATCAAAACCCAGTGCCTTACCGCTTGGCGATATCCCAATCAAACTTTTTGAAACATCCGCCTAAGCCAATATCTCTAATAAATGGTACGGAAGGAGAGACTTGAACTCTCACACCTTGCGGCACCAGAACCTAAATCTGGCGTGTCTACCAATTCCACCACTCCCGCACAACACTCTAGTTTAACATCTTGAGCAGATGGGTAAGAAATATGGTAGCAATAGCGGGACTTGAACCTGCGACCCCAGCATTATGAGTGCTGTGCTCTAACCAGCTGAGCTATATTGCCACTATTTCTTGCAATCCCTCTTGGCGAGGAACGGGGCGTATTATGCTTATTCAGGTTATCTAGGTCAACTGGTTTTTTTCGCTATTTTCATCAATTCGTCTTGTTCGGCTATAACTTCACCAAACTGAATGCCGAATCGACAAAATAAAGCCAATTAACTGACCAAAATATCCTTTACGCCCCTTATTATGATTTTTTACTTAATCTAAATGCTGCTTAGACATTAAATAAGAAATGCATCACATCGCCATCTTTAACAACGTAGGTTTTACCTTCGACACGTAATTTACCGGCATCTTTGGCTCCCGCTTCACCTTTGTAGGTAATAAAATCTTGATATGCCATCACCTGCGCACGAATAAAGCCACGCTCAAAGTCGGTGTGGATAACACCAGCAGCTTGTGGTGCTGATGCGCCAACAGGTACTGTCCATGCACGTACTTCTTTCACACCAGCAGTAAAATACGTTTGCAGATTTAATAATTCATAGCCTGCACGGATCACGCGGTCTAAACCAGACTCTTCGATACCTAAGTCAGTCATAAACTCGGCGCGGTCATCAGCTTCCATTTCAGCGAGTTCTGACTCAATCGCAGCACACACAGGCACAACCACTGCATTTTCTGTTGCCGCAATAGCACGCACAACATCAAGATGAGGATTATTTTCAAAACCGTCTTCAGCCACGTTAGCTATGTACATGGTCGGCTTTAAGGTTAAAAAGTTTAGGTACGCAACTGCGGCTAATTCTTCTTTGGTTAATTCTAATGAACGTAGCATTTTAGCTTCATCTAATGCTGGGCGCATTTTTTCAAGCACTGCAACTTCAAATTTGGCATCCGCATCGCCGCCTTTAGCGCGTTTAGCTTGACGAAAAATAGCCCGTTCACAGGCATCTAAATCGGCTAGGGCTAATTCGGTGTTAATCACTTCAATGTCGCCAGCAGGATCAATTTTATTGGCTACGTGAACAATGTTTGGATCTTCAAAACAACGTACCACATGACCAATAGCATCGGTTTCGCGAATGTTAGCTAAAAATTTGTTGCCTAAACCTTCACCTTTCGATGCACCAGCGACTAAACCGGCGATATCAACGAATTCCATAGATGTCGGCAAAATGCGTTGAGGTTTGACAATGGCAGCTAACGCGTCGAGACGTGAGTCAGGTACAGGTACCACTCCGGTGTTTGGCTCAATAGTACAAAACGGAAAGTTTGCCGCTTCAATCCCTGCTTGTGTTAACGCATTAAACAACGTTGACTTACCTACGTTTGGAAGACCAACAATGCCGCATTTAAAACCCATATGCTTACCTTTATATATGTAGAATTATCCCATTGGATAATGATGTCGAAAGGGTGTTAAAACAAAACTAGCCTGGCTTATTCTGCTTTGAACGAATGTAATCTGTGCATAGCTTTCGCCATGTCTTGGTTAAATAAAATCTCGGTGGAACGAACCGCTTCATCAATCGCCGCATTTATTCGCTCTTGTTCTACCGCTGGTGCCCTGCCCAGTACGTAGCCGCTGACTTTATTTTTATCGCCTGGATGACCAATGCCAATCCGTAAACGATGAAAGTTCTTGTCATTGCCTAAGCTAGCAATAATGTCTTTTAAGCCATTATGACCACCATGGCCACCACCTAATTTGAATTTAGCCACGCCCGGTGCCATGTCAAGCTCATCATGGGCAACCAATATTTCTTCAGGCAGGATACGGAAAAAGTTAGCTAACGCTGCCACAGACTTACCGCTTAAATTCATGTAGGTTGTTGGGATCAGCAAGCGCACGTCTTTACCGTGTAAAATAGCCCGAGCTGTGACGCCAAAGTATTTACTCTCTGGTACTAATTGAACACTGCAAATGCGTGCCAATTCTTGCACGTACCATGCACCAGCGTTATGGCGAGTTTGCGCGTATTCAGCACCCGGGTTTGCCAACCCGACAATCAATTTAATGTTACTCATCACAACCTAGTCAGTTTCTTAGCAAACACTATTGCTAAATGCCTTCATGGGGTACATCAAAATACACATGATGCAAAACGCGGCATTTTATACCAATTTCACTCATAATGTAATCATTCAAAGCCACTCAAGCCTTAGCGTTAATCATGTCCCCATCAAGTTTTGCGTGCGGAGCAATAACGCAAACCCAAAAAGCCGAACCGGGTTAGCGAATAGTTTAAGTCAATCCAAGGGCATACTTGAGCACTTTTCGCTTTAATGGTGAGTCGATATTTGCCAATTTCAATGCACCATTACGCAGCAGTTTTAACGGTAATAAATCATTGCTAAACCCAGCATAAAAAGCATCCATCGCGGTCATCATCAGTTGATTATCGTAATAACGCGCTTGCTGATATCGCTTTAGCACAGGCGTTTGCCACCATATTTCCCCACTGCCAATGGCATTGGCAATCTGGGCTACCAGCACATCAACATCTTTAAAGCCAATATTTACTCCTTGGCCAGCTAGAGGGTTAATCGTGTGGGCGGCATCACCAATAATCACTAAATTATCTTGGTAGTAACCTTGGGCATGGCGGCGAGTGAGTCTAAAGCTACCTCTATTCTCAACAGTGAAATTAGGATCTAAACGCGGCGGAAAATGCTGCCTGATTTGTTGTGCTAATTGCAGATCATTAAGTTGTGATAATTGTTTAATCCGATTGGCGTCGTCGTACCAGACTAATGACGCATGATTCCCAGGAAGCGGCAATAAGCTTCTTGGCCCTGCAGGGGTAAATTGCTGCCAGGTTACTGATTGCTGTGGGGTTTGAGTACTGATATTAATTAGCATCGCCGACTGCGCATAATCCCAGCCAGTGACACCAATACCAGCCCATTGACGAACTTGCGAATGAGCACCATCGGCGCCAATCAATAATCTTGTCGTGATTTTATCGCCATTATCAAGCTCAATACTCACTTGCTGACTATCACTTAAACGGCCAAATTGGGTCACTTTATGCGGACATAATAAGGTGACATTATCCATTTTCCGGATTTGCTGCCATAGGCTTAATTGAATTAACCGATTTTCAAAAAAGTAGCCTAAGTGCGCTTGACCCACTTGTTCGGCGCTAAATGCCGTAAGGCAATCGTCGAGCTCCCATGTTTCTAAGCCAGTATAAGGCGCATGGCGCATCAACAGCAGCTCATCCATGGCACCAAGACGGGTTAATAATTGCTCAGATGCAACACTGATTGCAGACACTCGGACATCTAATGGCTGTTCTACATCATAAGGCTGCGGTTGACGGGGCTCTATCACCGCCACACTAAGTCCTAATTGACCTAATCCAATCGCGGCAGCCGCACCGACCATTCCTCCGCCCACGACCACAACATCATAATGAGTCGCATCGCCAGTAGCGTTCGTTGATGTGAGTGAAGCATCTTGCATTGTGTTTACATCCATAAATAGTGAAATGAGTTTATGTTCAATATAACAGCCAATGAAAAACGAATTAACTGAACCTCTGTTGGGCATCAATAATCATTATTAACCTATACGCGATGACATCCATGATGGCTTACTTGGCGGCACATTAACTTGGCAACTAGTGCTATCACCCTTTAGCGGTGAAAATCACATCTACAATTGCTGATCGACGCCCCCATCAGGGCGATAAAACAGACCAAAATAAAACCATGACGTTGGTGCATGCTAATAGTTCGATTATGCCCTAGATCAATAAACCACGGAAATGTGGCAAGGCTTTAATCGTAACTTAAGCCTAAATAACCACTGAATGCGATGTTTACTCGTTATAACTTATCAAGTTTAATCCAAACGATTAGTCATTACTATTTTTAAGGCTATTGCAAAATTTATATTCAAATGCGTGAAACTTGCACTAATACTAGCCAGACCGCCTGACAACAGGTAAAATGTCGCGCTATTTTTACTGTGATTTACTGGCGAGCACTGATGAGTAAAAAACTTCATATTAAAACCTGGGGCTGTCAAATGAATGAGTACGACTCATCAAAGATGGCTGATTTATTAGACGACTATCAAGGATATACCTTGACCGATGACGCAAGCGAAGCAGATGTACTGCTGCTTAATACTTGCTCTATTCGTGAAAAAGCACAGGAGAAGGTGTTCCATCAGCTAGGGCGTTGGAAATCTTTAAAAGATAAAAATCCTAATTTAATTATTGGGGTGGGTGGTTGTGTTGCCTCGCAAGAAGGTAAAGCCATTAAAGATCGCGCTCAATGTGTTGATATTATCTTTGGCCCGCAAACTCTGCATCGCTTACCTGAGATGATTGAACAAATTCAACGTGGCGAAAAAGCCGTGATTGATATCAGTTTCCCTGAGATTGAAAAGTTCGATCGCCTGCCAGAACCTCGTGCAGACGGTCCAACGGCATTCGTGTCTATTATGGAAGGTTGCAGTAAATACTGCTCTTTCTGCGTGGTGCCTTACACCCGTGGTGAAGAAGTCAGCCGTCCATTAGATGACGTGATTCTTGAGGTGGCTCAATTAGCCGCTCAAGGCGTACGTGAAGTCAATTTACTAGGCCAAAATGTTAACGCTTATCGCGGTGCCACTCATGATGATGAGATATGTACCTTTGCGGAATTATTGCGCCTAGTGGCCTCAATTGATGGTATCGACCGTCTGCGTTTTACCACCAGCCACCCGATTGAGTTTACTCAAGACATTATCGATGTCTATGCAGATACGCCTGAATTGGTGAGCTTCCTGCATTTACCTGTGCAATCAGGTTCAGATCGTATTTTGACCCAAATGAAACGCGGTCACATGGCGATTGAATACAAGTCGATTATTCGTCGTCTGCGTAAAGCCCGTCCTGATATTCAAATCAGTTCAGACTTTATTATTGGTTTCCCTGGTGAGTCAAAGGACGATTTTGCCGACACCATGAAACTGATTGAAGATGTCGGTTTTGACCACAGCTTTAGCTTTATCTACAGCGCACGCCCTGGTACACCAGCAGCAGACTTACCAGATGATGTTAGCGATGAAGAAAAGAAGCAGCGTTTAGCCATTTTACAAGACCGTATTACTCAACAAGCAATGCGCTATAGCCGTCATATGTTAGGCACGGTTCAACGTATTTTAGTCGAAGGTCCATCAGTAAAGAATCCAATGGAGCTTCGTGGTCGTACTGAAAACAGTCGTGTGGTTAACTTTGAAGCCGCGCACACTCACATCGGCAGTTTTGTTGATGTGAAAATTGTTGATGTTTATACCAACTCATTGCGCGGTGAATTTGTCCGCGGTGAAGATGAAATGGATTTACGTCGCAGTTTACATCCGGCTGATATTTTGGCTAAACACAAGCAAGATGACGCATTAGGTGTAACCCACTTTAAGCCATAATCAATGTTTGTTGTTTAAACGATATTAAAGGCGGCTTGTCCGCCTTTAATTTTGTCTAAAATTAGGCTAATTATGGTAATTCAATGCAGAGGCTCGTAAACTGTCATTACTGTAGTATGGCATTTACAAGCCATTATTTTTGTCCTAATTCGACACCTGGAGCCTTATTTGACCACTAAAGTCACCACCATGAATTTGTATCTAGAACCTGCAGATACTCGCCGCCTCGTGTCATTATGCGGTCCATTTGATGACAACATCAAACAACTTGAACGCCGATTAGGCGTTGAGATTGTCCATAAAGACAACCATTTTACGATTGTCGGTTTGCCACGTAATGCCCTCAATGCCAATAATTTGTTACGTCAGTTATACATTGAAACTCAAACCGTCAAAGGTAGCACTCCGGACTTAGAACCTGAAGTGGTTCATTTAGCCATTCAAGAAGCGATTAACCTTGAGGCGCAACAAGACAACGACGACACGAGTATTCATATAAAAACTAAACGTGGCGTGATTAAACCTCGTACACCCAATCAAAGTGTGTACATGCATAACATTACTCGTCACGATATCAGTTTTGGTATTGGCCCTGCCGGTACCGGTAAAACCTACCTTGCAGTTGCTGCGGCAGTTGATGCCTATGAACGTCAAGAAGTGCGCCGTATTCTATTAACGCGTCCAGCGGTTGAAGCGGGCGAGAAACTCGGTTTTTTACCCGGCGATTTAAGCCAGAAAGTCGATCCTTATCTGCGCCCTCTTTATGATGCTTTGTTTGAAATGATGGGTTTTGAGAAAGTTGAAAAGTTAATTGAACGCGGCGTGATTGAAGTTGCCCCACTGGCTTATATGCGCGGCCGCACTCTTAATGATGCGTTTATTATTTTAGATGAAGCGCAAAACACTACGGTTGAACAAATGAAAATGTTCTTAACCCGTATTGGATTTAATTCGCGCGCGGTGATCACCGGTGATATCACCCAAATAGATTTACCTCGTAGTCAAAAGTCTGGTTTGCGTCATGCCATTGAGGTTCTCAGCAAAGTATCTGAAATCAGCTTTAACTTCTTTGTCGCCCAAGATGTGGTTCGCCATCCTGTTGTAGCAAGAATTGTTGAAGCCTATGAAGCGTTCGAGCAACAAGAACAACTCGAAAAAGCGGCCAAAGAGCAAGCTTATCGTGAACGTGAGCAAAAACGTCAATTACTTGAAAAAGAAGCCAGCCCTCAATGAGTCAGCCCATGATATCACTCGATCTTGACCTGCAAATTGCAGTGAGCAATCTGAATTTACCGACTCAAGCAGAATTTGAAACTTGGGTACGTACCGCAGTGGGGCAGACAATGCCTGAAGTGGAATTAACGATTCGCATTGTTGAAGTTGCTGAAAGTCAGCTACTCAATTTAACCTATCGCGGTAAAGACAAACCGACCAACGTGTTGTCATTCCCGTTTGAAGCACCACCTGAGGTTGAATTACCATTATTAGGTGATCTGGTTATCTGTGCACACGTGGTGGAACAGGAAGCCATTGAGCAAAATAAACCGCTAAATGCACACTGGGCACACATGGTCATACACGGCTGCTTGCATTTGCTGGGTTATGACCATATTATCGACCAAGAAGCCGATGAGATGGAGTCATTAGAGACCCAACTTGTTGAAGGCTTAGGTTTTACAAACCCCTATAAGGAAGCATAAATAAACAAGGAATATCTTATAGATAGCCCTGTTTAGGTAAATATTATGAGTGACGATATCCCCCCGAGTACAAACGCCCACAAGAAAACCTGGTTCGATAAAATTAACCAGCTATTTCAGGGCGAACCTCAAAATCGCGAAGATTTAGTTGATGTGATTGCAGGTGCCGAAATGCGCGACCTCATTACAGAAGACACACGCGAAATGATTAAAGGTGTATTAGAGGTTTCTGACCTTCGTGTGCGCGACATTATGATACCAAGAGCGCAAATTGTTACCATTCAAATAGACTCGACCGTCGATGAGTTTTTAGAAATTGTCATGGATTCAGGTCACTCTCGCTTCCCGGTTGTTAATGAAGATAAAGATCATATTGAAGGCATTTTACTGGCTAAAGATTTGATCAAATACGGCTTCAAACAATCTGATGAAAACTTTACTCTTGCCCAAGTTATACGCCCTGCAGTGGTGGTACCTGAAAGTAAAAGAGTCGACGTACTACTGAAAGAATTCCGTTCGCAACGCTACCACATGGCCATTGTTGTCGATGAATATGGTGGGGTATCAGGCTTAGTGACGATTGAAGATATTCTCGAAGAGATTGTCGGTGAAATTGAAGATGAATTTGATCACAATTCGGTTGAAGACACTGAAATTAAAAAGCTCAGTAACACAGTATTTATGGTCAAAGCGCTCACTGAAATTGAAGATTTTAACGAAGCGTGTGGCACCAACTTCAGCGATGAAGAATTTGATACCGTTGGTGGCATGGTGTCGCATGCATTTGGCCACTTACCAGAACGTAATGAAAGCATCGTGATTAATAATATTGAGTTCAAAGTGATTAACGCCGATAACCGCCGTTTGGTGCAACTTCGTGTTAAACTGCCAGACCCTAATATTAGTGAAGAATTCGACGACTAAATCGTGCTAAAAACTCAATCTCTATACTCTTCTTTGAGTATTGTCCGTCTGGTGGCGGCATTTATTGCTGGCGCCAGTACGGCCTTATCGTTTGCGCCTTATGAAATTTGGGCCATATTTCCTTTAGCATTAAGTTTTGCTCTATGGCAGAGCCAGACATTAACCGCTAAACAAAGTTTATATTACTGGCTCAGTTTCGGTTTTGGTTGTTTTGCAATTGGCATTAGCTGGGTGCATGTCAGTATTGATACTTTCGGCGGCATGCCGATTTTTGTATCGATAACGTTAATGGCGATCCTGGCAATGTATCTGGCGATTTATCCCGCCATAGCTGGATATTTACTCAGCAAGTTATCTCGCACATCTAAATACACTTTAAATCCCTACTTCACTTATCTTGGTCTATTTCCAGCATTATGGGTCCTAACAGAATGGTTACGCGGCTGGGTATTTACAGGTTTTCCTTGGATTTGGGCCGGCTACAGCCAAACATTAGGCCCGCTAAGTGAATTAGCCAGTTTTATTGGTGCCTTGGGGCTGAGCTTTATCGTCGCATTGGTGGCGGGCTCTTTGATACTATTAACCCAAAAACGCATCTTCCCTGTGTTGGTTATATTACCGATTTTGGCATTGAGTGCGTGGGCTGCACCATTACTCAACCCTATTTCTACCAGTGGCAAAACCGTTAAAGTGGCATTAGTACAGGGCAATATTCCCCAAAGTATGAAGTGGGAACCCGATGCATTGTGGCCAACCATGCTGAAGTACATGGACATGACCCGCGAGCAATTTGATGATGCGTCCAGTGTCGATATTGTTATTTGGCCAGAAGCCGCCATTCCAGCACCAGAAGCCATGGTGGAAGACTTTCTAATGGATGTCAGTAAAGTAGCCAGCATTAACAACACGGCAATTGTTACTGGCATTATTAGCCACCAGCAACAAGACTTTTTTAACTCATTAATCGTACTCGGTAATTATCATCAAAAGCACCAACAAAGCGCTGACTACATTGGTGATGGCAGTAACCAGTTTAAAAAACATCATTTATTGCCTATTGGTGAATTTGTCCCGTTTGCCAGTTTATTACGCCCTATCGCACCATTTTTTAATTTACCAATGTCATCTTTTCAACGAGGTGACTATACCCAGCCTAATTTAGTCGCACTCGGTTACCATATCGCTCCGGCAATTTGTTATGAAATAGCCTTCCCAGAACAAGTAAGGGCGAGTGTAACCGACGAAACAGATATGCTGCTTACGGTATCAAACGATGCTTGGTTTGGTGCGTCAAATGGCCCATTACAGCACATGGAAATAGCGCAGATGCGCGCCATTGAAATGGGTAAACCACTATTGCGGGGGACCAATAATGGCATTACTGCCGTCGTTGACCCACACGGACGTATCACCGATGCGATTCCTCAATTTGAAGCCGGAGTACTTGTGACCAATATTCAACTGTTTCAAGGACAAACTTGGTTTCGAAAGATAGGTCAATTACCCTTGCTGATACTGTGTGGCTTGTTAGTATTATTGGGTGTAATAAACTATTTACGTAAATAATGGCTAATATGATGTCACAATCGATTCAACTCAAAAAAAATTATTTATCCCAAGGGTTTACCCTAATTGAATTGGTTGTGGTAATCATCATTCTAGGTGTTTTAGCGGTTGTTGCTGCGCCTAAATTTATTGGCCTCAGTTCAGAAGCGAGACAACAGGCCCTATCTGGCATAATGAGCAGTGCCAAAACCGCCAATAGTTTAGTGTATGCTCGATCAAAAATGACCAGCCTAAACGTGCAAGCCGTTCAAAATCGCGATGACTTGATCGATATTGATATCAACAATGATGGTCTATTTGAAACACGATTAAAATGGGGCTATTTAGATAACACAGATGTCGAAAAATGGCTCACCATAGATGACGTCTTTACCGTTCAATATCAAGGTGTTGATTTCACTTATATCGGCTATGATAAAGATGGTAATGGCCAAGTAACCAATGATAATTGCTACTTCTCTTACACCCAAGCCGTTGACGCAAATACAGGTCCCCAATACCAGATAGTATCAAGCGGTTGCTAACCAAAATCCGCCATTGCGACCGAGTGCAGTATAAAAATTGAACTAGCCTCAAGTTTGCGACGTAATAACCTTAACAAACCACTATTGGAGGTTATTATGCAACTATCTGAAATAAAGCTAGCCATTGCTGAACAAACTCAACATCCCACCATTATTAGCTACGCAGACTCAAATCATTACCTACTGGGTCTTAAAGATCTTGATGGCAATTTTCAACGTGCTCATGATAGAGACGGCAAGCCATTATGTTTCAACTCAATAAAACAAGCCGAAGAATTGCTTAAACAACAAGGGATCAGTTACGCCATGATAGAAATGCAAACAGCATATGATGAGATGGTCGGTAACAGCAGTGCAAGCCACTGCCATTACCGAGTAGAGTTTTAAGCGTTAAGTTACCAATTATGGCGTTAACGGCTCCCGTGAAAACTCGTTGTAATCACATTTTGGACAGTCGGGGATTACCCCAGGAAAATCAATTTGCATTTGATGACCACACTTATTACAGGTCAGTTTGCCTTGGTTAATGATTTCCCCAGACTTATAAACCCCATGATGTTTAAAATCTTGTAACAACTCGTGCCACTCCACTTGGCTTCGATCCGTTATCTCGCTCAACCACTGCCATAATGTATTTTCAATCCCAATAACCATAGGGCTATAACTCAAATTATCGGCATTTTCCTCATTTAAGAAAGCTGCTATGTCTCGCTTTAAAAATTCTTCTACTAATGCGAGCTCTTCTTCATCGGAATGAGATTTAAGTTTTAAATACTCTTTACCCTGGGTCACTGACTTGAATAAGCTCTTCGCTGTCAATGAGTTATCTTGGTCAAACGTAGTTTTCACCTGTTCGAATAGTGACTGATATAAGGCTAATAGTGCTGAACTTTTTCCACTCATAAGTAATACTCCTTAATACGCACCTTTTTAATAGATCACTTCTGGTTTATTCTATGCAGTTATAAATCTCGCTGCTGAGCGTTAGATCAAACAATGGGCGGCATTGCCGGAAATAGATTGATGCAAGAGCTATATAATCCCTCAGAAATTGAAGCCTTAGTGCAAAAGCACTGGCACGAACATAAAACATTTGAAGTTACTGAAGATGAAAGCAAAGAGAAGTTTTATTGTCTTTCAATGTTTCCTTATCCTTCAGGTCGTCTTCACATGGGTCACGTCCGCAACTACACAATAGGCGATGTAGTAGCACGATATCAACGTTTACAAGGTAAAAATGTTTTGCAACCGATTGGTTGGGACTCATTTGGTCTGCCTGCAGAAAATGCCGCGATCAATAACAAGACCTCTCCAGCGCCTTGGACATATGAAAACATCGACTACATGAAGAACCAACTTAAGTTATTAGGATTTGGTTATGATTGGAGTCGTGAAATCGCCACCTGTACCCCTGAATACTATCGTTGGGAACAATGGTTTTTCACTAAGTTGTATGAAAAAGGCTTAGTGTACAAAAAAACCTCATCAGTTAACTGGTGTCCAAATGATGAAACTGTGCTGGCAAATGAGCAGGTACAAGATGGTTGTTGCTGGCGCTGTGATACTCCAGTTATTCAAAAAGAAATTCCGCAGTGGTTTATTAAAATCACCGATTACGCTGAAGAATTACTTAACGATATCGACACCTTAGATGGCTGGCCTGAACAGGTTAAGTCTATGCAACGTAACTGGATTGGCCGTAGCGAAGGCATAGAAATGACGTTTGCCGTTGCTGATAGCCAGGCTACGTTTGATATCTATACCACTCGTCCGGATACGTTAATGGGCGTCACCTATGTTGCAATTGCAGCAGGTCATCCATTAGCAATACAAGCTGCTGAAAATAATCCACAACTGGCTGAATTTTTAGAAGAGTGCAAAAACGCCGATACCACTGAAGCAGCAATGGCTTCAATGGAGAAAAAAGGTGTGGCTACTGGCTTACAAGCGATTCATCCAATTAGTGGCAAATTGGTGCCTATTTGGGTGGCTAACTTTGTATTAATGAATTACGGCACTGGTGCTGTGATGTCTGTTCCCGCTCATGATCAGCGCGATTATGAATTTGCCCTTAAATACAAGCTTGCTATCGAAGCGGTGATCAAGCCTGTTGAAGGCGAATTGGACATCAGCAAAGAAGCCTATAGTGACAAAGGCGTGGTATTTAACTCAGGTGATGCTTTCCCTGAACTTGACGGTTTAGACTTCCAAGCAGCCTTTGAAGCCATTGATGCTAGATTAACCGCAGAAGGTAAAGGTAAACGCCAAGTCAATTACCGTTTACGTGACTGGGGTGTTTCTCGTCAACGTTATTGGGGCGCACCAATCCCAATGGTTACCCTAGCTGATGGAACTGTTGTGCCAACGCCTGCAGATCAACTGCCAGTTATTTTGCCAGAAGACGTGGTAATGGACGGTATCCAAAGCCCAATTAAAGCCGATAAGGCTTGGGCCGAAACCACAGTTAACGGTCAGCCAGCAATGCGCGAAACCGATACCTTTGATACCTTTATGGAATCATCTTGGTACTACGCTCGTTACTGTAGCCCGCATGCTGATGAAATGTTAGATCCTGCCAAAGCAAACTACTGGTTACCAGTAGATCAGTACATTGGTGGTATCGAACACGCTTGTATGCATTTGTTGTATTTCCGCTTCTTCCATAAGTTGTTGCGTGATGCAGGCTTAGTCAACAGCGATGAACCGGCAAAGCAACTACTGACTCAAGGCATGGTATTAGCCGATGCTTACTACTACATCAACGAAAAAGGTGCCCGTGTTTGGGTATCTCCTTTGGAAGTGACTGTAGAAGAAAAAGACGACAAAGGCCGTATTCTTAAGGCGGTAGATAATCAAGGTCATGAACTGGTTTACACCGGCATGAGCAAAATGTCTAAGTCGAAGAACAACGGTATTGACCCGCAAGTGATGGTCGAAAAATACGGCGCTGACACAGTCCGTTTATTCATGATGTTTGCCTCGCCACCTGAATTAACCCTCGAATGGCAAGAGTCTGGCGTTGAAGGAGCACATCGCTTCATTAAACGTTTCTGGAAATTAGCCAACGATCATGTTGCAGCGGGTAAAACAGAAGCGTTAGATACCAGCAAATTAAATGCTGATCAAAAAGCGTTACGCCGTGAATTACATAAGACGATTGCTAAAGTCAGTGATGACATTGCCCGTCGTCAAATGTTTAACACTGCAGTGGCCTCTGTAATGGAACTGATGAACCATTTACTGAAAGCATCACAAGAAACAGCTCAAGACCGCGCCTTGCTCGCTGAAGCCTTGTCTGCTGTTACTCGTTTGCTTTACCCTATCGTGCCTCACATCACCTTTACCTTATGGAACGAATTAGGTCACCAAGGCAACATTGAAGACAGCCGCTGGCCAGAAGTGGATGAGTCTGCATTAGTTGAAGACAGTAAACTGATTGTGGTGCAAGTTAACGGTAAAGTGCGTGCAAAAATCACTGTAGCCGCCGATGCATCAAAAGAAGATGTTGAAGCCTTAGGCATGAATGATGAATATGTCCAAAAGCACACTGAAGGATTAACCGTTCGTAAAGTGATCTACGTGCCAGGTAAACTACTCAGTATTGTCGCTAACTAAACTGATCTCATTGAGATAAAGTAATCTCAATCTGATTATAGTGATAAGACTGCAGTGTTATAACTTACCGCGGATGAAACCGCGGTAAGTTATTTATTTTAACCATGTAATAACAAGGATGCCTACCTTCACTATGCTAGCCAAAAAAATCTGTTTAGCCATAATGACATTGGTGTTACTGACCAGTGCAGGATGCGGCTTCAAACTCCAACGCAGTTATTCCATCCCTGCTGAATTAGCTGAATTACATTTAACCAGTAGCGATGAATACAGTGAGTTAACTCGCTTAGTGCGTGATAGGTTGCGCATCAACCGCATCAGCCTTGTCGATGCTGCACAAGAAACACCTACACTTCGATTAATCAATGACTCACTCGAACGCGCCACATTATCACTTTATCCCACTGGGAATGTCGCCGAATATGAGCTGATCTATTTAGTGCATTATTCAGTCACCTTACCGGGACAAGATCCACAAGACTTTGATACTGAAATCCGCCGTGACTATCAAGACGACCCACGAACTGCATTAGCAAAAAGTCGGGAAATGGAGTTATTAGTTAAAGAAATGCGAGTACAAGCAGCCGATTATATCATTCAGACTTTGGCGTCAATCGGAGCTGAGTAATGCGGGTTTATCCGGATCAACTCAAGCAACACCTCTCGCCCCTACCACAATGCTTTTTACTGTTTGGCGATGACCCATGGTTAATCGAAAACAGTAAACAGCACATTCTGAGTGCGGCTAAAAAACAGGGCTTTGAAGAACGCGTTCAACTCAGTCAAGAAACCGGCTTTAATTGGGGCGATCTAGTCCAAGAATGGCAAGCAATGAGTTTATTTGCTAGCCGACGGATTGTTGAATTAACCCTGCCACAGGGTAAACCCGGTATTGAGGGCGCTGCGGCATTTCAGACGCTGTTACAACATCCTAATCCAGATATGCTCCTGATTGTTCAAGGCCCTAAAGCCAGTGCTGAACAAACCAATAGTAAATGGTTTAAATCACTCGATGCCAAAGGCATCTATTTACCTTGCGCCACCCCTGAAGGTAAACAGTTTGAACGCTGGTTAGACAGCCGTATTACTCATTATCAGCTGACTGTCCACCATGATGCTAAAGCGATGTTGTTTACTTTATTTGAAGGTAATTTACTGGCTGGTGAGCAAGCAATGCAATTGTTACAACTGCTCAGCCCTAAGCAAAATATTACTCCAGAGCAACTGAGTGAATATTTTGAAGATCAATCTCGTTTTAGTGTGTTTCAACTCTGTGATGCCATATTAGGCAATCACCAAAAACATGCGCAACACATGTTGGCACAGTTGCAGGCAGAAGGCACAGCTATGCCTATTTTAATGTGGGCTTTATTTAAAGAGATTAACCTACTACTCACGTTAAAGCTGGCGCTGCATAATGGTGAGCAACTGAGTAAGTTATGGGGCCAACACCGCATTTGGGATAAACGTAAACCACTTTATCAAGCTGCAATAACGCGATTAGATTTGGATCACATTGAGCACATGCTCGCGTTTGCCTCTCAATTAGAACTAAATCTCAAACAAAAAGGCCATGAAGATTGGATCGGTCTAAGCCATTTATGCATTTTATTCGACCCACGGGCACATAAGCGTTTAGCCCATATTGAACTCACTGACTGAGACCAAAACTAAGGACTGCGAATGCGTATTGGTATATTGGGGGGCACATTCGACCCCATCCATCTAGGGCATATCAATCCTGCACTAGAAGTAAAACAGCAACTTAATTTAGATCAGATTTGGTTAATGCCCAATCACATCCCACCACACAAAAAGACCACAGTGGTTAGCAGCCATCATCGACTTGAAATGGTGAAATTAGTTTGTCTGCAGTATCCAGAATTTGAACTATGTGATATTGAAATTAAGCGTGACACGCCCTCTTACAGTGTCACTACGCTATCATTGCTCACTGAACTGTATCCTGATGAAGAATTCTTTTTCATTATGGGAATGGACTCATTTGTTCAACTGCCATTATGGTACCAATGGCAATCCTTGTTTAATCTATGCCATATCGCACTCTGTCAACGCCCCGGGTGGACAATTGATACCCACAGTGAAATGACCAAAGAGTTATTATTTAGACAAGCCAATACCAACTACCTCACATCAAATTCCCATAGCAAACATGGAAGAATATTTTGCATCAACAGCCAGTTAGTCGATATATCCTCAACTGAAGTTCGTCAGCGATTAGCTCAAAATATTGATATCAGCACAGTGTTACCGCAAACGACAATCGATTATATCCGCCAACATCAGCTCTATATTTAGCACCGCTAAGCCCTACAGCGATGAGCTCATGAGCAGGATTATTAATCCGCTCAGTATCGGGCGCTAAATTAATTCTATCGTTGTTTACGCCTGCTTAATTGCGCATTAACAGTGAATTTGAGTATAATACTCCGTTAATTTTTACTTATGAGGTACTTCGCGTGCAAGGCACCGAACTAAAAGATTTCGTTATCGACAAAGTCGATGATTTAAAAGCAAAAAATATTACTGTTATCGATGTTTCTAAGCGGTCAACTATTACCGACACCATGATCATTTGTACTGGTACGTCGAAAACACACGTTCGTTCTATTGGTGAGCACGTGATCGTGTCAGCAAAAGACGCAGGCGTACAACCTCTTGGGGTTGAAGGTCGTGACAGCAGCGAATGGGTTTTAGTTGATTTAGGCTCTGTTATTTTGCACGTGATGCAAGAACAAACTCGTGATTATTACGAGCTTGAAAAACTGTGGTCTGAACATAACGTCTAATGAAGTTACAGCTTATTGCCGTTGGCACCAAAATGCCCGATTGGGTAACCCGAGGCTTCGAAGAATACCAACGCCGTTTCCCTAGAGATATGGCCTTGGAACTCATCGAAATCCCAGCAGGGAAGCGCGGAAAAAATGCCGATATCGCCCGAATTTTAAATAAGGAAGGCGAACTAATGCTAGCGGCAGTAGCCAAAGGTAACCACATTGTCAGCTTAGATTTACCCGGCAAAAATTGGACAACACCAGAGCTTGCCGAGCAAATGACAAAGTGGCAACTCGATGGTAGAGACGTCAGTTTGTTGATTGGTGGCCCAGAAGGACTTTCACCTGCTTGTAAAGAGGCGGCCAACCAAAGCTGGTGTTTATCTGCACTAACCCTACCTCATCCTTTGGTTAGGGTTATCGTAGCAGAAAGCCTATACCGAGCTTGGAGCGTCAATAACAACCATCCGTATCATAGAGAATAAATTCAGTCGCATGAATAACTTAGTTTACAGATAATGATTATCATGCAGCTCTATTTTTCATTTTTATCAGCTGATACTGTGGCCTTTAATAATCTAACCTTTAATTTGGTCACGACGGGGATAGCATAAGTGCCGCCAAAAAAGCGCATTACCATGCATGATCACGCCGCAGAAGCCGCGCTATTTAAGCGCCGGGCATTCTTCACTTTTCTTTGCGTATTTATATTACTCTGCATATTATTTTCCAATCTTTATCACCTTCAAGTTGTCTCCTATAAAGATTATGAAACTCGGTCAAATGATAACCGTATTCGGGTCGTTCCAACGCCACCAAGTAGAGGACTTATTTATGACCGTAATGGCGTACTATTAGCCGAAAACCAACCTTATTACTCTCTAGAACTCATCCCAGAAAAAGTCGATGATATGACAGCGACGTTAGATGAGCTTAATAGCTTCATTGAACTTTCAGAAGATGATCGCGAAAGTATCACTGAAAACCTAAAGTTTCATCGTCGCTTTAAACCGTTAACCATCAAAAGTAAGTTAACAGACGAAGAAGTCGCTATTTTTAGTGTCAATCAATATAAATTTCCCGGTATTTACGTTGAAGCGGGCCTTAAGCGTCATTACCCTTACAATGCATTATTGACCCATGTACTTGGCTATGTTGGCAAAATTAATACCCGAGATAAAGCATTACTTGAAAAAGGTAGTCAGTGGAAAAACTATGCTGCAACCAAAGATATTGGTAAGCAAGGTATTGAAAAATTTTATGAAAGTTTGCTTCATGGCACTCCTGGTCACCTCGAAGAAGAAGTGAATAATCGTGGCAGAGTGATCCGTACACTCAAAGTTACACCGCCGACACCGGGACAAGATATCTATCTCACACTCGATCTCAAACTACAGCAAAAAGCCATGGAACTGTTAGATGGCCGAAAAGGCTCTGTTGTCGCAATAGATCCCAGAGATGGCGGTGTTTTAGCGATGATCTCCAGCCCATCATATGATCCTAATCCATTTGTTCATGGCATTACCTCTAAAGCCTATAATGACCTGTTAAATGATAAATCGCGGCCATTAATTAACCGTGCAACCCAAGGGCAATACTCTCCAGCATCAACGATCAAGCCACATGTGGCATTACTTGGTTTAGAAGAAAAAATCATTAGTGAACGCACGCGTATTTGGGATCCTGGCTATTGGCAAATGCCCGGAGTCGATCGTAAATGGGGCGATTGGAAGAAATGGGGCCACGGCTGGGTAGATATCTACCATGCCATTGTCGAGTCATGTGATATTTTCTTTTACGACCTTGTCTACAAAGTTGGCATTGATAAAATGGCTATCTTTATGGATCGCTTTGGCTTTGGTAGAAGCACTGGCATTGATATTTTTGAAGAATCTGATGGTGTTATGCCCTCTAGAGACTGGAAAAGAATGCGTTATAATCAGCCTTGGTATAACGGCGATACCATTTCGGTTGGTATTGGCCAAGGCTATTGGACAACTACCCCTTTACAGCTTGCTAATGCGGTCACCATTATGGCTAATAAAGGTAAGCGATTTACACCTCATCTATTAAAATCCTTTAAAAATAGTACCGTTAAAATTGATTCTCCCATTGATGAGCAAATACCAATAGAGCTTAAAGATCCAAATAATTGGGACATCATTAATGAGGCTATGCGCCAAACTGCGGATAAATCGCACTTTACGGATGCAAGTTATACCGCGGCGATGAAAACAGGTACGGCACAGGTATTTAGTGTTGGCAAAGATCAAAAGTATAATGCCGACACAGTAGCGGATCACTTACGCGATAATGCATTAGTGGTTGCTTATGCACCTTATGAAAATCCTCGTATTGTTTTGGCTGTGGTACTTGAAAATGCGGGATGGGGTGGAAAAAATGCCGGACCGGTCGCAAGAGCATTACTCGATGAATATATGTTACGCGACGAATGGGCGGTAAAACCATGAATAATCATCCGTATCAAAAATCGTTTTGGCAGAGCATCCACATAGATCTGCCATTGCTCATTGGCTTATTAATACTAATGGGGTTCGGGCTTTTTATTATTTACTCCGCCAGTGGTGAAGATCCTGCCATGATGGAGCGTCAACTAGTGCGGATGACGCTATCCCTAGGCGTGATGTTTTGTTTTGCACAAATCAACCCTGAAATACTCAGACGCTGGGCATTCCCTATTTATATTGCCGGAATAATATTGCTGTTGGGCGTAGAGTTATTTGGCACCATTAATAAAGGCGCACAGCGTTGGTTAAATCTCGGTTTCATGGAGTTTCAGCCATCGGAATTGATTAAACTGGCCTTCCCGATCACCATGGCTTGGTACATCAGTAAGTTCCCATTACCGCCCAAAAAACGCTACTTAGCTGGCGGGGTGATTATTTTACTGATCCCAACACTATTAATCGCCAAACAACCTGACTTAGGCACCTCTATTTTAGTGGCAGCATCAGGGGTCTTCGTCCTGTTTTTGTCGGGTATGAGCTGGTTAATTGTAGGCGGGTTTATCGCCGCTATTCTGATCTTTTTACCTGTGTTGTGGTTCTTCTTGATGCACGATTATCAGCGTACTCGAGTATTAACCTTATTTAATCCTGAACAAGATCCTTTAGGCGCGGGTTATCATATCATCCAATCTAAAATTGCCATTGGCTCTGGTGGGATCTGGGGGAAAGGTTGGCTTGATGGCACTCAATCACAATTAGAGTTTTTACCTGAGCGACATACTGACTTCATCTTTGCCGTGATAGGCGAAGAGTTTGGACTTATTGGCAGCTTAGTATTACTTGCTATGTATTTATTTGTGATTGGCAGAGGTTTAGTTATTGCTTCACGAGCACAGACTAGCTTCGCACGCTTGTTGGCCGGAAGTATTACCTTAACATTCTTCGTTTACGTGTTTGTTAACATTGGTATGGTATCAGGTATTTTACCTGTGGTTGGCGTACCTTTACCACTGATAAGTTATGGTGGAACCTCCATGCTAACCTTAATGACGGGCTTCGGTATTTTAATGAGCATTCACACCCACAGACGATTTGTCGACCGATAGGATCAACTTTAACTATGATAAAAATAACCGCTCAAATCGCCAGCTTTACACTACTTTGCAGCATTATGTTCAACCTCAACGCGGCAACAGAAAATGATCCTCAAGCATTGCAAAATGCATTTGTGAAACAACAGGTCGAAAAAGGCGCCAGTAAAGCAGATGTAGAACATTTCCTATCGACGTCCACCTTCGACCAGAGCATCATAGATGCCATGACTAAACCTTGGGAAGCCAAACCTTGGCACCAATATTATCCTATTTTTCTTACCGACAAGCGCCTTGAAAAAGGTTTAGCATTCTGGCAAGAAAACCAGGTGGTTATTAGCCAAGCTGCTGAAAAATTTAACGTTGACCCGCAAATTATTGTTGCCATTATCGGTATCGAAACCTTTTATGGCGGCTATATGGGTAACTATCGTGTACAAGATGCACTCTATACTTTAGGTTTTTATTATCCACCAAGAGCTACATTTTTTCGCAGTGAATACGCAAATTTAATGGCACTAATCAAAGAAGAAAAGCTTGATAACAGCACCTTAAAAGGTTCATATGCTGGCGCTATGGGTTATGGTCAATTTATCCCTTCAAGTTATCGCCATTATGCTGTCGACTTTGACGGTGACGGTCGCCGAGATTTATTAACCAGTAAAGCCGATGCCATTGGCAGTGTAGCGAACTATTTTCATCAACACGGTTGGCAAAAAGGCCAACCTGTGGCGCTATTGCTCAATCACACCTCAAGCACAGCTCCCAAGGCTAATGTTTGGACTAAAGAAAAACTGCACTACAAGGTAGCGGATATTCTTAGCCCAACATTAAGTTTAGCCGATAACCAAGATTTGGATGCTTCTCAAAAAGCCCTATTAATCAAATTAGATCAACCTGATAAAGCAGAGTATTGGCTAGGACTGAAAAACTTTTATGTCATTACCCGATATAACAGAAGCCCACTTTATGCCATGGCGGTATATCAATTCAGCCAACAACTTAATGCACATTACAAATCGGTAAATCAACATGGACTTTAATTGCCGTTTCATCCTGCTAATGATACTAAGTAGTCTATTACTGTTAGGCTGCTCATCAAATGAGGCAGGGAAAAACACTTCAGGTAAAAAAAGCCGTTATCAAATGGCTAATGACCGTTATCCAGATGACGCACCTGACGTTAGCTTGGTGAAAAATGCCCAGCCTAAATACGAACCTTACAGCAGACAAGGCAATCGAAACTACACTGTATTAGGTAAAAGCTATCAAGTGCTCGACAGTGGTAAGGGCTTTAAAGAACAAGGTAATGCCTCATGGTATGGTTCAAAGTTTCATGGCCATTTAACGTCAAATGGTGAAACCTATGATATGTATACCATGTCTGCAGCACATAAAAACTTGCCCTTACCGAGTTATGTTAAAGTGACTAACTTAGAGAATAATAAGCAAATTATTGTCCGTGTTAACGATCGTGGACCATTTCATCATGGTCGAGTGATTGATCTTTCTTATGCGGCCGCTTATCACTTAGGTATGCTGGCCAGAGGAACGGCAAAGGTGGCCATCGAAACCGTTTACATTCCGTCACCAGAAGAGCGAGTTATCAGCGATTTAAAAGATAACGATAATCATTTTATTCAAGTTGCCGCCTCACAAGATAAACTTCGCATCAATATGTTGGCTAAACAGTTAGAAACTAAATATGCCGTGACATCTCGGGTAACATCCGTTAATGGTATGCATAAATTACAGTTAGGACCCATACAGCAAATTCATCTAACGAATAAGTTGCTCGATCGTGTCCAAGCTGATGGCTATCCACAAAGCTTTATCGTACCGTAAACCACAATAACGGCACTAAATGACAACATTAAGGTTCATTTACATTGGATGAATGAACCTTAATGCGAAATGACTGCCTACTAATGTATAATCTATCATTATACCAATCGATCTTTGTCTTTTCTTCGACTAACTAGAGACGTGCTAACTTCATGATGACATCCAAAACCGCTCAATTATCAACTATGCTTTTTGCATCAGTTGTCTGTTTTTCTTCACTTGCTGCAACGCCACAACCAGATGTACGTCCAATGCCAAATCGTGCACCTATGGTGACGCCAGACGCACCAAGTGTTGCGGCTAAAGCCTATGTACTAATGGATTATAATTCTGGCAGAGTTATAGCTGAAGAAAATGCCTACGAAAGTTTAAACCCAGCCAGCTTGACTAAGATGATGACCAGTTATGTGATTGGTCAGGAAATTAAAGCTGGCAATGTATCATTAGATGACGATGTTGCTATTACCAAAAATGCTTGGGCAAAGAACTTCCCTGATTCATCTAAAATGTTTATTGAAGTGGGTAAAACGGTCAAAGTTCACGACTTAAATCGCGGCATCATCATTCAATCAGGCAATGATGCCTGTGTGGCAATGGCTGAACACATTGCTGGAACAGAAGGCGCATTCGTTGATTTAATGAATTCATGGGCCAAACAGTTAGGAATGAAAGACAGCTACTTTGAAAACTCTCATGGTTTAGATGCTCAAGATCATAAATCAACCGCTTATGATATGGCTCTTTTAGGGGCAGCATTAATCCGTGACGTGCCTGATGAATACAAAGTGTATTCTGAGAAGTCTTTTACCTATAACGGAATCAAACAATATAACCGTAACGGCTTATTATGGGATAAAAGCTTAAATGTTGATGGTATCAAAACAGGTCATACATCTGGAGCAGGCTACAACTTAGTGGCCTCTGGTACAAGTGATGGTATGCGTCTTATCAGCGTAGTCATGGGCACATCAAGTGAATCTGCGCGTAAAGCTGAAAGTAAGAAACTACTTAATTATGGTTTCCGTTTCTTTGAAACCATTACCCCTTACAAAGCTGGCGATACTTTCGTCACTCAACAAATTTGGTACGGCGATAGAGAAACCGTTGATCTTGGTGTGATGACAGATACCCCAATCACCATTAGCCGTGGTCAAGCAAAAGATTTACAAGCGAACTTTGAATTAACCAAACCATTAACAGCACCGCTTGCCAAAGGTGAAACTGTAGGCCGTGTCTTTTTCCAACTTGACGGAAAAGATATTGCTCAGTTCCCACTGGTGACGCTAAATGAAGTCCAAGAAGGCAGCTGGGTTAGCAAATTAATGGATTACTTCAAACAAATGTTCGCAAGCTGGTTCGAGTAATGAAACTAATTTATACACTCTATTAATAGATCTATAAGTGAATCAGCTAATTAAAGCCGCCTAATCAGCGGCTTTAATTTTTCAGATCTATCAGGCTTGAATCGGGTATAATCACCACCATATAAGTAATACCAAACAGAATTGAGTAAGCTAAATGTTAAATACAACCTTTGACCAAGTAATGGAATTTCCTAATTCGTGCCCTTTCAAAGTGATCGGGGATGCGGATGATACCTTAGCCGATCGTGTCGTTGCCGTTGCACAACAACTGGCACCGGGAGATTACGTTCCGAGTGTGAAAGCATCGAGTAAAGGCAGTTACTATTCAGTCACTATCCGTATTACGGTTACTAGCAAAGAACATATTGAAAAAGCGTACATTGATCTTGCCGCAATTGAAGGCGTAAAACGTGTACTGTAAGATCCAAATGAGTCTTCTTTAACAATAAACTTGCGTATGATACTCAACTATTAATCCATTGATCTGATGGACACACACCTTTATCTGGGGGAGACGTTGCCCTTGCAAGCACAAACACTGCACATTCGCCACCTTGGCATGCAAGACTATGAATCGACATGGCATGCAATGCAGGAATATACTGACACTCGTGATAGCGATAGCCATGATGAACTGTGGATTGTTGAGCATCAGCCGGTATTTACTCAGGGCCAGGCAGGTAAAAGTGAGCATATACTCAACCCAGGTAACATTCCGGTCATTCAAGTAGACCGTGGTGGTCAAGTGACTTATCACGGACCGGGTCAATTAGTGGTTTATCCACTTATCGATATAAAACGTAATAAACTCGGTGTGCGTCAGCTAGTGAATAATATAGAGCAGAGCATTGTCGATATGCTTGCTCAGTACCATATCAATGCTTACGCAAAAGCTGACGCTCCAGGTGTTTATGTCACAGAACGAAAAGTAGCCTCTTTAGGATTACGCATTCGTAAAGGCTGCTCTTTTCACGGCTTAGCACTTAATGTCGACATGGATTTAGCCCCATTCCAGCGCATCAACCCTTGCGGATATGCCGGTTTAGAAATGGTGCAATGTAAAGCATTGGGTGGTCCACAAACAGTGCTTGAAGCTGGTGATAAATTAATCCAAACCTTTAGCCAAATTATGGGCTACCAACAACTTGTACATCATCAAGGATTAGCAGAATAATGAATAGGCCTGAAAGATTACAACCAGGTGTCAAATTACGTGATGCCGATAAAGTCGCTCGAATTCCTGTAAAAGTAGTGCCATCAGAGCGCGAAACGATGCTGCGTAAGCCTGATTGGTTGCGGGTAAAATTACCTGCATCAAATCAACGTATTCTCGATATCAAAGCGGCATTACGTAAAAATGGATTACATTCAGTGTGTGAAGAAGCGTCTTGCCCAAACTTGGCAGAATGCTTTAACCACGGCACCGCTACCTTTATGATTTTGGGTGCGATTTGTACTCGTCGTTGTCCATTCTGCGACGTCGCCCATGGTCGCCCACTCAAAGCTGATGCCGATGAGCCTAAAAAACTAGCTCAAACGATCAAAGACATGAAGTTAAAATATGTGGTAATCACTTCTGTTGACCGTGATGATTTACGTGATGGCGGTGCCCAGCATTTTGCTGACTGTATTCGCGAAATTCGTTTATTAAACCCTGAAATCAAGATTGAAACTCTTGTTCCTGATTTCCGTGGTCGCATCGATGCGGCGTTAGATATTTTAGCGACAGAGCCTCCTGATGTATTTAATCACAATCTTGAGACGGCTCCAGCTCATTACCGCAAAGCACGTCCAGGTGCTAACTATCAGTGGTCACTAGATCTACTAAAACGCTTTAAAGAGCGTCATCCAACGATTCCGACTAAGTCTGGATTAATGATGGGTCTAGGTGAAACTAACGAAGAAATAGCCGAAGTATTGCGCGACTTGCGTGCCCACAAGGTTGAAATGCTGACTTTGGGCCAATACTTACAGCCTTCTAAGTTCCACTTACCAGTTGAACGTTATGTACCGCCAGCAGAGTTTGACCAGCTTAAAGCCTTAGCCGATGAGTTAGGTTTTACCCATGCAGCCTGTGGCCCATTAGTGCGCTCAAGCTACCATGCCGATCTGCAAGCCCAAGGTAAAGAAGTTAAATAACCTTATCGCTTAGATACAGATAATCCTTATGTAGATACCAGGATTAACCATAAAAAAAACAGCGCTTAGGCGCTGTTTTTTATGGCTGTTGTTTATAACAATTGTTCGCATAGCTATCGTTTTACGACATGGTTGCTAATACACAGCTTATTCTTGGGTAATCGCTAAATCCATCAAGATCGCGTCTTCTTTACCGCCCTCTATTAGGTAATAACCTTTACGACGGCCCGATTCAATAAAGCCTGCCTTTTGATACAAGGTACGGGCTGCAAGATTGGATTCTCGCACTTCTAACATCAGCACTACAGCGCCAGACGCCTTAGCCGAAGCCATAACAGCATTCAATAATAACTTGCCGTAGCCTTTGCCCTGCTGGCTCGGTAATAGACAAATATCCAATAAGGTCACTTCATCGACTATCTGCTGCACTATCGCAAACCCCAAAAGGCCTTCGACTGAATCAGAATTGACAGCAGCATAAGTATTAGGAGCTAAGTCAGCACTCAGCTTTAAACCTAAAACCCGGTACAAGTGCCCGAAACAATCGGCAAGGTTCCCCGCGCTCATGGGATGGCTATGGGCCAAAGATTCAAGCTGCGCCATTTGAGGAACATCGATTGGTGCCAGCGCGACAAGCTCCACAGGCAAACCTAAAGTGAGTGGCGTGGTAAGCTGCGCTGAGGATAGGCTATCTACTAAAGAGGGGCTCAAAGCATATATTCCCAAAAATGTGTGATTAATCTGTTCACAAGCAAAGGTTTGTTAAAAACTGAGTTCAGTCTGATTGATGAGATTTGAGTTATGACTTGCCCCTAGCTTGGCCGCTGACTTGCTCGCGCCATTGGTAAATCTGCTGCCAAAGGGCGCTTTTAGCCTGCCAACCCACCAATAAATCAGCTAAAGGTTCTGATAGAAGCCATGCAGTGCGTGGTCTGACTTTATGACGACGTAAATCCCAAACAATCTGTTTACCCGTATGAGGCTCACAGTCAAAGTCACACTCTTCGCGTTTTACATCGATAAGCTTAAGCACGGCGTCGATAAGCGGCTCAGCTTCAGGTAACTCACCGTTTTCATCCCAAATCACTAAATAAGGTTTTACCTTAGTATCGCGCACTCGCCAAGTGGTCACATTCATGGCAGTTAAATAGGCTGATTTATTCATTAGGGTCAGTTTTATTCAATTAAATTATCGACTCACAATATGCCGCTAGAATAGCAGTTTTAGCACGTTATTGTTAGTGCAACACGGCTAAAGGAGATGGTATCAAGCCGATTATAGGATGGATAATTTCTGGAATATAACCTTTAAATACCAATCGACTTAACTCATTTCACATTGAATATCATAAGATTAGACTGAACACTCTAGCAAAATAACAGCAGGATAACGCCATGATTAACTTAGCTATCAAGCCAACAGAAGTGAAATCACCGCGAGTCTTAACCAAGCATTGACCGACAGCCTGTATCTTAAGACTCACAGTTTTCACAGGTAAATCGAGCCAATGATGAAACGACTGCGAAACTGCTTATCCAAGGTATTCAGCTAGATGAAAAAATGCCTGAATACAGCATAGCTTATTCATAAAATAATTGGCTAAATGGATTATTGTGCTAACCAAAACAAAAAGTCGCCAAACATGACTGCTTGGCGACTTTTGCCTTTAAAACAACATCACTCAGGTTTAGAAGCACTTAGGCTTAGAGGTACTTTATCCAAGCCTGAGTGCTATTTTTTTTATACTGGCTAAACCGTTTAACAGGATAATAGAGTCCGACGGCTAACAAAGCTGCAATCAACCAAACCCAGCCGATACTATTGACTCCATAAAATTCACCATGATTAGCACCAAAGGTGAATTTCGCTAAGGTATAAAGCAATAACAGCACGTACAAATGCAAGATATAAAAAAACATCGGTACTGAGCCAAACACAGACAACCAATGGCCGACTCGCGCTAAACTCCCATCAGCTTTCCCGTCTGATGCAAAGTGCCGCTCAAACGCGACTAAGCAGAAAAACATCCCGCCTAAGGTCACCAGTAAAAAGCTTAACGATGGCGGGTATTTGGTTAAGTTAACGACCGACATTAAGGTTTCACCAAAATTCGCCCCCGCCTGCCAAGGCAAGGTTTCACCATAAAGGTTAAACCCGCGTAGCACGGCAAAAAGTACCCAGCAGCTTATTCCTAACTTCAACAGTGTTTGCTGGCGCTGCGAGGCTTCAAGCTGGTTACCATTGGATTTTTGACTGAAAATTGGCCCAGCCACATAGCCCAGTAAAATCACCCCAATCCAAGGTAGCACGGGATAACTCACCTTAACCCTAAGCGCACCTTCGCTGATGAGATAGCCGCGATCGTGCAATATGGTCCACAGACTATAAGCCCACTCATTGGGTTGAAAGCCAATAGGCGTCAATAGATTATGGCCAAAAACAATCGCTAAACCTAAAACAGCCATCCAAGGTCTAGGCAGTTTTATCAGCGCAGCGAGCGCTAGCATACTCAGACCAATCACCCAAATCACTTGTAACCAGAGGGTGTAATAGCTGACCATCCAAGAGAGGTTAGAGAAGTTAATCACTAAAATTTCCAGCGCGATTAAAAACAGTCCGCGTTTAATCAAAAACATACGTGCTGAACGTGGCTCGCCATGGCTACGATTGGCATAAAGCCATGCAGAAACCCCGGTTAAGAACACAAAAACCGGCGCACAAAAATGGGCGGCAAAGCGACTCAAAAAAAGCCCCCAAGAGGTCGAACTCAAATCCATAGGATCGCTCACCTGCATATGAAAGAAAAACCGCTCCCGTGCATGATCGAGCAACATGATCAACATCACTGCACCGCGCATCATATCGATACTATTGATACGGCTTCGGCCAAGCGTTGGACTCGATGCTTGTTTCGCAATATTGGCTGACAACGAAGGATTCGAACTGATATTAGAATTCATAACTGACACTCACCTTAATGCTACGTGGCTCACCCGGTACAGCCCAAAGTGCTGAATAACTGTTGGCGATATAATGCTCATCCAGTACGTTATCCAAATTCACCCCAAGGTTTAGATTATCGCTCAGGTGCGTATTGATAAATAACCCAAGCAGCTGATAAGCAGGTAATTGAAAACTGGGATCGGCGGAATCGCCAAGGCGTGAGTCAATATAGCGCCAGCTCAAACCTAAGTGACCATCAATAGATAATCCGCTCAGATCCTGTTTCAGTAGCAAACTCGCCGTATGTTTTGGCACATTGACCAAAGGACTGCCTGCAGGAATTAGTTCGCCCCAGTCTGGATTCAAACTGTCATTTGCGGTACGTGTATTCAAATAAGCGTAGGATAATTTAGCCTGTAAAGAGTCCGTCAACTCGGCAGCGATATCAAGTTCAACGCCGCTACTTTTTGCCTCCCCTAAGGTGGCTGCAAAGCCAACATTGACAGGATCTGAGGTCAAAATATTGCTCTTTTGCGCATTGAACACCGCCAAGCTGCCATTCACCGCCAGATCATTTAGCCAAGTAAGATTAAACTTCATTCCTAGCTCAAGCGACTGACTCTCTTCAGCTTCGAAAGGCTTACCCGTGTAGTCGGTTCCAGAAAGCGGTAAAAAGCCTTCAGAATACGAGGAATAAAAACTTAATGCATCAGACCACAAATATACTAAACCCACTTTTGGGCTGACTCGACTTTCAGTTTGCTTAGATAACGTATCATTGACAACTTCACCGATATCTTGCTTATAACGGTCGAATCTCAGCCCTAAATGCAGCTTCCATTTCTCAGTTAAATCCATTTGATCTTGCAGATAAGTCCCCCATGCCTGTTGGGTTTCATTATCCTCATACAACAAACTGACCTCGGGTTGAGTCCCGCCATATTGGGGCTCAAAAATATCGATGGCATATTCCCTTTTTCGGCCTCGGTGGCGGTACAGTCCCGTCTTCAAATCATAATGATAGGCGTCAGCACCGATCAGTAAATTGTGGCGAATAAAACCGCTATCCACATGACCACTTAACTCTAGACGCAGCGAGTTATCCTCAGAGGCATAATCTCGGTATCTATGCTGCCGGGTGAGCGTGCGGCCATCATCAAATAGCGATTGTCTGCCCGCTGCTAACTCAGCATCAGAGGAAAAGCCCTTCAAGCTAGAATCGCGATAGTTATAGCCCGCGGTGAGTGACCAATCATCATTTAATTGATAGTCATAGGTCAGCTGGTGCCCAGTGGCATTGACCACAGTTGCGCCATCATTAGGTTCACCTAAATAACGTGAGCGTGGCACAGTATTGATATCGTTGTTGAGCACAATAATGCCGCGATCGAATAGCTGTTCCTGTTTGAGATATTCCATTTCATAGAGTAGCGAGGCTTTATCAGAAATCTGCCAACGCACAGACGGCGTGATGATTTTTTTATCGCTGAACACATAATCGCGAAAACTATCGTGTTCCTGCCACGCACCGTTAATCCGAAATGCCACATTGTCGGTCAAGCCGGAAGTCACATCCCCCTCTAATCGATATTGATCGAAACTTCCCGCAGATGCTTTTACATAACCACTGGTTTGATACTGAGGTTTCTTAGTCACAATATTGACTGTACCACCGGGTTCCGAGCGACCATAAAGCGCCGAACCAGGACCTTTTAAGATCTCGACATAGGCCACATTTGATAAATCCCTATGACCACTAAAACCTCGGCCACCATTAAAGCCATTAATTAAATAGCCCGATGGCATGTTTTCATTACCCGGAAAGCCGCGCAGGGAAAAGCTATCCCACAAACCGCCACCATTGTTTTGCCGCGCCACACTGGCGGAATAATCCAGCACATCTTGAAACCTTGTCAGTCCCGCATCTTTCATCAATTGCTCGTCTAACACACTTATCGCTTGCGGAAGTTCAGTTGCAGAAACATTGCCACGATAGGCTTGGCGATAGTGGATACTTAAACGCTCAATCTCAGTGCCAAGAGCTGTATCTTGAGCAGTGTCACTCACTTGACGGTCTTCTGCGGCCAGCAGCATTGAAATAGGATTGAGCACAAACAAGGCGCCCAGCAACAGCGCAGCGCGCTTGGGAATATAAAAAGAGGTCATTTTCACTCCGAAAATAAACAGCATCGACGTCTTAGCTAAGCCAAGACGCTCAAAGTTAATTAAGATATATCTAATAAAAAGTAACTTATGCTGTTATGGGCGGAGCACGACTATTGAAGAAACGACTAAAAGGTCGTTTAAAGGAAATGGCTTGGAACTCAACCGAGATATAACTCTGCTGAGCCAATTGAAAATGAAAGGGCGTACTGGTTATCGCATGTTGCAACTGATGCTGATGTAAGCACAGCGAACAATGAGACTTAGGATCTTCATTGGCATGGGCAATACTGTGAACAGCAATGGCCACAGACAAAAGCACCAACATGGCGGCAAGCCATATTGCTAGGGTGCGTCTTGTTTGCATCACACTATTCAAACCATACTTCCTCAACTCATTTGGCTGGCGATTGTATGTTAAACACAACTAAAGTTGCAAACCAATTTACCTAAGTCGCAGCTTAAATGTTACAAGCGGGATTTGACAGTTTGTTGAAGGAGTTTGTTGGAGGAAAATCACTCTAAGTACCTCATCACGGACATCATAGAGTCAGGTCGTTCCACCTTGTGAACGAGGATTCGAGCCTGACTCCACCATCAACAAGATAACGAGGACGTGTTTAAACTAAGGCTGCAACTGAGTCTCGCTCGACTAAGTTGGACAAAAAAAGGTGAGTATTACGGGACTCAGGCGTAGTATTTGACGCTAACTTAATCGCTAAATCTGTAGCATAATTGGCCATTTCCTCAATCGGGTAATGCATGGTCGTCAATCTTGGACGGCAAGCACGGGCAATCGATAAGTCATCAAAACCAATCACAGAGACATCTTCTGGCACCCGAATTCCCGCCGCAAATAATGCATGAATCGCGCCAATCGCCATTAAGTCATTATAAGCTAAGATGGCCGTGAATGGTGTGCCTCTTGCGAGTAAGGCTTGTACAGCGGCTTCGCCACCTTCCATATTCGCGGTAGACTCTTCAATGGCATCCAAGGGCAACTTCATATCCCGCAACAGCAGAGCTTGGCGTACCCCTAATATGCGTGACGCAGGATCGCGGTTTTGGTAAATACTGGTGATCACCGCAAAATCTTGATGGCCGCGGTCGAGTAAGTAGTTAGTCGCCTCTTGGGCACTGGTTACATTGTCGAGCCAAACGCAGCGATCGGCAATTTTAGGGATAAAACGGTTGATGATCACAAGCCCGGGGATTTGTTCAGTAAGGCCTATTAAAGTCGACTCATCCGAATATTCGCTGTGGAGAATAATAGCATCACAGTTTTGGTCACGCAGGGATTCGATCGCATCGATTTCAGACTGAGTCTCATAAAGCGAATTACGCATAATCAAGCCATAACCACGCTCACGAGCAGCACGTTCTGCGCCGCAGGCCAAACTACTAAAAAAAGACATAGATAAATTCGGCGTGACGATACCAATCGTATTAGTACTGCGTTTGACAAGCGCTTTGGCGTTCGAATTTGGGCGATAGTTAAGTTGCTCTATCACCTTCTGCACTCGTGTACGACACTGGGCGCCAACCTTGCCCTGGCCGTTAACAACCCGTGATACAGTTGCAATTGAGACACCCGCCACTCTCGCGACATCTTTTATGGTAGCCAATTTATCCCCTTTAACCGGAAATCGTACTATGAATGAATTAACCTATCGGCCTTGTATCGAGACAAGATCATTAGGGCACCAAGGGTAAAAATAAAACTGCCAAAAGACAATAATAAACGCATAGCAAACAAAGTACTATCCGTTTGATTGCCCGCGAAACTGGCATCAAAACCGACTAAATTGAGTAACTCACCAGACCCTAGCATTGCCAACACTAAACTCATGCTGATCACTGTATGGTGACGACTGACTAAATAAGGACTGATATCTTGACCTGTATCGCGCCCCAATTCAGTGAGCATATTGGGTATAATACAGGTCATCGCCGTCCAAATAGCGGCACCAATCACAGCATCAATCCACAAAGCCCAATAACCATATGGCGTATACACATACCATTTAAGTAAACAGCCAAAAACCGTAAATACGAGTACTCTTTGTAATGTTACCACAGCACCCCATTGTTTAACCCCATGGGCGAGTATGGGTAAATACAAGGCTCCCGCTATCGCATAGCCACTCGATAACGCACCTTTAAGCATTGAGCCTTCGGTCACGTCACCTGCAGACATAAAATATACCAGCAAGTAATAGTCAAAACTGATACAAATCCCCACAGCGCCAAACTGCAATGCCGAGATCCACAGTAATTGGTTAACCTGCCGGCGAGTATGCACGCTCAAGGTTGGCGCCATATCTGTTGCGATTTTCATCCGGCTATCGCCTAATCGCACTCGCTCAGGGGCGAATTGCCAAGCCACCAAAGTACATAAACTGCCGATTAAGCCTAAGCCCACCAGCCAGCCTATTATTCTCACACCACTAGTAGCATCAGTAAATAAAGTTAACTGAGTTAATGGGAATAACCAAAAGTACAACACCGCGGCAATCTTTTCAAACAAGGTAATACGACTAAATATCCCTTGCCCATCATCACTTACCAAGGCCAAACGAAAGGCCAATAGCTTCAAGGTGAGGATCAGTACTGTCATGGATAGGCTATAGCACAAACATAACATCACTAAGACAGCCCACTGCCAAGCCATAGGCCAATTTGCTGGAACCATCCACAATAGGCCAAATAACAAAGCGGTTACCCAACCACAGGTTAATATTATCCGCCGCTCGGTCCACAATTGTCGCTGCAACAGCGACATAATTCGTCCCGAAAGCATTGCACCACAAACGATAGGTAAACTCAGCAAAGCGCCTAAGAGTAAAGGGTCTAAGCCGCGCAGCATTTGATAATAGGGTAAGGCTAACGCCACAACCCCTTGCTGGGCGATAAACGCCGCAAAAAAGCCTGCACCAAGCACCCACTGAAGGTACTTTTTAGGAGCTAAATCTAGGCTTTGGCATACGGCATCACTCGCAGAATTATCTTGTTGCTGATGCCTGTAGCCCTTACTCGCGCGGCTTATCGATATAGCACTTACCTCTTAATTAAATTTATTTCAGACAAGACAATATTATGGCCTTTGTCCCGCGCCTTTATCTCATAATCCTTTGCCACAAACCCCAGCTGCACACCTTGTAATTTCCCCAGCGCCTCAGCGTCGAATCTATAGGGTTCAGAATGAGGATAATTCATCGGCATAAACATGGGATAAGCCTTTGTTAATACCGTCGGCATTGGCGATAAATCAGCTAATGGTATGCTAATAGACTGCCACCCAGCTTGCAATGTAACAACCGCGCCATAGGCTAGTCCATCCTCGTTTAACAGCGCAACAGACACATGTTCATTGGCTTGGTCTGCATAGATTCGCAGCTGAACGGTATTGTATCCCTTCAGGGAATGTTGAGAAAGCGCATTATCTTTGGCTGATGAGATACGTACGAGCATATTATCAGCTTCTGAACCTGTAGCAGATGTCAGCAGATTTGGGAGATAAAGTTGCAATCCAAGTCCTTGATCGCGCACGCCACTTTGGAAACGCCATTCACTACGGCCATTTTGTGGATAAATTAAGTTATCTCTATCGAGCGTGGCATTAAACAAGCTGACCGGAGTGCCTTTAGCACGCCACTCAAATTGATAAAAAGCTGCGCCACTGCGCTTCACAAAATCCCATTCATTTGGATTTCCCTCAGCATTACCTGGAAAGCTTGTTTGATCAGCAGCTTGAGTCACCACAAAAGCATATTCAATCGCCCCAGTGCGCTGCCAGTTTTTGACATCAGTGAGGGTTTGGAGATAGAGACTGCCATGGGCTTGCATCGGATACACCTTAAACTCACTATCACCAAGATAGCGCACATAAAGCTCAACCTTATCTATCGCTTTTGCGTCCATCACACTGGTGCTAAAGGAGAGCGCATCCCCCTGATTCAGCGCCTGCACATTCTGGTGCACTAAGCCTAAGGTTTGATGCGGCATAGGCGGCAGATAATAATGGTCATCAACCTTGCCCTGCTTTGATGCAAGTAACGATTTATCCTTAGCGAGTAAATACTTGCCAGGCGTTAACTGCACTGTGCCTTTGCTGGCTTGTAGCGAAGCGCTATTACCTTGGTTGATACCTTGCAGCCAATAATGCTGGCCTAAATCCGACAGAGCCAGATTAAAATGTCGCGAGGCTTGATACAAACGGACGGCTTCACGTTTTAAGCTCGAATTCTGATGTGGATCAGATAACACTAAGGCATCGGGATACACTTCTAATTGCCATAAACCATCAGAGATCTTATCTAAAAAGTAGCTACCATTGCCGTCATAGTTAACAATCGCAGAACTGCCAACGCCAGCGATATGCTCAAGCTTTTTAGGCGCTTGTGGCTTTTCATCTGTGTTATTACTGTAATAAAAACGCGCTGGCTGATTTAATACACTGACATCGTGGCCATAATCTAAGCTCACGTCAGCAAAGTGATTACTTTGCGGATAAGCACCGCCCTCAAAACCGCGAGGAACTTGTCTAAATACCTCACCGGCAATCAAAAAGCTGATGGCTTTTGACGGAGTGTAAAGTAGATTAAGAAAATGGGTATTGTAATCAGCATTGCTGCCCGCAATGACTGCCGGATCGTAGGAAAACTGAGTCGCCCATTGGAATCCAGCCTCGCGAAAACTGCGTGCCATTGCTGGATACATGACACTGGCAGTTACATCTGCGGCATCAAACTCATAAATCATTTTCGCCTTCGTCTTACAGGCCGCAATATCGGCGAAGGGATTGGTGTAATGGGCAACATTGACCAGAGTATTACTGTTAATCCGGCTCATTTTTACTAGCCCAGTCGGATACCACTGATAGGCAATTCCATCGATATTAGAATCGCATACCGCTTTTGCAAAGGCTGGGTTGTCGCCCTGCTCGCTAATGTTATAAAACAGCGGTTTCGTTACGCCACTGTCATGGCTCACCTTAATTAAACCATCGATATAGCTTTGACTCTGATAAACATCACCATGGTGACTCGGCTCGTTAAACAATTCAAAGGCAATAATGTTGGCATCCTGACCATAGGTCACACCACTATAACGATTCTTATGAGCAAAGAATTGTTTCAGATAAGTGTGCGTTGCCGTAATAGCCTTAGGCTCGGTATTCATCTGCGCTTTAGTAAAGCCATTAGCAAATCCTTGAGTCTCAGTATCCGGCGCAGGATAACCATTACCCCACCACGCAATCGGGGTAATAATGGCGCGAATACCATTAGCGGCAAGCTTATTCAGTAAATAATCCAGCAGTTCTAGATGAACATTATCGACTAAATTCCCTTTTACATCGGAAACTTCTCTGTCGAAGACATGCACACGATAGCCCGTCACCCCAAGACGCTTAAGATGCGCCACATCCATATCGATAGCGGCGTGTATGTCAACACCGCTATTAACCATAGCACGGTAGGTAAAGGCAAATGGCGCAGAGTAATTCACGCCAAAGTGACGCACTTCACTGCCATCGTCTAGGTACAACACTCCGTCTTCAACCTTCGCATCATCCGCAAAAACACTCGCGCTCAATAACGGTAACAAAGGTGATAACGCAAGCACTGCTGCTAATTTGGTGAGTAATTTCATGCACAATTCCTTTTATTCTTCACTGTAGCCCGAAGGATTTTGACTTTGCCAACGCCAAGTATCCTGCATCATCTGGGTGAGATTGCGTTTAGCTTGCCAACCTAGCACAGTGCTGGCTTTATCGGCATTGGCCCAAAATGCAGCGAGATCGCCCGCGCGACGTGGCGCTATCTCATAGGGAACAGGCACACCACTCGCCTGTTCAAAGGCAGCGATAATGTCCAGCACTGACACACCTTGACCCGTTCCTAAGTTGAACGCTTCAATGCCACGCTGCAATGGATGGTCTGCCAACCAATTAAGCGCCGCCGTATGGCCTTCGGCTAAATCCATCACATGCAGATAATCCCGTAAACAGGTGCCATCTTGCGTTGGATAATCACCACCAAAGACACTTAAATGGGCGCGGCGACCCACTGCGACTTGGGCTAAATAAGGTAATAAATTATTCGGGATCCCCTTAGGATCTTCGCCTAAGTTACCGCTTTCGTGAGCACCGATAGGATTGAAATAACGTAGGGATACGCCCCTGAATTCAGGGTTAGCGGCCGCATAATCGGCCATAATGCGCTCGACCATCACCTTAGTCGCACCATAGGGGCTCGAAGGAGACCCTAGCGGCATTGACTCAAGATAAGGCACGATCGCCAGCTCACCATAGACTGTCGCCGATGAACTAAAAATAAAATCAGTGACTTGATGACGCTGCATGGCCTCAAGCAAACACACACTGCCGTGTACGTTGGTTTGATAATAAGCCAGCGGTTTTTGGGTTGATTCGCCAACCGCTTTAAGCGCAGCAAAATGGATCACCGCATCAAATTGATGCGCCTCAAACACCGCATCTAATGCTGCTTCATCGCGAATATCGCCACGGACAGACTCAATATGTTTGCCCGTCATCTCTTCAATTCGCGCTAACGGCACCTCACTGGCATTACACAAGTTATCAAACACCACCACTTGGTGGTCCTGTTGTAATAATGCCAAAACGGTATGCGAACCTATGTAACCTGCGCCACCTGTCACTAATACTTTCATCGTGTTACCACCAAGTTGTGTACAGCGCGATTAAAATAATCGCGATAATCGCAGTGTGTAGATTAAAGGATGGCGTGGTCGCAAAAGACACTTGGCTTAAATCCACAGTATTACTTGGCTGCGTTCTTGGGCGCAGTAAAGACACCAACACCCCGAGTCCTAAACACAAAAGGAACACCACGCTCATGCGATCCATAAAAGGCAATGTCGGCCAAGTAAACTTAAGTACAAATGACCCTACGGCGGAACCCAAAGCCGCCGCAATGGCGCCTGCCGGTGACGCTTTACGCCAGAACATGCCCATTAAGAAAATCACCACAATACCCGGCGTAAATACGCCAGTAAATTCCTGAATATATTGGAAGGCTTGGTCAAATTTACCCAGTAACGGCTCCGCCATGATCATCGCAATCACTAGGCTAACTAAGGTTGCCGCCCGGCCCACAAACACATAATGGGTTTGTGATTTAGCCGGTTTGAGATGACGATAGATATCCATAGTGAAAATGGTTGAAATGCTGTTAGTCATCGAGGCCAAAGACGAAACAATTGCCGCCACTAACGCCGCAAACACTAACCCCTTAATCCCAACTGGCATCAGCTCTATCATCGACGGATAAGCTTGATCGGGCGCAGAAAGATTGGGATATAAAACAACAGCGGCGATACCGGGCAACACCACAATAACCGGTACCACTAGCTTTAAGTAAGCCGCAAATGCCATGCCTTTTTGCGCTTCACGGATATCTTTAGCCGCCAATGCGCGTTGAATAATGTATTGGTTAAAGCCCCAATAACTTAAGTTCATGATCCACATGCCGCCCACCAGCACTGAAATGCCGGGTAAACTCATGTAAGCCGGATTATCACTGCTTAAGATCATGTCAAAATGCTCAGGTAGTTTCTCAGTCAACACACCAAAACCGGCTATCACACCCGCACCATCGGATACAGCATCTAAGGCCAAGTAACTTAAGATCAATCCACCAAACACCAATAACACGACTTGGATGATATCTGTGTAGGCAACGGCTTTTAAGCCACCATAAAGCGAGTATGCCGTTGAAAAAATGGCCAACATCATCATGCCTGTAAACCAATCGATTCCCGTGACCGTTTGAATCGCCAAACCACCGAGCCACAGCACAGCGGTTAAGTTTACAAACACATACACCGCAAGCCAGAATAGCGCCAACACTGTCTTTACTCGGCTATCGAAGCACTGCTCTAAGTACTGCGGCATAGTGAAAATCTTGTTTTTCAAAAAGATAGGCAACATGTACTTACCGACCAATAGTAAGGTAATGGCCGCCATCCATTCATAGGAGGCAATAGCCAAACCTATGGCATAACCTGAACCTGACATACCGATAATCTGTTCGGCTGAAATATTCGAGGCAATCAACGAGGCACCAATCGCCCACCAAGGTAAAGCTTTACTGGCGAGGAAGTAATCTTCAGTATTGCGCTCGTGATTTTTCTCTGAGCGTGAAATCCATAATGCAACCAACAACAAACCAATAGCGTAAATGGCTATGATGGCGATATCGAGTGTAGCGAGCTTCATATTCTTTACTCTTATTATTGTTTTATCTTATGTTAATGCGCTAAACGGCAACGAAGGCCCCATCGACCGCATGGCATAAATAGACATCGGCCTTAAGCCCTGTCGCCGCGTGATAGTCCTCGGCTAATGTGGCAAGCACGTTATCCACATGGCTACGTTCAGTTAGTGCCACTACACAACCGCCGAAACCGCCACCAGTCATACGGGCACCGCCATATTCACCAAGCTTGTCGGCCAACAAGGACACTAGAATATCTAACTGTGAAGTGGTGACTTCAAAGTCATTTTTCAGAGAATCATGTGACTCAGCCATTAATGTGCTGATCTGTGCCATATCGTGACGATTAAGTGCCGCTAACATGTCACAGGTGCGAAGACTTTCACTGATCACATGGTGGGCTCGGCGATAAAGTATCGGTTCGAGATCCGCTTTTGCGGCATTAAGCTCGGCTAAGGTCACATCACGTAATGAGGTTTTACCTAATAAGGCTGCAGCTTGTTCACACTGTTTACGGCGAGTATTGTATTCGCTATCAACTAAGCCACGCTTTACATTGGAATTGACTATGATGATGGCAAGATCTTCAGGCATACGAGCGTATTGAATGTCTAGACTACGACAATCAAGCAACATAGCGTTGTGCTGTTTACCCATGGCAGAAATCATCTGATCCATAATGCCGCAGTTGCATCCCACAAACTCGTTTTCGGCTTGCTGCCCCATCAAGGCTGCTTGTACGCCAGATAAAGGTAAATCATACAGTGCCGCCATGGTCTTTAAGGTCACCACTTCAAATGAAGCCGATGAACTTAATCCCGCGCCGCGTGGCACATTACCTTTGACCACTAAATCGGCACCACCAAAATCTGGTAATGCTTTAGCCAGTGCAATCAAACTGCCGCGGACATAGTTGCTCCACGACGAAACCTTATCAAAAGCGATATCATCGAGGGAAAAACTAATGCGTTCACCATCACAATCCAGCGCAACTACATTGATAGTGCGATCATTTCTTGCTTTACCTGCCATCCAAGTGCCAAAGTTAATCGCGGCGGGTAACACAAAACCACCGTTATAATCGGTATGGTCACCAATCAAATTCACACGACCTGGTGCATGGCTAATTTGTGTCGCAGCATAACCAAAGTGCTCTACAAATGTCTGCTCCAGCAGGGCGATAATGTCCGACTGAGCCACTGCTTGGCTCATCGCATTGATATCATCATTGCTATTATGGGTTAGGTTCAACGTATCTTGATTCATGTTTAAGACTTCATTTTATAGTGAACGGGAGACAACTGACGTAGGCGCTCGGCGGCCTGCTCAGGGGTCAAATCTCGTTGGGCTTCGGCAAGCATTTCGTAGCCAACCATAAACTTACGCACAGATGCGCTACGCAGTAATGGCGGGAAGAAACTGGCATGTAAGCGCCATTCATCATGTGCTTCGCCATCGTATGGCGCACCATGCCATCCCATCGAATACGGGAAGGAACACTGGAACAGATTGTCATAGCGAATGGTAATTTGGCTCAAAATATCTGCCAAGCTGGCCTGCTGACTGGCGCTTAAATCTGTCATACGCTGAATTGCAAAACGTGGCAGTAGTAAAGTTTCAAATGGCCAAGCGGCCCAATAAGGCACAACCACTGCCCAATCTTCATTGCTCACCACCAAACGCTCACAGCTGACAACTTCTTGCTCCACATAATCGGCAAGCAAGGCTGTACCCTGTTGCTTGAAATACTCACTCTGACTTTGTTGCTTGCGCTCTATTAGTGTGGGCAGTTGGGTCTGGGCCCAAATTTGCCCATGGGGATGTGGATTGGAGCAGCCCATAACAGCGCCTTTATTCTCAAACACTTGCACCCAAACATAACGCTGGGATAAATCGGCACACTGACTCTGCCAAGTTTCAATCACTTTAATGATTGAATCAACTGAGAGCTCAGGTAGGGTTTTAGCATGATCGGGTGAGAAGCATATTACTCGACTCTCACCTTGTTCGGTACGCATGCGAAACAGTGGAGAATTTTGTTGAAATTTTGGCGTATCAGCTTTTAACGCAGCAAAGTCATTGGTGAAAACAAACGTATCTGTGTAGCTCGGATTAACCTCACCATTAATACGTGTGTTACCCGAACACAAAAAGCAGCTCGGATCGTGACTCGGCTTTGGCGCGTCATCGACAGCCTCAACTTGGCCTTGCCAAGGACGTTTTGCCCTATGGGGCGACACTAAAACCCATTCTCCCAGCAGCGGATTATAGCGGCGATGTGGGTGTTCAGTCGGATCAAATTCGGGGTTCATGATATTACTCAACTCATTCATGGTATTAGAATTTCAACTCTGCAGTTAAAGGTGTAACGGCATTTTCAAGGTTGAAACTTGCTCGCAAGTGCGCGCCTTTGGCGCCGTTATGTACTCGAACTAAAGCCGTAGCAACGCCTTTTTCAGTCACTATCGCTTCAGGGTTAAGTACCTCAATAGCGCTATCGGCTTCAAAGCTGACGACTTTGCCATTCATAGGAACGGTGGTGCCATTAGTATCAACTAATCTGACATTGACAAATAACACATCACTGCCAGTAGGATTAACAGGTACACCTGCGGTATCGAGTGAAATCTCAAGGGCGTGAATCGCTTCTGGGGTGCTAACACTGTGGGTTGCGACTAATTTATTGCCAATAAAAGCCTTCGCACTCAACTTTCCGGCCTCAAAACGTGGCAGATGAAAAGTAAAGGGTGGATGAGGCAGCTTGTCTGTATTCGCGCCGTTATCGGGCGTTTGACGGGCAATTAATTTGCCATTTAACCATAACTCGACGGCATCCGCGTTACTAAAAACCCGAACATTTGGCGAAGAGTCCGCTTGCCAATCTGAAGCGATATACACCATAGGTCCGGCATTGTATTGGGTTGACGTTAACGCCGGATCACGCTGACTTTGGAACAGGTAATAACTGAACTTAGGCTGACGATAAATACTCATAATGCCAGATGCTTCTAAGTCATTGGCATAGCCACGGTTATAGTCAAACATCACCCAATAACCATCAGCAAACGCTGGAGTGTGAAGATTATCGTTATGCGCTTCCTGTAGGTTCATCGCTTGTTGTAAAAGACGTTTCTCACCCGCACCGAGTAACTGACGACTGGTGCGTTCATCATCTTTTAAATCAGCCCATGACTGTTGGTTAAGACCCGCATTTTGCGCATAGTATTCCCAGTCACCGTACTCAGACACATTGTACGGCTGAATAGGTGTTTGATAATGCTGCATTCTATGTTGACGTGCTTGTAAATAGATATCGTATTGAGTCTGCCAACCTGCAGACATAGCACCAGGTAACTCCGCCTGAATAATACCTTTTAAATGCTCAATAAACGCCAGTGGCATCTCAGTTTCATTGAGCGAACATTCCCATGCTAATACGCTGGCATGATTGCGATCACGACGTATTAAATCTTTGCAAGATTGGTACGTTTGCTCAGCAAATGCTAGATCTGGAGAGTAATACTGCCAACCTAATATGTCATCAATCAGCACTAAACCTAATTCATCTGCAGCATCCATGAAAGCTGGTGAATGGGGATAGTGAGATAAACGGACATAATCAAATCCAGCCTCTTTAATTTTGATCGCATCCCGGTAATCAGCCTGATTTGAGGTGGCATAACCGACATGGGGATAATCTTGATGACGATTAACACCGCGTAAAAAATAGGGTTCACCATTAATCAGCAACTCATGCTTAGCATTAAAGGCGAACTCACGAATTCCAACGTTATTATTGCTTCGCTCAAGCAAGGTTTTACCTTGCCAAAGTTCAGTATTTAATTGATAAAGATTTGGATGAGTTGGATGCCACAGCTTTGGCTTTTTAACCGTTAGGCTCTGGTCAAAGACTTGCTGGCTATTGGCAGCTAAAGTGTAGCTTTGCGCTGTTGTTGCAACCGCTTTACCGTCGAACTCAAGCACCTGTTTTAAGGTGAAGTTAGCCGGTTTACTACCTTGATTACGGATATCGGTCTGAACGGCCACACTTGCCTTAGCCTTATTGTCTATCTTGCTCGAAATCAGTAAACCGCCACGATTAGGTAAATTAGTCAGCATCTCATCACTGACGTGCAGTGGCGCTTTAATGAATAAGTTAACCTCGCGGTATAAACCGCCATAGGTATTAAAGTCGAGTAATTGTAGCGGTTTAGGACCAGTTGTTGGATTATCGTTATTGTCTAACTCCACCCTTAACTGATTGTCAGCCCCGTAATTTACTGCAGTTGATATATCAATACTGAATGGCAGATAACCACCTAAATGCTCACCTATTGGCTTATCATTTAACCACACTCGAGTGGAGTTCATTGCGCCTTCGAAACGTAGGTAAAGACTTTGTCCTTGCCACGATTTAGGGGCATTGAATTGCTTTTGATACAGAGCAATACCCTGCCATTGGTCATTAACCAACAAAGGTTCAAGCTTAGGAGTATGGGGTAAACTCACCTTTTCCCATGCTTTAGCTTCAGGCTGAAACACGGTTGCGTGTGCGGGTGACTTTTGGAATTGCCAATCCTCATTGAACGACAGTTTGATAGCAGTCTGCGCCTGTGGCGAAGCCTGCACTTGCACACTGGGGAAACACAGTAATACAATTGCAAACAACAACTTGAAATACATACCAAGGTACCTTATAAACGGAATAAACCAAAAACTAGAAATCCCGGTAGTGAAAAATGAACCAAGGCGCTCACATAAGTGAGCGCTTCAGTTATGGTCACATAGAGAGCGTAAAGCCCAACACGTAACGGCGACCCCACTCTGCATTTTCTGCTACACGGGTTTTATCGTTGTCCCAATAACTTGTTGACGCTTCGTTAGTCAGGTTTTGCCCCTGTAACATCACTTTAAAGTTATCAGTGAACTGATATGAAATACTCGCATCTACAGTAGCTTGGGCATCATATAAGGAGATTTCGCTTGGATCCCAGCTATTGATCCCAGTGTATTCACTACGGTAGTCATAGCCTACTCGTGCTTCAAACCCTTCCTTGTAATACCACAAGGTCACGTTACCGACATTTTTAGATAAGCCTGCTAAAGCATATGGATTATCCTGTGGTGTGAATTCTTCCACTTCTGAATCAGTGAAGGAATAGTTAGCGTAGATGCCTAAACCATCAAATGGTGCCGGTAAGAAATCAAAGCCCTGTTGGTATAAGACTTCAAACCCTTTAATTGCACCGCCATCGCCATTGACTGGGCCGCTATATTCATAGTCGACACCATCCAAGGTTTTAGTGCTGGTCGCAATACCAATATGGCTCTGCATGTCTTTATAGAATAAAGACACTGTCATAGCACCACTGTCAGAGAAGTAATACTCGTAGCCAAGATCTACCTGATTGGCAATATATGGATCTAGCTCAGGGTTACCACCAGAAGCGGTATTTGGCGTTACTGTAGTATCGATTGAAAAACCGGTACGCATTTCAATCAACGGAGGACGTGACATAGTACGTGCTAAGCCGAAGCGTATTTGTGAATCATCAGTTATATTAAACAACAAGTTAAGTGATGGCAGCACTTCTGTGTATTCATGATCAATACTCGCAGAACCTAAAGAGCCATCAAGCAATTGCTCATAACCTTCTGATGTTGAGCGAGTATTTACAACACGAACGCCAATATTGCCCGAATAAGGTGTATCGCCCCATTCACTGTTGATATTTAACATCACATAGGCAGCACTGTTCTTTTCAGTTAAATTCCAAGATGCGAGCTTATCGGCGCTGTTTTGCAATGCATAATCAGCACTACCAAGCCCACCAAACGCATCATGTGCGACTTTATCCCAATCCTTTAATGCGTAAAGGTTAGGCACCTTATAGCCACCACCAAGAGCATAGCTTGTGCCGTAATTAGTTAAGCCATTATCAGCAACAACGGCTTTCTGCCAGTCTATGACACGGTTTTCCTTCTCGCGATCTGAATAACGTATACCGAAGCTTAATTGTTGAAAAATTCCCCAATCGACATAACGCTCAAAGTCTACACGGGTATTCACCATTTGATCCGACAGGTCGCGGTCATTATCGCCGATCATACCAATATTTTGTTCTTCCCAAACACCGGGTGCCGTCTCAACCCATTCCATGGCCCCTAAGGTGTAATAATCTGGATTAGAGATGTCTATTGCACTTAACCCTTCCGCCGAATTATCATGCACTTCAGCGCTGAAACTATTACCATCGGCCACACTCCAACCTAAATCATAACTAGGGCCGTTGTAGCTAGAGATAATATCAACCCATACAGAATCGATTTGTGCTTTAGAAAAACCGACATCCGCTTTAATGCGCCATATATCGCCTTCCCATACCGCATTCAATCCTGTACTCAACAACTCGTTTTCTTGGAACCAAGTTGCGTTATGCACCTCATGGTTTGCATAGGCTAACCCGCCTCCAACAAGCTGTTCACTACCGTCGGCCTTTGTGATGATCTCGGGTTGAGCTGCAGAATTGTTATAATTCCAATTTTTACTGCTTTGATAATTTCCTAAGTCATTGAAGTACATTTGATCTTCACGTTCTTCAATTTTAAACTTTGAATAAAACAGATCGTATTTTAGCTTTAGTTTATCAGTCGCCTGCCACTCTAGGATCCCCATAGAGCCTAAGCGTTTATTGGTACCAACTTTATCACCTGACTGTGCGCCCCAAGGTGCAGACTCTTGGATACCATTATCGTTAATATCGCCTCTATCAGCGCCATTATTGTAATTCCAACTTTTAGTACCACGTTGTACTGAAGGCTGATCCTGATAAGCAATACCGAAGGCATAACCTAAGTTATCGGTAATGTTATCAACGATACTAAAGCTCAATTTAGAGCCATTGGTTTGCCCATCTGGCAATTCATCAGCCAGATCGTAGTACATACCATTAGCGCTTAATGTTACTTTACGTTCGCTTTGCGCTAATGGACTGACAAAATCCATATTCACTAAGCCAGAAATACCGCCTTCAACATTACTGGCCGTTGGACTTTTATACACTTGAACCGAATTAATCAATTCAGCAGGAAATTGTTCGTAGCGCACATCACGACTTGGCTCACCACTAACAATCTCACGGCCATTCAAAGTGGCCATATTTAACCGAGGCCCCATACCACGAATTGAAATACGACTTGCGTTACCACGATCGCGATCGGCAGCCACCCCAGGCAGACGAGCAAGAGCGTCAGTAATAGTCACATCAGGCATATTGCCAAGATCATCGGTAGAAATTGTTTCGACTGTTTGTGATGAAGTACGTTTGCTAAACAGCGATTGTTTTAGAGTTGAGGCAAAACCCCTAACTTGTATTACCTCAACTTTTTCTTCGGCAGTAGCTGTAGCAGCAACCTCTGTTGTTTCTTTTTTAGTATCATCTTCCGCAGCAAAAGCATGAGTTACATAGCATAAAGGGAGCAATGCAACTGCGACTTTACTGAGTTTGAATATATTATTTTTCATTATCTTATCCATTCTCTTAACATTTATTTTTATAGAGTAGAGAGCGCGACAACCATTTTGTTAACTAGATGTATCCATCTAGCAGATATTTTATAACACCAAGGGTAAACGTTTTCCATAAAAATTTGCACAATTGTGGGTAAAAAAGGGTAAAACTATGTTTTTAAATGGATTAAAATTTATTGTAAATTAAGAGGATTTGCGTATTTTGCTCTAATATCGGGCATTAACCCAATGGAGTGCATCAAGATAGCGCAAATGAACTAAAAGAAATAAAGGGAAAAGGAACTAAATAGTGTTATAGAAAAGATTTACTCACCGAGTAATATAGGAAGAGTTAACTTGCTCAATCTTAAAAGGATAAATTGAATATTGCAGACTGAAATCAGAGTGCGGATTTGCCAGGAAAAAATAGCAACGGAAAAGACAAAGGCCTAGCATTTCTGCTAGGCCTTCTAAATTTGGCAGGGGTGGCAGGACTCGAACCCGCAACCATCGGTTTTGGAGACCGCTGTTCTACCAATTGGAACTACACCCCTGTTGACGAGGGGCATTATGCTAAACCCCCTTCCAAAGGTAAAGTACTTTTTCAAATAAAGTGCTCAATTGCAGTTTTTTCACACAAGTAAGCCGTTCAAAGGCATTTATGAGTAGCTTATGCTTTTACAGGATGCCAGTGGACATTGATTAATTTCGATTGTGATATGGCTAAGTTGCGAAAACTTACTTTCAAGTTGTTGCTTTAATTGCACAGCATCAATGTCACTATGGACTAGTAACGAGACAATCGCAGCATAATGTTCAGCGCTTACCTTCCAAATATGAAGATCAGTAACAATAACGCCATCATGCTCGAGGAAGTGTTTTATTCGTGACTTCTTGTCCAACCCGATTGAATTATCAAGCAAGATTGGACTCGTTTGCTTCATTAACCCCCATGCCCAACGTGTAATAATCACTGCGCCAACTATACCCATAACAGGATCGAGGAATGTCAGTCCCATATATTTACCAAAGACTAGCGCCACAATGGCTAAAACAGACGTTAAAGCATCTGCAAGAACATGGAAATAAGCAGCTCTTAAATTATGATCATGATGATGTACTGGCTCATGCTCA